>JACRDF010000010.1:0-300000 GCA_016212925.1 Desulfomonile tiedjei
CTTCTGGATGTAGTTCCTCTTTATCGTCTGATCTTGGCTGTTGATTCTCATGGACTTATTACCCCTGTCTGAGGATACCTCGTCCACGAATTATCTAACATCTACAATTGCGAGGGCGTCAAGCCCGAAGCAATCTCAGCGCTTGGACATCGCTTTCCCGCCGGACGCGGGACTTCGCTTCTCGCAATGACAGCTCACATAACGTGTTTTAAGAAAACAATAGCGAACTGGTATGATTCCACATTCCGTCATTCCTGCGGAAGCAGGAATCCAGTCCCGCGTCTCGCTGGATTCCCTGGGTTCCCGCCTTCGCGGGAACGACGGGGTAAGCAAAGCAGAAATGGCAGGAGGGCCGTTGGGGGCCAACGGACATCAATTTTGGCAATTGCCATAGGTCCAAATCAGCACTGACCCGGTGCCCAGGTCAGTGGCACCCAGCGCAAACCGGCATCACAAGGCTTGCGCAGCAATTACCTTCAGGTACCGGGTTTCAGGCATGGAGAGGAGGATCGGGTGGTCCGGGCCTTGACCTCGAACCTCAAGGATTCGCAGGTCACGGCCGCTCTGCCGAGAGGCACTCAACAACAACTCCTCGAAATCCTGCGAGGTGAGATGATGCGAGCAAGAACAGGTAATGATCACTCCTCCGGGATTCAATTTGCCCATTGCTCTCCGGTTGATGTCAATATAACCCTTCTGCCCTTCCTTGAAGCCGGAGCGGCTCTTGATGAACGCGGGGGGATCGAGGACGATCACATCCCAGGTGTCGCGGCTCTTTTTCAGGAACTCCAGGGCGGATTCCCTGATGGCATAAAAATTCTGATCCAAGCCGTTAAGGGCCGCGTTCGAAACAGCTAAACTGAGCGCCCCTCGGGACGAATCCAACGCGACGACCTTATCCGCTCCTGATGCAGCAGCGTTTATGCCCCACGCCGCCGTATAGCAAAAGAGATCCAGGACATGTGCGCCCGGGAAAACATACTGTCTCACCAGAGATCTGTTGGATTCCTGGTCCAGATAGAAGCCGGTTTTCTGCCCGTTGGGAATATCCACCAGGAACTTCAATCCGTTGGACGCTATGGTGACCATGTCGGGAACAGATCCATGGGCCAGTTTCTTTTCCAGCGGTAATCCTTCCAGAGCCCTGACCGGCGCGTCGTTTCGCAGATAAATCCCCTCGGGAGACAGGACCTCTATGAGGGCTTCCAGCACTTCGTTCATAAGGCCGTCTATTCCCGCCGTCAGGCTCTGGACGGCCAAATACCTGGCGTAGCGGTCAACGATCAGGCCCGGCAGGAGGTCTCCTTCTCCGAACACCACCCGGTACGAGTCTCTTGAAGGAAAGATGCGTTTCCTCAGCTCCAGAGCCGACTCTATCTTGGTTCGAAAAAAGAGCGCGTCGATTTCCACTCTGCGGCGGGACAGGATGCGAGCGCATATCAGACTGGCCGGATTGGCATAGACCATACCGAGAAACTCACCGCCTGCATCGCGAAGTTCGTGAATCGACCCGGCCTCCAGTTCCGACACCGGCGGATGTCCTACTTCGTTGGAAAACACCCAGAGATGGCCTCTTCGAATTCGTCTGTCTGCATTTTTCTTCAGAGTTATCATGATAGCCCTTCTTCCTTCACCCCCAAGTGCCTTCTACGAATTCTTGATGCCGGTTAGGCATACCTGGCCGCACCTCTAAATAGCGGGATGTTGCGGAGGAAATTTTTCTGCAAGGAAGTATTTCGACTCGCACATGAAAAGAATTCATATCTGTCCGCTGGGCAGCTTCCGCTGCCAGCGGAAGCTGCCCAGCGGACAGATATAGAAGTTTTTGGAGAGGGGTGCGGGGAGGCCCTTTTTACAAAAAGGGCCTCCCCGCAATTGCGTCACTGCTTCTTCGGTTCTATACGTTCCATGCCGTTCATCAGGGGGCGGAGCACTTCGGGGATTGTAACGCTTCCGTCCTCGTTTTGGAAATTCTCCAGGATCGGGATCAGGATTCTTGGCGACGCGACCGCGGTATTATTCAGAGTGTGGCAGAATTGAGTCTTTCCGTTTTTCCCGCGCCAACGAATTTTCAGCCTTCGTGCCTGGAATTCGTGCAAAGTGGAACAGGAATGGGTCTCCGAGTATTTTTGGCGGCTCGGCATCCACGTCTCGATCTCATGTTTCAAGACCTGTCCTTGGCCTATTTCCGCGGTGCAGGCCAGTGCAACCCGATGCGGTAAACCTAGTGCCTGCATGATGGATTCCGCATTATTCAAAAGAAGCATATGTTCCTGCCGCGAAACTTCGGGGTCATTCACACAAATGATGACTTGTTCCACTTTGTTAAACTGGTGGAGGCGATAAAAGCCTCGAGTGTCCTTTCCGTAAGACCCGGCTTCCCTGCGGAAGCAAGACGAATAGCCGCAATAGTGCTTAGGAAGGTCTTTTTCGTTGAGAATTTCGTCCATATGGTAAGAGACCAGAGATACCTCGGATGTGCCGATCAAATACAGGTTATCCTTTTCCACAAAAAAGGTGTCTTCCTCGCCAAGTGGAAAAAAGCCCGTTCCTATCATGGCTTCCCGCCTCACCAGTTGAGGCACGATCATGGGCTGGAAGCCTTTGGAAAACAGATGATCGAGGGTGAATTTGAAAAGTGCGAATTCGAGCAGGGCACCTTCATTCTTCAGGAAGTACATGCGGGCACCCGCGAATTTGACCGCCCTGGCCATATCTACGATATCCAGGCTCTCGGCCAATTCCAGGTGATCCTTGGGCTGGAAGTCGAATTTCGCGGGCTTGCCGAAGGACCTCACCTCTACGTTGTCGTCGTCTGACTCGCCTTCCGGCACCTCCGGCAGCGGCGGATTCGGGACCATGAGCATCAGTCGCTCGAAGCGTTCCTCTGCCTCTCTGAGATTAGGCTCAACTTCGCTGAGTCCTTGCCGGATAGACTTGACCTGCGCCACTGCCCGGTCTTTTTCGTCTCCTTTGAGATTCGGGATCTCCTTTGACAGCCGATTGCGATCCGCGCGGAGCGTTTCCGCCTCAGCCTTGAGTTTCCTTAGCTCGTCGTCTACGGCAAGCAGCTCATCTACGTCCATTTTCATACGCTTCTTGCGTATGCCTTCCTTTATCAAGTCGGGATTGCTTCGGATGAAGGCGATGTCAAGCATAAGGAACTCCTTGGAATTTGCGCGGTTTATTTAATTCAGCTTTTGTCTTTAACATCTTTGGGCTTGAGGACCTGGACCCTTGACAGCGCCGACCTCAGGGCAGGGGAAGGGGGCGTCCAGTCTTTCCGCTCCATTTTCGCCGTCGGATCTTCGACCCCTTGCCCTTCAGGCTCTTTCTTGCTGAACTGTTCCTCTATGTAGGCCTTAAGCTCTTGCTGTTCTCGTGGAAGCATATCTGCATAAAGTCTCTCCAAAGTCTCCCTTTCGGTGCGGGTCATGGCTCCGGGACCTATCTTGCGGGAGGCTTCCAACCACTTGCGTTGTTTCTGAGTGAGTTGCGTTTCGTCCAACGTCGATCTCCTGACTTAACATGGCGAATTTCAACTTACCAACTCATTTCGACCGGTGCAAGCCGTTTCCGCCGTTATTTTGCAACCATTCGCTTACAGCGCTAAGGATTGTCATTGCGAGCGGAGCGAAGCAATCTCTACCTTTGGCCGTTGAGATTGCTTCGTCGCTTCACTCCTCGCAATGACACAGAACCGTCAATTTCCGCAGGTAAGTGAATCGTTGCCATATTTTCCGGTCCCTTCCTTTCCCTTGCCCCCCGGTGTTATTTTGACTATATTCCCTCGGAGTGTTGAACCGGAAGGATCAAATGAAATTGAAAGAGATCGCCATATTAGTCACCTTGGCCGCTTTATGTCTAACAACCGGATGCGGGCAGGCGCCGCAAGAATCGAAAACCACCGCGGGCAATCAGCAGACACCGCCGGCTGCAAAGAAGCAGTACGAGCCTGCTTACGGCGACATGATAATCCGTGGAAGCATAGGCGATGCCTCGGTTCTGCTTCCTGTGCTGGTTTCAGATTCCGCCAGCGGTGAAATTACAGGCCTCATCTATAATGGCCTGGTGAGATACGACAAGGACATCAAGCTCGAAGGCGACCTTGCCGAAAAATGGGACATATCCGACGACAAGCTCACCATCCGATTTTTTCTCAGAAAGGACGTGAAATGGCAGGATGGTACGCCATTTACCAGCAAGGACGTTGAATACACCTACAAATTGATAGTTGATCCAAAGACGCCGACAGCATACGCGACCGATTTTCTGAAAGTGAAGGAATTCCGAGTTCTGGACGACTACACCGTCGAGGTGACGTACGACAAGCCGTATGCGCCCGCGCTGGGCTCCTGGGGCCAGGCCATGCACCCCAGCCATCTGCTGGAAGGCAAGGATGTCACCCAGAGCCCATTGAAGAGACACCCGATCGGGACAGGCCCGTACAAGTTCGTTGAATGGAAGACCGGCGAAAAGATAATTCTTGACAGTTACCATGACTATTTCGAGGGTCGGCCGTACATTGACCGGGTTCTAACACGCACCATACCTGACCTGGCAACCATGTTTTTGGAACTCAAGGCGGGAAGAGTGGACCAAATGGGGCTAACCCCGCTTCAGTACACCAGGCAAACGGATTCGCAACTGTTTAAGGAGAATTTTGTCAAATACAAATATCTGGCCTTTGGATACAGCTACCTCGGGTACAATCTTCAGGATTGGAAATTCAAAGACAAGAAAGTGCGTCAGGCGCTCACAACCGCGATCAACAGGGAAAGCATAGTTAGTGGAGTTTTGTTCGGCCTCGGGAAGGTGACGGACACACCGTTCAAACCTGATACCATGTGGTACAATCATAACGTGAAGAAGTTCCCGTACGATCCCGAAAAAGCCAAGCAGATGTTCGCGGAAGCGGGATGGAAGGACACCGACGGAGACGGCATCCTCGACAAGGATGGAAAACCCTTTGAATTCACAATCCTCACCAACCACGGCAACGACATTCGCAAAAATGCCGCCACAATCATCCAGAACGATCTGAAAAAGGTCGGCATAAAGGTCCACATCCGCGTGATCGAGTGGGCTGCGTTCCTCAAGAACTTCATCAACAAGAGAAACTTTGAAGCCACCTTGCTCGGGTGGGGGATCGGGATTGATCCCAGCCAGATCGATATATGGAATTCGAAAAAAACGGGCGAGACGCAACTGAACTTTATCACCTATCAAAACCCGGAAGTGGACCAACTGTTGGATGACGGCGCTGCCACTTACGACCCTGAGGAGCGAAAGAAGTATTACGACAAATTCCAAGAGATAATCGCGGAGGATCAGCCGTACACTTTCCTCTTTGTCCAGGATTCCCTGCCGGTCACAAGTTCTCGGTTTCACGGGATTGAACCCGCGGCCGCAGGAATAATGTATAACTTCATAAAATGGTATGTTCCGAAGCCTCTTCAGAAGTACCACATCGAACCGTGAGGGCCTATGGGCTTTTACCTTCTGAAACGTCTCTTGCTTATGATACCGGTGCTGCTGGGGATCACCATAATATCGTTCACCGTCATGAAGGTCGCACCGGGCGATCCTGTCAGCCTTATTACGGACCTCAATCCGAATATGAACGAAGAGGCCATCAAGAGAATCCGTGCGCATTACGGGCTCGACGAACCTATGCACGTTCAATATCTCAAGTGGCTCAGGAACATGCTGATGCTGGATTTCGGCCGCTCCTTCGCTTCGGACAACCGGCCCGTTATAGACAAGATCCTGGAGCGCATTCCCATAACTCTACTGATAAACGCACTCTCGATGAGTTTGATTCTTATCGTGGCGATCCCGATAGGTGTCATGTCCGCGGTGAAGCAAGACTCGTTCTTTGATAAAGGGACCACTGTATTCGTATTCCTCGGTTTTGCCATCCCAACGTTCTGGCTTGCCCTTTTGCTCATGATTCTTTTCGGTGTGCAACTTAACTGGCTCCCCATCTCCGGGTTCCGCTCTTTGCATTACGCGGACCTCTCTTTTGCCGGACGAATCCTCGACATAGCAAAGCACCTGATTTTGCCGATATTTGTTTCCGGTTTCGGAGGATTGGCAGGGTATAGCCGGTACATGCGATCGAACATGTTGGAAGTGATTCGGCAAGACTACATCACCACAGCCCGCGCAAAGGGACTCGACGAGACCACGGTAATATTCAAACACGCGCTGCGAAACGCCCTGCTGCCTGTAATAACTCTCCTCGGGCTGTCCGTCCCCGGCCTGATAGGAGGAAGCGTCATTTTCGAGACCATTTTTTCGATTCCCGGAATGGGACAGCTTTTCTACCAATCCGTAATGATGAGGGATTACCCGACCATAATGGGCATTCTGGTAATCGGAGCGGTTCTGACACTCTTGGGGAACCTGCTGGCAGACCTCTTCTATTCCCTTGCGGACCCCAGGATCAGGGTCTCAGGGTGATGATGGGGTGAGGGTGAAACACCTTGAATTTCAGAACCACGATAAACGAGGAAACGCTCTTCAAGGAAGAGTAGGGGCAGGGCCTCCGTGCCGGTTCCGCGTCCGGCGGTATTTGGGCCAATTTCCGAAACGCTCGGATAAACAAGCGATCAGTTCGTCCAGAGAAGATAGCTAATGACTCTACTAGGAGATACCCTTCGCCGCCTCGCTAAGAACAAGATGGGCATGGTAGGGTTATTTGTTGTTGCCGCTCTTTTTTTTGTGGCCATCTTTGCCGGTAGCCTGGCGCCGTACGCGCCCGACCGTATCGACACCGCTCATATCCTTGCCCCTCCCACGTGGGACCATTACATGGGGACGGACATGCTGGGCCGGGACGTTCTTTCCAGAATCCTCTATGGCTCAGGGGTTTCCTTGAGTGTAGGCTTTGTGGCTGTCGGAATATCCACTCTGATCGGGGTGCTTCTGGGGTCTGTTTCCGGCTATTACGGTGGGCTATCCGACCGTGTCGTGATGCGGTTCGTGGATATCATGCTGTGCTTTCCGACGTTTTTCCTCATCCTGGCTGTGATTGCCTTCATCGGACCCAGCATATGGAACATAATGGTGGTCATCGGAGTGACTTCGTGGATGGGTGTGACCCGTCTGGTACGGGCAGAATTCCTCAGCATACGCGAACGCGATTACGTCCAGGCCGCGATTGCCCAGGGAGCGGGCGATCTCCGGATAATCTTCCTACACATTTTGCCTAACGCTATGGCACCGGTCCTTGTGGCCGCAACTCTCGGTGTCGCAGCGGCCGTGCTGGTCGAATCGAGCCTTTCGTTCCTCGGAATCGGGGTCCAGCCGCCCGACCCCTCCTGGGGCAATATGCTCACCGAAGGCAAAGACAACATAGAAATCGCATGGTGGCTGTCCGTCTTCCCCGGCGTGGCCATTTTCATAACCGTCATGGGCTATAACCTGCTCGGCGAAGCTATCCGCGACTCCCTCGACCCCCGCCTGCGACGGTGAAGGGGGTAGAGAAGAGAAGAGAAGAGAAGAGAAGAGAAGAGAAGGGAAGAGAAGAGAAGAGAAGAGAAGAAGAAAGAAGAAAAGAAAGGAATTGCGGGGGGAAACTTCTTTACAAAAAAGTTTCCCCCCGCACCCCCCTTCAAAAAACTTATGTGCGATTGTTTGGTATGGTTCCGAGGCTCCGACGCGGTGCCAACCGCATAAGAGCCGGCGCAGCCTGTTTCAATATACTCTGCGGTGACCGTCTCGAAGATTCAAAGCGCATTGAAATGTTTTTCAACCGCATATGAAGAAACCGAATACCTTTTTGATTGCTCAGCAACATCTGTTCAGGTCCTTGCCGGCTCAGGCGGCAAGGACGGCAAGATATAAGAGTTTTTGGGGAGGGGTTCGGGGAGCCCGAACAAAAAGGGGCTCCCCGAGAATTCTCCTAAAAATTATTATACCCTGCCGTCTTTGGAGGTCTGGTGTCATGGCTCTTCGCATAGGGTGGTTTTCTACCGGTCGTGATCCTGCGGCGCGCAATCTGCTTCAGACTGTGCATGTGGACATAACGGCCAATGGAATACCTGCATCCATAGACTGGATATTCTGTCACCGAGAGACCGGTGATGCTGAGCCGAACGAAGAGTATCGTGAGCGCGAGATGTTCTTCGATCTGGCTGCCAGTCTCAACATCCCGGTCGCGACTCTTTCTCACGTGAAATTCCTGCCCGAACTGCGAAAAAAGGGCTTGGAGGAAAGCCGGTCCGCGGCGGATGCTTCCCCCGCGCTCGAGCAATGGCGCAACCTGTACGGCAAAGAGGTCATGCGACTGGTCTCCATGCTCCCAAAGGTCGATCTGGTGGTTATGGCCGGCTACATGCTCATAATCGGAGATCCCGAGCTTGAGGGCCTGGACATGGTGAACATCCATCCCGCTCTTCCGTGGGGCCCGAAAGGGACCTGGCAGGAGGTCATCCATCAACTGATCGCAGAAGGAGCCCAAGAACAAGGCATCATGGTGCATCTGGTCACCAAGGAACTCGACCGCGGCCCGGTCATCTCCTACTGTCGCTTTCCCATCCAAGGCCGGGAATGGCAGCCCTTGTGGGAACAGTGGAAAAGAGACATAAAACCCGACGCCCCACTTGAACCCAGAGAAAGCCATCCCTTATTCAAGAAAATCCGTGCTGAAGGCGAAATACGCGAACTTCCGCTCCTCCGAGGCGCAATCAGAGAACTTGCCCACGGAAACGTCTCAGTCCGAGACAAGAAGATCTGGGCCGCGGGACAACTGCTCCAACAAGGCGTAGACCTCACCCCCACTATCGAAGAAATCGTGGCAAGCGAAGGGAGAAGCGACGAAGGGTAGGGGAGGAAGAGAAGAGAAGAGAAGAGAAGAGTAGCGAAGAGAAGAGAAGAAGGAAAGAAAGGAGGGGAGAATGCGGGAGGCAACTTTTCTGTAGAAAAGTTTCCCCCCGCGCCCCCCTTCCAAAGACTTTTGCATCATGGCGCCTGCGGCGCAGGAGAGAGACGACTTGGGTAGCTGCCGCGGGTCTTCAGGAAAGTGGCATTATCTGTTGATCGGAGGAACTGCGAGATGTTTCAACCTGATCGACCTATCCAGTCTTGTAAAAAGGATTCGCTCGGCCGAGATGGCTTCGCACAGTCCATGGCAGAAGCGATTCTCAGGTATGAAGGTTCTTATCCACTGGTAATCGGCTTATATGGTCAATAGGGTTCAAGCAAACTTTTTACTCATTGGGCCTAAGTTGTAGGGCGGGGCTGTGCCCGCCGCGCCCGGAGCTATCTGCAAGCGGTTCAAGAGGTTGGAGCGCTCACGACGAGTGCTGGGGCCTCACCCACAAAATTAACCCATGATAGGAAGTTTTTTGAAGGAGGGTTGCGGGGGGAAACTTTTGTTCACAAAAGTTGCCCTCCGCATTTCTCTTTCCTTCCCCTCCTCCCCTCACTTCTTCCTCTGACCTTCGATGATTCTTTCCGTGACCACCAGCACGAGGGTGAAGATCATATCCAGTTGGAACCATCGAATTATAGAGCTATCGAAGAGGACGGACGCGGATGCGGGGAATTCGTCGTCTTCTTTCCACAGGACGTAAGTGATCGGGATCTGAGGGAAGGGCAGGAATCGCATGGCCTTGTCACCGTACGGAACATTCGTGGCGCCTAGTTCCCGGCAGCGCTTTTCGAATGCTTCGGGGTCTCGGCCGTAGATCTTTGCAATGGGAGGGGTATGCAGAGCATGCGGCCCTTGAAAGAAGGTCACACCGCCGGGGAAGTCCTTTTCGCTGGCGTTCTTGCCGTCTATGGGGCCACCGTAGTTGGAGACGAGATATCTGATGAGGAGGATCTGGAATTCCTCGGGGAGTTCTCGATCCGGATTCGGAGCAAGTTCGGCTATACGTTCTGAAACCGTATCTACCAGGTAGACCGAATTAAGAAAAGAGACCTCGTAGCCATGATTCTGAGATGACAGCTTGACGCCGTCATGTCGCAGGATTTGCTCACTGGAACGGCTCCGAAGATCTTCCCAGTGCAAAGGATTAGGCGCTGCACAAGCCATGATTTACATTCCTTTAGGGAGTTCGGTGGGGACTTGATGAACGAAGGTGTTGTACACCGCCGTCTTACAGATTTTCAATCAATATAACTTTTTACCCCTTCGACACTCAATGGATTTTGACCGAGCATTCTTTATGGCGAAGGCATGAGCGCACTTTGCACCGGCCACAAGATATGCGATTGCGCGGAACCGGGTTGGTAGGGGCACGGCATGCCGTGCCCTGTTTGAGGGAGGGCCGCTGGAAGCGGGTAGCCCGGACGTGTGGTGGGACAGGCTTCCAGCCTGTCTATTGGGATGACCGGCAAGATGCCGGTCCCACCAGCCGGTCGCTCAGCGACGGGAGGGCTGGTGGCCACATCAATCTTCGGGCCTGCTGCCTTCATCAATGATTCCAGTGCAATATCACAGGTCCAGACCTCTTGTGCCTGCGGCACCCGGAGGCCGTAGCCTCCGGGCTACCCATCGTGAGCCGCTGTTGTTCAATTCGTAGCACGATGTGAACCTTTCACGAACTTTGGAGACAGTCTCCATGCCGTGCCCTTACATTTCGAATCCACCCGGTACATTCCTTTCAAAGCGGATGGGCATAAATGGGCTTGCAGGTGAAGGTGTAGGCACCATTGGGTCAAAGACGGCGGCCGCGGGCCGCCCTACGGGGAATGAGGTGGTGCTCGAAGCTGGATTGTAGGCTGGGCTATCCCCGCCAATTCTCTATTTCGACGGCCCTGAACCGCCCTACAGCTGTAAAGCAACTGCGGGGGCACAATACCGCTATCACGGCATGGCAGTGGTAGGGGCACGGCGTGCCGTGCCCTATCCAAGGCGGGCCGCTGGAAGCAGGCTTGAAAGGAAGTACAATAGATTTCGATTTTTTTTCGCGAGGATTCTAATTTTCGAGTGTATTAAACTGTAAGCCAGGTCGCCACTTGAGCGACAGGCCAAACAAGGGCTTCTGTTGAGGGTTTTTCAATCATTCACTACAAACCCACTTGACTTTAAAGAAAAAGCGGGTAAACTTTGTCAGTAAGGAATTGCCTGCAAAGACAGGATGTAATGCTGAGTCGTTTTATTGCAATTATAGCGTGCTTGTCATTGATAGGGGTGACGGTTCTCCCTGCCTCTATGATTCCGTGCTGCTGCAACAGTAGCGCTGATCTTGCCAAGGCCGCTTCCGCGCACCAGCAATCATGCTGTGCGATGGATTCATCCGCTCGCACGGTCCCCGCGGGGATGACAAAATCTTGCTGCCCCAATAGTTCAGTTGATTTTCAATCGTGCTGCTCGAAGCGAACAATACAACCAGACTGTCCGGTATGCCGATGTCTGGAACAAATGCAGATTATTGCGCTTTCCGGTTACTCGGTAGATGAATCTACGGTTCGAGTTCCACTCGTTTCTATGGCCAACGTAGTTTCTCCTTCAGACGCGACCTCCCAGGTATCCTCAAACGTAATAAACGAAGAGGCGCCACCGGGGAATCCCGCCTTCCTTCAGATTTGCTCGCTGCGCTGTTGATCTCCCGCTTGATCCATCTTTGTTCTAATCCCGTAGTCTAGTTTCAAAGATTTATCAAAACTACCCATGGACTGAATCATGCCTGTTGGCTGCGATTCATTCGCATGGAAGCGATTCCACAGGAGTGGTCGTATGGCAACTGAAAAAGAAATGAAAAAGATAGATATGGCGACCCTTGACACTGCGAGCCGCAACGTTTCGCTCGGGAAGCTTCGTCGAGCAGGCATGGCCGTGGCGTTGGTCCTTGTCCTGGCAGGCGGAGGGTACGCAGCTTACAGAATGGTGACCGGCGATGTGGTTGCCTCCAGGTTCACAGTTAACAATATGAACTGTCCCGCGTGCGTCATTACGGTCAAAGAAGTTACGGCAAAGCTGCCGGGTGTAGTTGAGGCCGATGTCAGCCTGGCAGCGCAGGATGTGACGGTTAAATACCGAGAGAAACAAACCGGCCCGGATCAAATTAAAGACGCAATAGCTAAAGCCGGCTATCCCATCAAGTTGGACGGGATCTTCAAGTCCGGCGAAACAGGGGGCGCCGACGGTGTAGTGGCAACGGTCAACGGAAAGCCTCTGTTCGCAAAAGACATAAAAGTTCCGCTCGCGGCGGACAAGAACGAAACCAAAGACAAGGACCCTGCTTCGGCTTTCTTCTCTGTGGTGGGGAAGGAAATACTTCTCCAGGCCGCGGACGCGAAAACCGTGGTGATCCAACCTCACGAGATCGAAACCGAAGTCCAAACCATCTTTAAGGGCCAAGGAGTGTCCAAAGACGAATTTGCAGCCTGGATGACGACCACGTACAGCTCACCGGAGAAATATTACCAGGTCGTCGGCCAACGCCTCGGAATTCGTAAGCTTATGGACGAAAACGTGCTCGAAGGCGTTAAAGATCCTAAAGCAAAGAGCCAGAAAGCCGTTGAATGGATGACGGAACGTTTCAAAGAAGCGGACGTCAAGGTCGTGGATCTAGCCTTCCGAGAAAAACTGCATGCCGGCGCCGGCCAAATCGAGTGGAAGTCTTTTTGGCCTCGGATGATCGGACAGGCCACTGAGTTGAAGACCCTGGTCGCTCAGTAGGGCAGGGCGTCTTACGTCCGGGTTTCGTTCATCCCGGCTCACGGAATTTCACATTGAAAGAAATGAAAAGCAAAGGAAGACCAGAATCATGAATAGAAATTCAATTAAAGCATTTGCTTGCGGTGTCTTTGTTGCTGCCGTAATCGCTTTCGGCATCCTTCCGTCCATCGGCTTCGCTGCCACCGGAAACTTTACCGTTCCCTGTGCCGAAGTAAAGCCTCAGAACGGTGTGTTCCAATTTCCGGCATCCGCGTTTGAGGATGGAAAGGCCAAACATTTCGTGTACAAGCACGCGCCCAATAAAGAGGTTCGCTTTTTTGTAGTCAAAAGCACGGATGGCGTTATCAGGGCCGCTGTGGACGCTTGCGAGGTCTGTTATCGATCCAGGAAAGGCTACGTCCAGAAGGCGAACGACATGGTCTGCATAAACTGCGGCCTGAAGTTCCGGACCGACAAGGTGAATGAGGTCAGAGGCGGTTGCAATCCTCATCCTCTGAACCGCACGGTTAAGGACGGCAATGTCATCATCACCCAAGACGAAGTTCTGTCCGGGCTCCGATATTTCCAATAAGGAGGCACTAATGAAGCTTCACGATATAGCGATAAACAATCTGAGACGCAGAAAAGGAAAGGTGTTCTTTCTGGTCGTGGGCCTGCTGGTTGGTGTCGCCTCTGTGGTGGCCCTTCTTACGACGACTCGCATCCTCGAAGAAGACATAGCGCATAAAATGGATGAATTCGGCGCCAACATCCTCGTCACGCCGCGAACCGAAGGGCTGTCTCTGACCTACGGCGGACTCAGCCTGGGCGGCCTTTCTTTTGATCTCAAAGAGATATCCACCGAGGATGTGGAGAAAATAAGGACCATCCCCAATGCCGCGAACATTCGCATCGTCAGCCCAAAGATATTCGGCGTATTTGAGAATCAGGGGCATAAAGCTCTGGCTGTGGGAGTGGACTTTTCCTCGGAGTTTTCTCTGAAGAAGTGGTGGAGGATCACCGGCGAGGAGCCTTCGGGCGGCTCGGATGTCCTGTTGGGCAAAGACGCAGCGGAACGTTTTCAGGTGCATCCAGGCTCTCAATTGAACATACAGGGAGTTGATTTCAGAGTGGCCGGCGTGCTTGAGCCCACCGGTTCGCAGGATGACAGCCTGATATTTCTATCGCTGCCGGTCGCACAAAAAGTGTTCGGCAAGGAAGGCAAGGTTGCGATGGTAGAGGTCGCGGCCCTTTGCAAGAACTGTCCGATCTCGGAAATAGTTTCTCAGATCGGCGAGAAGATACCGGCTGCCAAGGTGACTGCGGTGCAACAAGTAGTGGAAGGCCGGATGGACACGTTAAACAACTTTCGCAAGTTTTCTCTGGGGATTTCCGGTCTTGTGCTGCTGGTCGGCTCCATGGTGGTGTTTGTGACCATGATGGGGAGTGTCACCGAGCGCACCCGTGAGATCGGGATATTCAGTGCAATCGGTTTTAGGAAGTCTCATATCATGAAAATAATCCTCCTTGAGGCCTCTGTGGTTTCCATCATGGCCGGGGTCATAGGCTACATAATCGGAATTGGGGCCACTCGTGTCCTGCTGAGCTTCTTGAGCGAGAATGTGGCTCATTTCACCCTTGATCCTATCGTGGCAGTCGGAGCGGTTTTCCTCGCTGTCGTGTTGGGTCTCGTCGCTTCTCTCTATCCTGCCATGACCGCTTCCAGGATGGACCCAAGTGAAGCCCTGCGCACTCTTTAAGGAGGATCAAATGAGTTACATCGTAGCGAATCAAGTGGTGAAGGAATTCGGCAACGGCGACGGCAAAGTCACGGCCGTGCACGGAATAAATCTATCCATCGGGCAGTCGGAGTTCATATCCATAATGGGAGAATCCGGAGCGGGCAAGAGCACTTTGCTCTCGATGCTCGGCGGCTTGCTAAGCCCGTCCCGCGGGACAATAGTCATAGGCGAAATCGACATCTACGGCCTGAGCCGCGACAAGCTCGCGGATTTCAGGCGCGAATTTATGGGGTTCATTTTCCAGTCTTTTCAGTTGGTCCCTTATCTGAATGTCTTGGAGAACGTCCAGCTCCCTCTGGCTGTGACTCATCATTCCGAGTCCAAAAAGAAGGAGCTTGCCCTGGCCGCGCTCGAAAAAGTCGGGTTGAAGGACAAGGCGCATCGGCTGCCCAACCAGATTTCCGGCGGTGAGCAGGAACGCGTCGCCATCGCCAGAGCAGTGGTCAACGAGCCGCCCATATTGTTCGCCGATGAACCGACAGGGAACCTGGATTCCAGGAACTCTGCGGAAGTGATGAATCTACTCAAGCAGCTCAATTCGGAAGGCCAGACCATAGTCATGGTCACCCACAGCAGGCGCAACGCGGACTACGCGGATCGCCTGATCGAGGTTGCGGACGGGCGGATAAAAGAAGCTGCCCCTGCCATGCGTGCAGTGGTCTAAGGCTTGGTTTGCATTTCCCTATTAATCCTTAATCAGTCCACAGAAATAAGGAGGTTCGGAAAAATGACCGTTCTCAAAATGACCGCATTGGCGGCTATCTTGGCAGCATTCTTTACAGTGTCGTTGTCCTACGCCGCGCCGAGTTGTTGTGATCCCAACAGCAATCCTGCCGCCGTTACCGGCACTTCCTTTTTACCCACGCCTCCCGCGGGCCAGTACGCGCCTGTCCGGCCGGGTTCGTACGCTAATGCAAACCCGAGGGTCCAGCAGGCCTCTCAGGCCCCCAGAATGGTCGCGCCGGCCAGACCGCAACAGTTGGATTGCTGCGCTGCAACAAAACCGGTACCTCAGACTTACGGCAGCCCATTACCGAGTTGCTGCTCGGGGGCCGTTAGCCCCGCGCCGGCGCCTGCCGGCGGGTGCGGCGGAGGTTGCGGTGGTGGCTGTGGCGGGGTCGGTACAACGCAGACGATTTTTCCCGGGTATCAGACTGCCACACCGATCGGCCAATTTGTCGGGGCTCCTCCCCAGGGCGCCAGGGCGACCCCGGTGGTGAATCAGGGGTCTTATATGCAGAGAACTCGTCCATACACCGGCCAAGGCTTTGACCGTCCCGGTTATTTTGGGCAGGCAAGCCCTGTGCTGAACACGCTATACTAACGATTGTCATAACAGTTTGTGAGGCGTGCTTTTGTAGCTTTTCGCGAAATTGTTTCCGATTGTGTTTGCCCGCCATTCCGGCGAAAGCCGGGTGACGGGCCTCAGGGCCTTCCCCGGACTGCGATCCGGGGTTCGCGGGGACGACGAGATCCGGTTATTCGGAAATGGCTATCGAGAAATGCTGTAAAAAGCACCCTTCACAAGCCACAAATCTTCGAAGGATCATTGACTTTGGCATACGCGATTACAAATTTATTAGAGTAATTCTCTCTAGAATGGAGCTTGGCATGTTGAGGCGTGCCATCTGCCTAATTCTTCTTTTCGGCGTAATCGGCATCCCGTTGGTTTCCGGTCAGGTGGTACCCCCATGTTTGACCGAAGGGCATCACTCTTCAGATCCACAAGACAGTGATTCTTGCTGTGGATCAAGTGATTGCGCCGGTGGCTGCTGTTGCAGTCCGGATGTTGCCGATGGCATAGGTCGGTGTGTCTGCAAAAATAAATCCAGTGTGTTTTTTCTTACTGGAACGTCTGTTTTCAATCCCACTCTCTCGCGAATGCCTCTCCTGGCAACATCCACTGAACATATCTTTCGCCCATGGGCCGCTGACCGGCTCAAGGCGCCTTTTGCTGAATACCATGGCGGAGCCGGCGTTTTCTTGTACAACTGTTGCTTCCGATCCTGAACCCACCAGGGTGGGACACATTCTTTCACGACAATATGAGAGCGGCTTGCCGACTAGATTCACATTCCCAGGAATGGTTTCGGGTCGAAGCGGTGGAACCCTAGCGACGCAGCGGAAACCTTCGAAAAGGGAAAGACCATGAACTTGATTGACTGGGCCCATCAAAGGACTAAGGATCGAGGCAGATCCATACTTGTAATGGTGCTGGTAATAGTAGGATTTGTCCTGGGCTATTATTTGCTCGGTTCGCACGATACGAACCCCGCTTCTGTTGATTCCAAGGAAGCTGCGGCGGTAGACGGCCATGACCATTCAAAGGAACAGAGAGAAGCCAAGAGAGCTACATTGTGGACCTGTTCCATGCACCCTCAGATCAGGCTCCACCAGCCCGGAAAGTGCCCGATCTGTTTCATGGACCTGATCCCTCTCGAAGACGACAAGGCAGGCGCGGACATAACCCTGGCCCAATACTCCATGTCCGAAGGGGCTAAGAAGCTCGCTGAGGTGCAGACCGAGCGCGTCAAACGTGAGCGAGCCAAAGTCCAGGTAAGAATGGTGGGGATGGTAGCCGAGGACGAGACCAGGGTCGCGGCTTTGACTTCCCGCGTGGACGGCCGTCTTGACGAAATATATGTGAATTTCACGGGCGTGGCGGTCAACAAGGGGGACCCTATGGTCAAAATATGGAGCCCCACGCTCATCAAATCGCAGGTAGAGTTGTTTGAGACAATTCGGAGCAGAGAGGAAGACCCGGGGGTTCTGAAGGGCGCTGAGGAGAAACTTATACAATTGGGTGTCACTCAAGAGCAGATCGACCAGATCAAGGCGAGGAAAAAGCCTGACCTTTATGTAACGCTTCGAGCACCGATAAACGGTGTAGTCCTGAAAAAGATGGCAGTCTTGGGACAGTTCGTCAAGGAAGGCCAGGAAATGTACATGATCAATGACCTTTCCAATGTCTGGATCAAGCTGGATGCTTATGAGACCGATATGCCCTGGATCAGGTACGGCCAGGAAGTGAGGTTCACAACTCCGGCGGTGCCGGGGCGTACCTTTATAGGCAGGGTTCTGTTTATAGACCCTATGCTCACCACCATGACCAGATCGGTCAAAATCCGCGTCGAAGCGGAGAATCCTGAACTGCTCTTGAAGCCGGGCATGTTTGTGACAGGCGAACTCGAAGCCGAAGTGGATCAGTCGGGCCGTATCATAAAATCGGAATGGGCCGGGAAATATATTTGTCCGGTCCACCCTAAAGAGGAAGCTAGCAGCGAACCGGGCATCTGTCCTGAGAGCAAAATGCCGTTGCGGCCGGCTTCGTCGTTTGGTTACGCGGACGAAAAGAACCCTGTGTCTCCCTTAGTAATACCGGCCTCGGCGCCTCTAATAACGGGGAAAAGGGCCATTGTCTACGTCGAGGTTCCCGGTGCGGATCGTCCTACTTATGAAGGCCGGGAGGTTGTCCTCGGGCCCAAGGCCGGTGACAAATATGTTGTCTACCAGGGCCTCAAAGAAGACGAACGTGTGGTCACGAAGGGAAACTTCAAGATAGACAGCGCGATGCAGATCCTGGCCAAGTCGAGCATGATGAGCCCGGCTGAGCCAGCGAAGGCGAAGGCCCCTGAGTTGAAGCAGGAAGAAGAGGTGATCGAAAAGGTCAAGGCGCCCACTGTGTTCCTCAGAGGCCTGACACCCGTGATCGAGGAATATTTGAGCCTAAAGGACTCGCTGGTGGAAGGGATGACCGATGAAGCGGCCAGTCACGCGGAGAAGCTGGACGAATTAATGCAGGGGGTAAAAGTTACCATCCTCGGCGAAAAGGCCAAACAGGTCTGGACTGGCCTCGCAAAGACAATCGTCGGAGAACTCAAAAAGATAGCCGAAACCAAAGAACTGGAGTCGCAACGAAAGGCCTTCGATCCTCTGTCCGAAGCATTTGCCAAGGTTGTAATGGGCTTTCGTCATGTAATGAACGCGCCGCTCGTGGTCTTCCACTGCCCGATGGCCTTTAACCAGAAGGGAGCCTACTGGGTCGAAGGTAGCGAAGAGAGACGCAATCCCTATTTCGGCCGTGCGCCCTTCAAAGGCCAGGACATGCTGCAATGCTCCGAACTGGTTGAAAAGGTCCCGCCCGAAACCGCTTCGTCTGAAGGCAAGGCTCAAGCCGGGAGTTCATCCGACACCAAGACCGCCAAAGGTCAGGAAGGATCTGAATCGAAACCCGCAGGCGGTGATAAAGGTCCGCCCGAGCAAGCCCATGAGGGCCACGAACATGCTCCCGGCGACGGCAAAAAAGGAGACAAATGATGTCCGCTCAGAATCAGGACTCGCAAGTTCCGAGCAAACCGGCATCATTCTTCTCCAGAATGATGCGTTTCTGGATAGAACAGAAGTTGCTCGCTGCCGCGGTTCTGTTCGGTGTCATTATGTATGGGCTGATGGTGGCCCCATTTGACTGGGACATACCGTGGATCCCGCGCAACCCTGTCCCGGTTGACGCCATCCCTGATATCGGCGAGAACCAGCAGATAGTTTATACAATTTGGGAAGGACGCTCTCCCAAGGACATAGAAGACCAGATCACTTATCCCCTAACCGTCTCCCTATTGGGAATTCCCGGTGTCAAAACCATCCGAAGCAATTCTTTCTTCGGGTTTTCCACCATCTATATAATCTTCAAGGAAGATGTCGAGTTTTATTGGACGCGTTCCCGAATACTGGAAAAGCTCAACTCGCTCCCGGCAGGATTGTTGCCGGCCGGGGTGCAACCGACTCTAGGGCCTGATGCCACGGCCCTGGGGCAGGTCTTCTGGTACACTCTTCAAGGGGAGGGATTCGGCCTCGATGAACTGAGGACTCTTCAGGATTACTACGTCCGCTATTATTTGCAGGCTTCGGGAGGCGTCAGTGAAGTAGCCTCAGTGGGCGGATTCGTCAAGGAGTACCAGATAGACATCAATCCTGACGCCATGCGGGCTCATAACATAACCCTGCCGGATGTCTTCTCCGCGGTGCGAATGTCCAACCTGGACGTCGGTGCGGCAACCATAGAGGTGAATCGCGCTGAATACACCATTCGCGGGCTTGGGTTCGTACGTTCGGTCAAGGATCTGGAGGATAGTGTAGTTAAGGTCAACGAAAATGTGCCCCTTTTCGTCAAAGACGTGGCTACCGTGTCTCTGGGGCCTGAAATGAGGAGAGGCGCGTTGGACAAAGAAGGCGCCGAAGTGGTCGGCGGCGTTGTGGTGGTCCGCTTCGGAGAGAACCCCCTTCAGGTAATTAAGAACGTCAAAAAAAAGATCGAGGAGATCTCTCCCGGCCTTCCTACCAAGACGCTTCCGGATGGCCGGGTTTCTCAGGTAAAGGTAGTCCCGTTTTACGACCGGACCGAATTGATACATCAGACCCTGGACACCCTGAAAAAGGCCCTGTGGGAAGAAATACTGGTGACGGCCATTGTCGTCATCGTCATGGTTAACCACATAGTAAGCTCCGCGCTCATTTCCGCCATCCTGCCGCTCGCGGTGCTCCTCACCTTCATCGTGATGAAGTTCGCTCATGTAGACGCCAATATCATGTCTCTTGCGGGAATCGCCATTGCCATCGGCGTCATGGTGGACATGGGCATTATTCTCTGTGAGAACATCCTTCGCCATATAGAGGAAGACCCTGATAGAAAACGAGGCATCTTTGAACTAGTACACGAATCCGCCTCGGAGGTGGGCGGCGCGGTGATGACCTCGTCGCTGACTACTATCATTTCCTTTCTGCCGGTATTCAGTCTGACGGGTCCTGAAGGGAAATTGTTCGGGCCGGTGGCGTTCACCAAGACCTTTGCCGTGGGTGCGGCACTGGTGCTCGCCTTGACGCTGATCCCACCGATGGCTCACATCGTATTCACAAGAAGGAACCTTAAGACCAAGACGCTTCTGGTCACAAACGGCATTGTTGCTGCGGCTGGCCTATGGCTGGCAATTACGTTCTCATGGTGGGTAGGACTGCCGTTGATATTCGTGGCCGCGGTAAAAGCCGCATCCCTGTTCGTGTCGCCCGAGTTGCGGGACGGCATTCCCAGATTTCTCAACCTGGCAGGGTTGGCCTTCGTCGTGGTGTTGCTCACGGAACACTGGTTGCCGCTGGGGCCCGAGAAGGGTTTCGTGCGCAACCTGATCTTTGCCTGTGGAATTATCTTCGGGCTCCTCGGTGTGAGGAAGATCTTCACATCGTTCTACAGGCCCTTTCTGAAGTGGTGCCTCTATCACAAGGCCCAGTTCCTGGTCCTTCCTATTTCACTGGTGATCTTCGGGGCAGTGATCTGGCTTGGATTTGACAAGGTCTTCGGGTTTATCCCCTGGACTGTGGACAAGATCGTTGGGGGACCGACAGGACCGGTCGTAACAGCGCAACATGTTCACCCGCCCGAGACAAAGAGCGACGCGGCTCCTTCAAGCCAACCGCAAGGGGGATACGTTAGAAGGACCTGGCTGTGGTCGAAATTGAATCACGCGTTTCCGGGCTTAGGGAAGGAGTTCATGCCGGACCTGGACGAGGGCTCTTTTCTCTACATGCCTACCACCATGCCCCACGCGGCAATTGGAGAAGCCCTGGACGTTATCTCCAAACAGGACGCTGCGATCAGGTCCATCCCCGAAGTGGAATCCGTGGTCGGAAAAATAGGCCGGGTCGAGAGTGCTCTGGACCCCGCGCCCATTTCCATGGTGGAAACTGTCATCAACTATGTCCCCGAGTTCAAGGTGGACCCTCTGACGGGACGACACGTCACCGATCCGAACACGGGAAAACCAGTCAGGAATTGGAGACCGCATATCAAGTCCTCCACCGACATTTGGAAAGAAATCGTCAAAGCTGCTCAACTGCCTGGCAGCACCTCCGCTCCCAAGCTGCAGCCGATTGCAGCTCGAATAGTCATGCTCCAAAGTGGAATGCGCGCGGCGATGGGGGTCAAGATCCGCGGAAAAAGCCTCGAGGAGGTTGAAAAGGTCGGCCTGGATGTAGAGCGCTTTTTGAAAGAAGTCCCATCGGTCGAGCCTTCGTCAGTGATTGCGGACCGAGTGGTTGGCAATCCCTACTTGGAAATAGACATTGACCGTAAGGCCATAGCGCGGTACGGCCTCAGAATTCAGGATGTTCAGGACGTAATAGAAATAGCCATTGGGGGAAAGCGCATCACCACTACTGTGGAGGGCCGAGAGCGCTATCCGGTGAGAATACGTTATCAAAGGGAGCTGCGAGACTCGCTCGAAGCGTTGGATAAAATACTGGTTCCAGGCGCGGATGGAGCCCAGATCCCACTCAATCTTATCTCGACCATAAAATATACTCGTGGTCCGATGACGGTCAAAAGCGAGGACACGTTTCTGGTCAGCTACGTGCTTTTCGACAAGAAGCCAGGGACTGCTGAAGTGGATGTTGTCAATGGAGCCAACAACTACCTGAAGCACAAGATGGAGACCGGGGAGCTGAAGTTAGGGCCGGGAATGTCGTTCGCGTTTGCGGGCTCTTATGAGAATCAGGTTCGGTCGGAGCAAACTCTCCGGATCGTCATCCCGCTCGCATTGATGCTCATATTTATTGTGCTCTACTTTCAGTTTCATTCCGTTCCGACTTCGCTGAACGTCTTTTCCGGGATCTTCGTGGCCTGGTCGGGCGGTTTCATGATGCTGTGGCTGTATTCACAGCCGTGGTTCCTGGATTTCAGTGTTTTCGGGGTCAATATGAGGGACTTGTTCCAGGTCAGGCCTTACAACCTCAGTGTGGCGGTATGGGTCGGGTTCCTGGCCCTGTTCGGGATCGCCACCAATGATGGGGTTATTTACTCCACCTACCTCGATCAGGTATTCGAAAAGCACCAATTCAAATCCATTGACGAAATCAGGGAGGCAACGCTTGAGGCGGGGATAAAGAGGGTCCGGCCGGCTTTGATGACCACGGCCTGCACCATTATTGCCCTTATTCCGGTACTTACTTCTCAGGGCAAGGGCGCGGACGTCATGGTCCCGATGGCCTTGCCGAGTTTTGGCGGAATGTGTATTGACATCATAACCATCTTCGTGGTCCCTACGATTTACTGTTTGATGAAAGAGATCCAGTTCAAAAGGAAATTAAGGCCCACTGGATAGGGACTCACAAGAAAAGAGAGGAGATTTGCCATGTCTGCCAGGATGAAAAATGCGCTGCCCGTCGTGCTTGTCCTATTGATAGCTGCCTTTGTGCCCGCTTACTCATCCGCGGCTACGGTGGATTTGCCCGATGGATCGAAACTTGACCTCTCGATCCCTTGTCCGATATGCAATATGAAACCGGAAGAAAGCAAGCTTGGACCCGCGGCAGCGGTCTTCAAGGAAGGCAAAGTAGTGGGATTCGACGCTCCCGGCGACATGTTCCGCTATGTTCTCGACCCAAAGAAATACGGTTTTAACGCAGGCGATATCAAGGAAGTCTTCGTTACGGAGCATGGCGGCAAGAATTTCATCGACGCAAAAAAGGCCTTTTACGTTGTCGGTAGCGACGTAACCGGGGACATGGGGCCGGAGGTCGTGCCATTTTCCAAAAAAGAGGATGCGGAGAAGTTTCAATCCGAGCATCACGGAAAAAATGTCGCGTCCTACGTCCAAATAACCCTGGACGATGTCACATCCAAGAAGAAGATGCTCAAGATGAAGCATGACGACGCCGGCGGCGGAATGAAGCATTGAGCATCCATGCCGGGCTCGGGAATTCTGATGTCGGTGGGCGCATGGTGGGTGTCCGGCCGGTGATAGGTCTCTGATCGCTTTGCAGACTGTTCGCCCCGGGAGTGATACCAATGCGCTGTCATACAATGAACAATCGGCTGAATCAGACACGGGCCTGCTAAAGCTCAGGTCTGTGGCACTCCTGGGCCGATATTGATTGGCTGTTGGGTGCCCTGACCTGGGCACCAGGTCAGTGCTGTTTTCGATCCGAAGTCATCTTCACCCTTTGAAAGCGAACTGGTAGGACATGAAGCCGTATGCATTGGAGGAGGCCCGCAATGAAAGAAGTGAGAAAAACCTCATCATTGGGTTTGATTACATTGGCCGTCTCTCTGATCGCCTTCGCTGCTCCTTTGCACTCTTCGGCGGAGGACCTTGCGCCGCTCCCTGACGGCTCCAAGGTGGATCTTTCGGCACACTGTCCCGTATGCGGCATGACTGTTGGCGGGGACCTCGGTGCCACCACCACGTATTCCTATCGAGACGGCAAGCCTATCGGTTTTGCAGGGGTAGCTGCGGCTGTCTTCAAAGATGGGCATGTCGTGGGGTTCGAGGGCGCGCGGTGCTTGTTCATTTACAGCGCCGTGCCCAAAAGATTCAACATCGAAGTCGAGAATATCGCCCGGAGGTTTGTCACCGACTTTCCATCAGGCAAGATGGTGGACGTTGCCAATACCTTTCTGGTGCTTGGCAGCTCGGTGAAGGGTCCCATGGGTTACGAGGTTATATCGTTCCCAACAGTGGAAGAGGCGGAAAAATTTAAGTCGGAATTCGGCGCCAAACGCGTGGTTCAAATGGGAACGGTAGAATTCAAAGATGTGGAGAGAAAGGGGCCTTCCCTGAAAAAACCATCGGTCCAGGAAACTCCCAAGTGATCCTTGGTGCGGTATGGTATACGACGAGTCGGAAATAGAGAAATAACAAGCATGATTTTTTCTTTGGAAAAACGTTTCTTTTTGCTGCTCCTTCTGCCCGTGGCCCTGATTCTTATCGCCGTGGGTGTTGGGGGCTTCATGTACGCGAGAGCGTACCTTCTCGATCAATGGGCCGAATCGACTCGCCTGAGGCTGGAGAAAGCAGCCCATGAGATAAAAATGAAGCTGGATGAGAAACTGGAACTGATCCAGCTTATAGCCAAAACCAATGACACGCCAAAGGCCGACGTCACCCGCGCTTACCTTGTACAGCAGTTGCTCCACAAGGAGGGGGTCCGCTTCGTGAACATCGATTTTCCCGAACCCGACGGAACTTCATCCAA
This sequence comes from Desulfomonile tiedjei, assembly GCA_016212925.1. NCBI lineage: Bacteria > Pseudomonadati > Thermodesulfobacteriota > Desulfomonilia > Desulfomonilales > Desulfomonilaceae > Desulfomonile > Desulfomonile tiedjei. Next base: position 24,442 of record JACRDF010000010.1, read on the forward strand.
AGTAAAGAGCCCGCGCGATTACCTTCAAGGGGTCGCGGAAGGTCTGTACACAATGGAGCTTTGCGATGACGTGGGTTTCTGTGCCCCGATCATGGATCCCAATACGCTGGATCGTACTCTCAAGATTGTGAAAGTTTTCGGCGGCGGAGACGAGGGTCCTGTCACGAGAGTCACGGTAACAGTCAGCTTCGATTCCTTCTTACAGCCTATCAAGCAAATGGGGCTCTGGCCCGGTAGCAGCGGTTGCCTGGTCACCAGCACAGGCCAATTGCTCGCGCATACCGACAAGTCCATGGCTGACAGAAAACGGCTGGGTGAAACCGGCGACGAACTTGAAATGAGAGTGCTCAGTCAAATCCGTCAAAAGCCTTTCGGCACTGTTTCTTCCGGCGGACACCCTCCGGATGTGGTCGTCGGGTTTTATAAAATTCCGTTCCTGAATTGGTACATCATGCTGTTGTCAGAGGGCTCCGTGATCATGGAACCTATGATAAGTTTTCGGTTCTATTATGCTCTTACCGGCATCGTTTCGTTGATTGTGATCCTTCTGTTGATTCGTGTGACCACACGGTCCGTGGGCAAGTCAATTGGCGAGATTTCGGCCGCGGCCGCGAGGGTCCATGATGGAGATTACTCGGCCCAGCTTCCTGAAGAACGGTCTGACGAAATAGGCCAGCTCAACCGCAGCTTTAACAGGATGACCGAAGGGCTTAAGCAGCGCGACTTGATAGAGCAGACATTCGGCCGATACGTGGACAAAAGCGTGGCTGAGGAATTGATGCGTACGCCCGAGGCTTTACGGCTTGGAGGTGAAAAACAGACTGTCACGATCATGATGTCCGACATCAGGAACTTCACGGGAATGTCCGAAAAGCTCCAACCGGAAGAAGTCATCAAGGTGATGAACAAATATTTTGCCAAAATGGTGGCCGTGATTGAACGCTACAAGGGCATCATCGTGGACTTTTACGGCGACTCGATTCTGGTCTTCTTCAACGGCGTCGAGAGCGACATCCCCGGCAGGGCATTTGACGCGGTGCACTGTGCGCTGGAAATGCAGCGAGAGCTGGAGGCTTTGTTGAGAGATAATGCCGGAAAGGGATTTCCTGCGCTCGGCATGGGCATCGGCATTCATACGGGAGAGGTAATTGTCGGTAATATAGGGACCGAAACCAGGGCCAAGTACGGGATCGTAGGGTCCAACGTGAACTTGACCGATCGCATTCAGTCTACAGCCGGCCCCGGCAAGGTCGTTGTTTCCGAGAAAACGCACGAAATCATTTGCGGTACCCTGAAGGTGGCTCTGGAGTTCAAAGCGTGCCTCAAAGGCGTCGAAGAGGACCAAATACTGTACGAGGTCGAAGCCATCGACCCCGAATGCGAGCTTCGGACAGCTCAGTAGAGTATGGCGTGATACCAATTCTCTTTGATGCAAATAAGCATGGCGGGCGGCCCGTGGGACCACCCCCATAGTGTGGCAGGGGCCGGCGTCCCGAGACTTTCTCAAAACCCTTAAGTGCAGGGGGCCCGGGTAGGGGCGCTTCGAGAAGCGCCCTGATTTCGGGCGGTTCACGAACCGCGCTGTGCCGAAGATCAGGTGAAATCGTCAGTTTTGAGACAGCCTCTCCCTGCCGGACCGCGTTAATTTTGCCTGTTTGCTCGTGCATTGGTATGAATTAATAGAGTATGGCCGCATAGCCCACGAAGCTGGCATCGGGCGAGATGTCGTAGCTTGTGTAATATTCCAGCAGGCTGCCTGATTTCACCCCGCGACGAGAAACGGAAGCTATTACCGAGGCGATGGGCCCTGCCGAACAAGTGTTGTGCAACTCCCAGGCTTCCTGGAGCAGGCCGTGAGCGTCCATGGCCAAGGCTTTATCTATAAGGGCCCGATCGTTTTCTTCCTTCACCCACTTGACTGCACCGGCCCCGGTTCCACGAGGCGTGAATCCATAGTTGGGACCGTAATGGGTAAGGTCCGCGGAACCTAGAAAGGCTGCGGTCAGGCCCTTCTCCGAAAGCAGGCGCTGTACGGCCTCGCCCAGTTTTATTGCCGTATCCGAAGCCGGGGCATGAACTGCTATAACCGGTATGTCGGGGAAAAAACGCCGTACTAAGGGTATCTGTACTTCGACGGTGTTGTCTGAAAATCCGCGGGAGGCCTCAACAGCCTCACCCGAGGAAACCAACTCCCCGCAGAATGCAGGGTCCATTGGCTGGGCTCCCAGCGGAGTTTCCCAGGCTTCATCCGTATATGCTATGGGGTCTCGGCCTGCCGGGAGGTGTCCGCCGTAGATCACCACGCGATCAGGCCGTCCGGAACCGGCGAGCGTACTGATTGTACGGGCCGCTGCTCTGCCCGAATAATACCATCCCGCGTGCGGAACCACTCCCCCGATCCAGGTGCCTGCCGGCGCGGTATAACCAACCAGGAAACCATCAATCTCGCGATTACAAGCATCCGCGGAACCGGGGTACCAACCTGTAGGCAAGCTTCTGGTTCGTCTGCTCATGGCCCAACCTCCCCTAATTATAGACTCTCGGGCGTGTCGAAAAATTCTAGCGGCTAATCAGTTGAAAATCAAACAGTGGCTTTTGGCGGGAACCGGGGAGCCTTTGGTATAGAAAGGCTCCCCGGAGAAAGTTAATGGCTTTCGATCCGGATCAGTCTATCGCGAGCGTGATCCCGCGGTTTGCAGATCGCTGCATATACCAGTCCACGATATTTTTCGGGGGGACTTCTTCCTGTGATTCAGGTTTGCGAATCAAGCTGATGGACTCGGTGGGGCAGGTGGTAGCGCATACTCCGCACCCTATGCAGCGTTCCGCTTGGACCTTGTACGCTCCGGCGTCTTCTACTATTGCTTCCATAGGGCATCGCTCGTCCGCGCAGACGCCGCAAGCCGCACAGGTGTCCGCATCTATGGATGCTGTATAGTTGCTCTTGGCCATAAGGTGAGGCGCATTGAACTCCTTCATCCCTCGCATTATTCCGCAGCAGCAAGGGCAGCAATTGCACATGAACATCTGGCCGGATTGGACATTGTAAGTCGCGTGCACGAGTCCTGCTTCTTCGGCCTTGGCTACAACGTCAAGGGCTTCCTGTTTGGAAATCACCCTGCCCCTGGGAGAGTTGTCGAAGGCCCCTTCGCTATTGGCAAAGGCCAGACACACTTCAGAAGGATACGAGCACGTTTGGCCCTGAATTGCATGTTCTTTCCGGCAGATACATTCGGTGACCTGAAAGGATTTGGCCTTGTCCAAAATCTGTCGCACATCTTCGTACACGTGGACCTGGTGCTGGCCGTCGATCTGGACATTCACCGGTACCACCACTCGCATCAGTGAGGGCGCGACCTGGCCGAGGATCGGCATCAGGCTGGACGCGTATTCCTCCATGAGATCCGCAAGCTCTTTGTCCAGTCTGTCCAACTGAAACTCGAAAATGCCTACGACAAAAGGAGCAAACATGTAGACTTGCTTCCCCTTGATTCTCGCAGAGCCTATCTGGCCCTTTGTCGCCATGTCATCCAGAATGGCTTCCATCTCGGCACCAGGCTTGCCGAGCCGTTCCGCAATGGCCACAGCGGTTTCCGGCATAGGCCGAATGTTCAGAGCCATGGCCGCGTCTTCAGGGGAGAATATTTTTTGAAGAATCTTAATTTCCACGCCGCTTTCCGTAGCGGGGAAGCCGTGGGGCAATCCGTCCAGTTTCTTTGCCAGGTCCTTGTAAACGTCGTTCATAAGGGGACTCCCGGATAAAAGAACTTGAAACAGGCTGCTAGTACCGCAGCCCGGGCAAGGCTCGTCCATCGCGCTCAAAGGCCGAAACAGTCCTTGAGGGGGTAAGCCTCACTTCATCAGTTTAGCACGTACGGGATACAAAAGCTCCATTTTGAGCTTAACGGGAGCAATCGTTCAGTCACGCGGACAAAAGAAGGGCCTCGTCGACAATCATCCTTCATCTGTTTTCTGAAAATCCCCCCTAACCCCCCTTTACAAAGGGGGGCGAGGGGGGATTTTTTCCTCGGAAGCTGAATAGTTTCGCGCGAGACGACTTGACTGCATCACACTCATGGGCTTGCCCATGCGTACAGCCCTTTCAAAAGAAATGTCCTAAAACAAGTCGAAACGAGGTTGCCGGCAACCACCCTCCGGGCGGACGTTCCTTTCCGTGCGTGAAGCAAATGGGGCGATCTTTAGTGCAGGGTTCTCTTGGCTCTGTCTGTTGGTTCGGTCTCCCATTCAGGACCGTGGGGCCCGATGGCCAGTTCGGCCCGAGCGTCCGCGATTACCCGTTCGGTTTCCAGCATGAGCCTCCGAATCTCCGCGTCGGCTCGCGGCTCTTTCCCCTCTTCCTTACGAATCCTCTCGAGCAGTTCGGAAATGTCCTCCAGTCTCTTCGAAAAGACCTCCATGCCCTCGGGCATTGCGTTCCCCAAAGGAGACTCCTGTCTTTTGCGCACTTTGCTGAATAGGACTCCGGACAGCGGGATACTGATCGCTATTAGGCCCAAAGCGGCCAGCAGCAAGTACGGATTGAGGGAATGCCCCCAGATTAAGACGGTCCTGTCCTGAACAAATCCGGTCAAAGAGTTGTTTATGTTTCCGACCACCTGTCCTACCGCGCCGATTCCTCGGTCGAGGCTGCCCATGCGTTCCTCGACGCGACCCACAGCCGTACCCACGCCTGCTAGTTCTCCCTTTATCTCCGCCGCCTTCTGAGACACTTCAGCGAGGTCTTGGCGGATGCCTGGAAACATCTCCTCGGTCATGAGGCCGGTTCGTTCCAACAAAACCTTGTCCGTCGCGCTGCTCCGGGAACCGTAGTATAGGGCTAGGCCGATAGCCCCGGCCTGCAATGCCACGAGTAAAATCAATATCCCGAACAGGCTCCTCGTGCCTGTTCCCTGGTCTTTTTCCATAACGAACCCCTAAAAAACCGCGTAAAGGCTTTTGGAAGCCTATGCAGAGATTATTACCAGATTAGGCGGGAGTCATGAAAGGAATTTATGATTCAGGACGGGGCGCTGACTTGAATTTTGCCGGCATCAACACCCTTTCCCGCTGAAGGTAATAGCGGGGGAGGAACCTTGTGCGTGGTTCCTCCCGCTTCGCTTAATTGATGAGTCGGTAGGGGTAGGCTCGATGGGTCCATTCGCTGGACGGGTACTCCGCTGCGAGTTTGTCGTACGCTTCTCTGAGCGGCTTTCCTTCGTGGGTGCTTTTGTATCGAGCCACTCCACGAAGAAAAATGGCTTCAGGTGCGGAATTGCTCTTGGGGTAATCCTTCAGGACCCTGTCAAACACCTCGATTGCCTTGTCGAACCGTTCATTCTCAAAGTGTGATTTGCCGATCCCAAGCAACAACGAAGGAATCAACTCCTCGGGCGCCAGGAAGCCGACAGTGCGATGGTGCTCCTTTCCGTCAGTGTCGAGCGTGATCAATGTAGGTGTCCATTTGATGTTGAAATCAGCGGCTAGAGGCTTGTGGTCGAAAGGCACCCGTAAAGGTATCAAATCGTTTTGAACGAAAGCTGCCACTTTTTCGTCCGGATACGTAACTGCATCCATCTGTTGGCAACCGATTCATCCAGGGTTGAAAAAATCCAGCAACACAGTTTTCCCTTCGGCCTTGGCTCTACTGAGAGCCTTTTCCCACTCTGTTTCCCAATTAACTTTCGCTGCCATAATTCACCTCCATGATGTGGCAAGACATCGCGTCCCCCCTGGGGTACTATTTACTGAATTAAGTAAGCATTGATTGCGAATCGTCAATCGGTCACGTTAGGGTGGACCGGGTACACTGCCATATTTTGGACAATCGCTCCACTCGCTGGCGATGTAATTTGAAAAGAGATAATATAAACACTTCACCCATAGTGTAATGGGTACATCGGCGGTCGCTTGGAAGGCGAGCGCCTCGCGCGCGTTATTTTATCCCTTGGAGGCCCCTCAATTGAACTCTGCCGAGCGTAAAATCCTGATAGTCACCAACTTTGGCCATTTCTTGACGCATTACAATATGCTGGTGTTTCCCGCGCTGGTGTTGCCGCTAACAGGGATTCTCAATCTCAATATGGCGCAGGTTTTGGAGTTATCTTTCTGGCAGTACCTCCTTTTCGGACTGACGGCCCTCCCCTGGGGAGTGGCAGCGGACCGCATCGGAGGACGCTCCCTGATGATGCTCATGTTCGTGGGAGCCGGGATTAGTGGGCTTGGGGCCGCCTACTGGATCGAGTCTCCGTGGATGCTGTCCTTGTCGTTGGCTGGTGTCGGACTGTTTTCCGGAATATATCATCCCATAGGAATGGGTCTGATATCCAAGGGAGTGCAGAACCTCAGCTTGGCAATGGGTTACAATGCCATGTTCGGCGGGTTGGGGTTAGTGGCTGCTCCACTGGCCACAGGTCTGTTAAACTGGATCTGGGGTCCCAATGCTGCATTTCTGGCACTGGCTGCGATGAATCTCCTTGGTATCGGAATGATGATGCTCTGCCCCATGGTCGAGGCTCAGGGGCATGAGACTAAGGCTGACCAAGGAAACGGAATGATAGGGGCCTTCCTGATTCTTCTTGTTGCCATGATGCTTGGCGGGGTAGCTTATACGGGGTCCTCCGTAATAATCACAGCTTTTCTCGAACTGAAGAGTCCGAAAGTTGTGGAAGCGGTTTCCAGTATATTCGGGCAAGGGGATTGGCGGAATCTTTTGGCCACATTGACCACCAGCTTCGTTTTTACCGTCGGCGCGATGGGGCAGTACGTAGGGGGACGCCTGGGCCACCGGTTTGATCCAAGGTTTTCGTATCTGGCTTTCCACGTGGTATGCTTGCCCGCGGCCCTTCTCGTCGCCGCGTCACAGAATGCGGCTTTGGTGGCCTTTTCCGCAGTTTATTTCTTCTGCCTCCTGGGTAGTCAACCGCCCGAAAATACGCTGGTAGCACGGCTTACTCCGCGGCGGCTGCATCATTCAGCCTACGGCCTGAAGTTTATTCTCACCTTCGGGGTAGGTTCTCTGGCAGTGAAAATGATGGCCCGAATAGACTCCCTTTGGGGAATCAGCGCAACTTTTGTGGCTCTGGGCTTAGTATCGGTGGGGCTTGTGTCCAGCATTCTCGTCCTCATATGGTGGACGAATCATTCGGCCGTCGTAGTCGTAGAGGGAGAGCGGCAACCGACGTGAGCCGTTTCAGCCGCCTGAAACGCGGCGTGATTGTTTTGGTTGAAAGGAGCAATAGGATTTGAGCGAACTGAAGTACAGGTATAGACGTGAAGATTTCGGACCATTGCCCGTAATCGTGAAGAATCTTACTATTTATCTGAATTTTACGGACAATGTGGTCGAGGCGACGAACCTCCTGGAACTTGTGGCTGCAAAAGCTTTGGATCAGGTGGAACTCGATGCCAAGGAATTGAAGATCGTACAGGTCGAGTGGGTCGAGGAACAGGGCCAGGCCGAGACGAGCAAGGATCTGGACTACCGATACATGGAGAAAGAAAGCAAACTGATAGTCAAACTGCCGCGCGGTCTCAATAAGGGTGAGAGGTTCCTAATTCGCACCGTCACTCAGTGCTCTCCGTCAGATCATATATTGGAGGGGATTTACAAAGACGCGGGCCCGGCCGACGCGCCTCAGCAGTACATGTCTCAGTGCCAGCAATGGGGCTTTCAGAGGATCATGCCCATATTTGACGATTGCCGAGCCAAGTGCACCATGACGACCACTATCGAAGCCGCTGCTGAGTACACTCACATGATAAGCAACGGGAACATCAGCCACCGCTTGAACCCGGACGGCAGGCCTGTACCCAAGCCGGGTGATCCCGGGAGGCAAATCATCAGATACGAGAACCCCATCCCTATGGCTCCTTATCTTTTCCTGGTATGTGTGGGCACGTGGGACGCACTGGTTGACAGAGTTGTCTATCCTTCGGGCCGATCGGTGCAATTGGAGTATTTGGTGCCGCCGGGTCGGAGCGCAGCCGCGCGAGTCCCTATGGAAATACTGAAAGAGGCTGTCCTGTGGATCGGAAGGACCCAGGACTACGAATACACGGCTGATACTTACAGAACCATCTCCATGAACAAATCGAATTTCGGTGGAATGGAGAACGTCGGAAACACCACCATAGTAACGGAAGCAGCTCTGATCGACGAGCATACGCTCGACCAGACGCTGATGTACGCTCACGCGGTCATTGTGCACGAGTTCGAGCACAATCAGTGCGGCAGCGAAACTACCATGGACACGCCTTTTGATGTCTGGCTGAATGAGGCCTATACCGTGGATGTTGAGCGCCAATTCATGGCGGACATTTTCGATCCGGCTTTCGCGAGGCTTATGCAGGTTGACAGCATACGAAGTCCTCTGCTTGGCCCATTGGCGATAGAGGACGGAGGCACCCGGGGAAATATCGTCAGAGACGGTTTTAACGATCCTGACGAACTGATTGACGGTGTCACTTATGTAAAGGCCGCAGAAGTCATTCGAATGCTAAGATTGATCATTGGCAAGGAGAGCTTCCGAGCCGGCAAGGAGCTGTACTTCTCACGGTACAAACATTCCAACGCGAACACCGATCAGTTCTTTCAGTGTTTTGAGGAGGTGTCAGGGCGGTCTCTGGATCTCTTTAAGGAACGCTGGCTTCACACCATGGGCTATCCCAAGGTAACCGCTGCGACGCACCATGACCCGTTGGCACAAGAGTACCACATAGAATTCCGCCAGGAACGAGTACCTGATGAATTGCCTTTTCACCTGCCGATCCAGCTTGCCCTTTTGGATAAAAACGGCCGCGACATCGAGGGAACCGCTCAGATTTTTGAACTTAAGGAGGAATCGGCCCGGCTGACCCTTAGGAATATCTCGGAGGCCCCGGCACTGGCCTCTCTGAATCGCGATTACTCTTTCTACGGGACATTCAGTCAGTTGGATGCCACTCCCGAGACGCTGGCGCTTCAAGCGCGGCTCGATACAAACATTTTCAACCGCGTCGAGGCGATGAGGCAACTGACCGACCGTGAAAGGGTAAAGCTCCTGGAAAACCCCGACAGCGAAACAAATCCCCGCTGGTTGGATGTTTACGGCCGGGTCCTGGAAGACAATACGTTGTCACCTGCGCTGAAAGCCTATTTTCTCCGGATAGAGGAACAGCCGCTGGACCGGGCTTATTGCACCTGGTACCAGGAGTTGGTGGCAGCAAGAGAAAAAATCATGACGGCCGTGAACAGGAGCTATAGAGACCGCCTGTTGCAGATATATGAAGGACTGGATGTTTCCCGGCCCAGAAAGTCGCCCAAAGACGGAATTGACAAACGCCTCCTCAAAAACGTAGCGTTGGACCTGCTCGTCATCGACGATTCCGCACAGAGCCATCGCCTGATCAGGGAATACCTCGATTCCGCGCCCTTCGCTGCGGACCGTGTGGCGCCGCTGCTCGCTCTGAATCGCAGCTCAGCCGTGGAACGCCGGGAGGTCCTGGAACAGACGTACCAGGCATGGCACGGGCATATAAGCGGCTACTCGAATTACCTCAGAATAGTGTCCGCAGGCACGTGCAGCGACGTGTTCGACATGATCGAGGCGGAGAAAAAGCGGTCCACCTTTGACATCAAGCAGCCGACTTGGGCGAGGTCCCTCTTCTTGCCTATGGCTGCGAACAATAAGATGGTTTGGAGCGACCGAGGTATAGGGTGGGTCACGGATACCGTTGTGGAACTTTCCCGTATAAATGCTTACACCGCGGGTCGTTTGCTCAACACGTTTCAGCAGGTGCGAAACTTGAGGCCGGGCCTTCAAGGCAAGGTGAAATCAGCTCTTGAGGACATTCTGAAAGAGGTGCCGGAATCGGTCAGCCCACCAATCCACGGCCAGGCAAAGGCATATTTGGAGAGTGCGGTGCCGGGCAAGAGGAGCCAATGAGGGTCCTGTCCACAATTCTGATCGTGGTGCTTTTTGGCCCCTGGATATTCTTCCACGAGGCATGGGCCGAGCCTGCCGATGTCACCGGTGGCCAACCTCAAGATGCTGAAGCAGCCAAGTATTGGGAATCAGTCGAGAGGAAGCGAATACGGAACCGATGTCTGAAATTGGGTAAGCAAGAATGCTATAAGAAATACCAGGACGCGGTTGACTGGTGTCTGAAGAACTGGAACGAATGTTTGCCCATGATAAGACACACGGGTGTTTATGCCGGCGCGTACGGCGAGCAGGTCGCGGAGCAGTGTAAGAGAGAACTGGAAGAAAAGTGCCGCATAGAGGCCGGACAATAGAACTGCCTTGGCCGGTAGAGTGCCAGAGCAACCGATATGGCTGCAGCAGTCGGCTTTACAGAGACACGCGAAGCCCTGTTTCAGTTGGAGTTGAATATGATAATCCGTAATGAGATGAAGTACGATGTTGAAGCAATATCTGAGGTCACCAAAGCGGCTTTCAAAGATCATCCACATAGTAATCAGACAGAACAATTCATAGTTAGTGCACTGCGAGCTGCCGGTGCGCTCACTATTTCATTAGTGGCTGAGGTTGATGGAAAAGTGATAGGCCATATAGCTTTCTCGCCTGTAACCATTTCTGACGGTAGTCATAATTGGTACGGTATTGGCCCTGTCTCTGTACTGCCAGGATGCCAGAAACAAGGTATCGGGAAGTCCCTTATCCATGAGGGCTTATCCTTGCTGAAATCCTTAGGAGCCAAAGGCTGTGTACTTGTGGGCGCTCCACAATACTATGAACGGTTCGGCTTCAGAAGCCTTCCGGATCTAGTTCTTGACGGCGTTCCGCAAGAGAACTTTCTTGCCTTGCCGTTTTATAAGGACAAGACTCAGGGCGTTGTGGTGTTTCACCAAGGTTTTTCTGCAACTAGCTAGCGCCCGCATTGGGCCGGCGGGATAAGGAAGCCGTGAGGGGCCTCCGAGCCAACTATTCAACGATATTTCTCAGGGTGCGATACTCTAGAGACAACAGGAGTCTCAATTGAATCTTAGAACACCGTTGGCAATAGCCGGTCTGGTCGCGGCGGGTATTCTCATGTACATGGGCGCGACCCAGAAAAACCAGGTGTCCAAACTCGTAGAAGCCTCTTTAACCGGAAACATGGCGGAAGTGGAACGTCTCGTGGCGGAGGGCGTTGATGTCAACGGCCAGGTGACCAACGGAACTACGGCTTTGATGGCTGCGTCGCACAAAGGCCAAATGGAGGTCGTTCGGAAACTGATCGAAGCGAGGGCCAACGTCAATATGGCCGGCGAGGGCGGCCCGACCGCGCTCATGTTCGCGTCGTGGAATGGTCAGAACGGAGTGGTGAAGCTATTGTTGGCCAATGGAGCCGACATAAATGCCAGGGAAACCAAGGGAGCTACGGCTTTGTCGGGTGCGGCCGGGGACGGCCATTTGGAGGTGGTGAAAACACTCATCGAAAAAGGGGCTGACATAGAAGCGAAAGCCAAAGATGGCAAAACCCCGTTGATGACCGCCTCCTATAAGAACGCGCTGGAAGTGGTCAAACTGCTGTTGGAGAAAGGCGCTAACCCAAGTAATGCGGACAATGAAGGCTTCACGCCGCTCATGTTCGCAGCGGTAAAAGGTAATACCGAAGTAGCCGGATTGCTACTAAGCAAAGGCGCGGATATCAATGCGAGAGAGAATTCGGGCGGCACAGCTCTGATGCTGGCGTCCCACGAGGGACATTTCCCGGTCGTCAAGTTGCTCATGGAAAAGGGAGCAGATCCCGATCTCAGCGAAAAGTCGGGCAAAACGGCCTTGTCAATGGCTTCGTCACGAGGTCACGAAGCGGTGGTCAAACTGTTGCAGAAGGAGAAGCCGGCCCAATAAGGCTCGCGGCGATTCTGTCAACGCTGTTACGGGATCATTTGATGTCACTATAGGGAAAAGCCTTTTCCGTCCAAGTACTCTCGGGGTACGCAGCTTTGAGTTCTTCGTAAGCCTCTCGGAGCGCTTTCATGTCATTGGCGCTTTGATAACGGGCGACTCCACGGAAATAGATTGCTTCCGGCGCCTGAGCGCTCTTCGGATACTCGGACGTGACCTGCTGGAAGGAGGAGATCGCTTCAACGTACTGGCCCGCGTGAAGTCTCACCTTTCCCAATCCAAGCATCAAAGCCGGAATCAGGCCCTCAGGGTGAAGAAACCCCTCCTCTCGACAGACTTCGTCGCCCTCGAAGTCCAGCAGAATCAACGTAGGAGTCCACTTAACCCTAAAATTGCGCGCCAGAATCCGATCATGAGTGACCCGAACCGGAATCACGCGCTTGCTGATAAAATCCGCGACCGCTTTGTCAGGATACGTAACTGCATCCATTTTCTTGCAGCCCGTTCAGTTGGGGTTGAAAAAATCCAAGAATACCGGCTTGTTCTCCGATTTGGCCTGGGACAAAGCCGCGTCGATCCCGTTCAACCATTTAATTTGCCCAGTTCCCTCGCTTGAGCCGTCCTCCGCGATGACTACCGCACCCTGAGCGAACAAAGCCACCATGACCATAATGCAGAACGAGGTTTTCATTAGCTGTCTCCTCGAGCCAAGAAATAATTAATGAATTACTGTCAACAAGCAATTGGCAGTCTTATACGAAATTCGGTTCCTTCTTTCGAGTGGACGGTGATTTCGCCGCCGAGTTGCCTGACCAAAGTGTTGACCAAACGCAAGCCCAAGGTCTGCGAACCGGTGGCATCGAGATCGGCAGGCAGGCCCACACCGTTATCCGCTATAGCCAATTCAAGGCCCTGGCCATTCCGTTCCAAACCCAATTGGACAAGCCCTTTCCTTCCCTCGGGAAAGGCGTGTTTCAGGCAATTGGAGACCAGTTCGTTGATAATCAATCCACATGGAATGGCCGTGTCCAATGTCAAAAATACTCTTTCGGCATTGTTTTTCAACGTTATCACGCTCCTATTGGCGCCGAATGACTGCAGGAGGTTTGACAGGAGCCCATCGATATATCCTCTAAAATCAATGTTTGCCACGTTTTGAGATTGGCATAGCTTTTCATGGATAAGAGACATCGACAACAGGCGATTCTGGGTGTCAAAAAGGATTTCTTCGACGGATTTATCGCCGACGCACCGGAATTGGAGTTTGAGGAGGCTGGAAACCACCTGAAGGTTGTTTTTCACTCGATGGTGAATCTCGCGCAAAAGAATTTCTTTTTCTTCCAACGAAGCTTTGAGCCTTGCCTCCGCCCTCTTTGCCTCCGTGATGTCGCGGCCTACGGCGAGGATAGCGGGCATGCTCTCATAAGTCGTGGGAACAGAGACAACCTCCACATCAGCAATAGCGTCGTCCTGTAAGAGAAACCTTATTTCGAGGAATTCTATGGCTCCGGTACCCTCTGCCAGCCGCGTGATCCGTTCTTGCACTTCTCCACGTAAATTAGGATCTATGAAATCCCAAATGGACCTTCCAGAGATCGCCGCGGGGTCCGCCTCTCCGACGAGTGCCGCGGCCGTCGGATTTACCCGCAAAACCCTTTGGCCATCATGGACGACCATGGGATATGGCGACATCTCGAATAACTGGCTATATCTAGCTTCGCTCTCCGTGAGAGCCTCTTGGGCCTGCCTGCGCTCTCGAATTTCTGAGCGGAGGTTCTCATTAAGTTTGTCGCTTGCGGCCTTCTCCGTTTTAAGGCCCTCTATCAGCGCTTGTTTCTCAAACCTAAGGTTAAAGGACTCGGTAATGGTAGCGAACATCCGTCTAGCTGCGGTGATCAGGTACACCATAAAGACCGACAGCAGAATCCCCATAGTAATGTGGATTTCATCGCCCTCATAGAAATACCGGCCGATGAGAGGTGTGTAAACTGCCAGGATGAAAGGGATGTGAGCTGCCGCCACGGCTCCATGAGAGATCGTTACGCCTACGCTCATGCCGCCGAGAACGAAAGTGAGCAATGCCTGATAGAAAACTGAATGGGGAAACAACAGGAGAGGTGTTGCGCCCCAAAGTATGCCTCCGACCACAGACAGGATGATCGCGCGCCTACCCCAGGCAGGACGTCTCTTCTCCCAATCCGAGGCTTCGCGATAGAAGCGAAAAAGGACTTCGCCCGTGGCGCAAGCCATAGCGTAACAGACCAGCCAACCTATCAGCCACGAGTGCTGGGTCTTCCCCCACAAGGAAACCGTTAAGATAATCGCCGCGACCAGCGAGCCTCTTATGCCCGCTATTCCCTGATAATACAGGTGTTCTACCCGAGCTAAGTGGAGAGATCCAATTTCAGCTTCACTCTGCCTGGCTTCGGGCACCATGTAGTTACCATCTTCCCAATTCATGGGGACTCCCCCGCCGTCTTTAACCCGGCCACGCGGCCATGCCATAAATACCATTGCAATATCATTCAGGATATTTCAAATGAACGGAAGAATCAAGCGAAACCGGAAGGAGGCTGGAAGCATTCTGCTACGCGGGGGAACCGATTCTTGTAGGGGCGCACGGCCGTGCGCCCCTACGTGGCTTTCACGGACTTTTGAGACAGTTTCTGCCGACCGCTCCTACACTCCGCGGTCTCTAAGGCAATAGATCTCTTGAAAGAAGAGCGGGCTAAAGCGGGCTGGAAAACCCCAGGGACACGGTTCCGCCAACCGTCCACGACCTGATATTCACGCTCCACGCGACAGGATCTGTTGTGGACCCGGAGAGGCTTGCCTCGGCTGTTTTCACGTGGAGGGCATTCCACTTCGCAAATCCTCCCAGACTGAGGTTGCCTTTGGTTTTGACGGAATAATCCATGAAGAATTCCATAAAAGTGCCTCTTCTCACATCAAAGTCCCCAAATTCGGCAAAACCGAGCCGGTCCCAGTAATGGTATTTAAGCCGTCCACCAACCCATGGGGAGCCAACGAATCGGACGAGCACACAACCGCTGGAAAACGGTTGACGAATCTGGAGTCCAAAGAGCGGAACGTAAGCATTGAGGATATAATCGTCCTCCGTGTTGTCGCTGTAATTGACCCTCGTGCTCGTATGATCCCACCGGAAGCCGGCGAGGGCCTCAAGATCGCCAAACATGCGGCCTTTGAGAAGGCCGTCCAGCGACCACCAGTCGTACGAAGGGATCTCAAAGTCAAACGAACGGCCAAGAGAATCCCTGAACCATGTACCGGCGCTACGCTGAGGGAAAAAGACAGATCCCGAAACGAGCAACCCGAACCCGTTATCAAGCGAGAAGTCCTTGCTTGCGCCAAGCCAAAAGCCTTTGAGCGGCCAAGGAGCGGTGCCGGTTGAATCCTGACGCTGAAGGGCCCACGTGTTCCCTTTGGAGTGTTCGAGCCACCCCAAGTACAAGGTTGGGGCGCTCACGAGGCCACGCCCGGGGATGTCCCCAGTGCCAACAACGTTCCCAGCCAGACGGAAAGGAAAACCGGCGGAATTCGATGTTCCGTCACTCCCGAGGAAACCTTGCGCGGGGGTGTTTGCGGCAAAAAAGCACAACAGCACCATACCCATGAGGACAGCGGAAAGCTTCTTCACGGCCCGACCTCCAATTAAACGCCTGCAACGGTCCTGCTGCCTTTAGGATTCAACCCACCACGGGACCTTATTTGCCCCACGTGAATGGGAAACTGTTGTCAGGCAAATTACAATAGCGTTACATTCGGAATTTATGCGATTGCATCAGAAA
The DNA here is from genome assembly GCA_016212925.1 of Desulfomonile tiedjei. Lineage (NCBI taxonomy): Bacteria > Pseudomonadati > Thermodesulfobacteriota > Desulfomonilia > Desulfomonilales > Desulfomonilaceae > Desulfomonile > Desulfomonile tiedjei. The sequence continues at coordinate 40,082 of JACRDF010000010.1, forward strand.
AAGGCTCTCTGGTCAATGATTATCTTCCAAGTGCGGTATCCTTTCAGTTACGTGGGGTGCTTCGCCAAGCAAAAAAGAAAATCCTTTACCGCAGAGATCGCTGAGATCGCTGAGGGTATGGGCGCACGGTGCGCCCATACCTCTTCTCTGCGCCCTCCGCGTGCTCTGCGGTGAAATAGTATTGGGCCACTCCCGCATAACTGAATGCTTGCGGCGGGGCCTCAACCTAATGATACTGTCGATCCAGGGATCGGTATTGAATGGCTTCCGCGACGTGTGAAGACTGAATATTTTCCGAGCCCTCAAGGTCCGCGATGGTCCTGGCGATCTTGAGGATGCGATGGTACGCCCGTGCGGACAGGCCGAGCTTCTCGACCGCTTTTTCCAAAAATGACATGGACTGACTATCCAGCCCGCAATGCTTCTTGATGAGAGCGGAACGCATTTGAGCGTTGCAGAAGAGCCCGGCCGCGTTTAAGCGTTTGAGCTGCACCTCGCGAGCCGCATTGACTCGCTCTCTGATTGTTGTGGAGGATTCCCCGTCGGCAATTCCGGTGAGGTCCCGCCATTGCACCGAAGGCACTTCCACGTGTATGTCTATACGGTCCAGAAGCGGCCCTGAGATCTTGCTCCAGTACCGCTGTATGGCTTGTCCGGAGCAACTGCAAGTGTGTTTGGGATCTCCGCGGTATCCGCACGGGCAGGGATTCATCGCGGCCACCAGCATGAACCGGGCAGGGAAAGTGCATGCTATCTGCGCGCGGGATATGGTGACCTCGCCATCTTCAAGCGGCTGCCGGAGCACTTCCAGCACGTTCTTGCGAAATTCCGGCAGCTCGTCCAGGAAAAGCACCCCGTTGTGCGCCAAAGAGACCTCGCCGGGCCGCGGGATCACGCCGCCACCAATGAGGCCTGCGTCGGAGACCGTATGGTGCGGCGAGCGGAAAGGCCGGTTGGTCATTACCGATCCGTTGCGTCCCAGCAGGCCTACTGCCGAATAGATCTTCGTGGTCTCGAGGGCTTCCTCAAAGACCGGCTGGGGAAGTATGGTAGGTATCCTCTGGGAAATCATGGTCTTCCCGGAACCGGGCGGGCCGATCATAAGGATGTTATGTCTTTATATAAAGCCACATTACTCCTTGTTTTCATTGAGAAATGCTGCCGTATTTGGATGACAGCATACAGTAAATACTGCCCCGCTTCCTCAAACCACTCCTCAGAAAAATAAGGTTCTACCTCTACCTCGCGTCCGTCTACTGTAACTCCTCTTACGAAGCTTCTTACTACTTCAGATACAAGTTCACCTGTCTTGGTCCTGACCACATCTGATGGTCCTTCCGTTGAGAGTTGGCGGGCAGCACCCCATCCTGCCACAGCACCTGCGAAAATCTCCTCAAAGGACACTTTCTCCAGTTCGTGCCGCTGAGTTTCAGAGTGTAGCTTTGACAGAGAAATCTGTTTACGAAGCCCTTTTATGCGAATGTCCAGAGCACTCGCCTTGTCCATGAGGGTCCTGTATAGTTCCATAAAACCCTTGTCAATTGCCTCTGCTATGGGTGCTACCAATTTCTTCCTTTCGCCCTCCAACGTGGATATCTCCTGCTCTAGTGCTGGGACATCCGCGGTCTCTCCTGTCCAGTTTTGAAGCAGTCTCTCAAACGAGGACTGGAGGCGCGTCGCGACTTCGTCGCTAAGGAACATTTGGTCTAGGTAGTTGTAAACTTCCTCCTGAACTATCCTAACGCTGATGCTGCCTTGTGAGCAGCATCCCCCCTTGTGGCCGGGACATCTGAAAGCTGCCCACTCATATCCCTTTGAACCGTCCCGACGCGTCTTAGCTCCTGCCGTGGTCACAAACATTTTGCGTCCGCACCTTCCACACCTGACGAGACCTGCTAGTGGGTTATTTGGATAAACCTTATTTTTTCTTGCATATCGCTCCACAAAGCTTGTCTGTACCTTGTCCCACTCGTCTTTGGTAACCAAAGGTTCGTGCAAGCCAGCAATCCATTGATCGTCCGCAACGGGTACGAATCCGAGGTAGACCATATTCTTGAGGGCTTTTGTAACAGTGCTCTTGGCCCACAAGTTTTTGGTATCCACGTCGCCCCCGTGCTGCTTGATACACTCGGAGCACCCCTGATAGTCGGCGTGTGCAGTTCTAATTCGGCAATACGCGGAAGACCGCTCCCGCCTGATAACCTGGCAGCTTCTAACTCCAGCAAACTTGACCCGCTGCTCAAACATGGGGATGCCATCCATAGTGAGAGACTTCAGAATCGCGTTGACCCCTCTGCCGGCCAGTTTTTCATCCCAGATACGACGCACCACGGCAGCCTCTTCACTATTTATTTTGAGAATCTTGCTCTGCCTGTCCAATTCATACCCGACCGGAGCCTGCCCATTGACCCAAAGCCCCTTTTCGGTCTTGCGTTTCTTACCAGCCACAGTGCGGACCTTGATCGTCTCACGCTCATTCTTTGCGAAAAGGGATAAGACGCTGATAATCATTTCTGACGCGAAGTCAGCCTTGCCGTCTATGATGGTGATATTCTCTCGGATACAGTAGAAATTAGCCTGCCTTTCCTTGAAGAGTTCTATGGCCTGAAGTGTTTCGATCTGATTGCGGCTAAAGCGATCAAGAGCCGCCACAACGACAGTGGTTATGGTTCCGGTCTGAAGTCCCTCTATAAGCCTCCTGAATTCGGGGCGGTCGAGGTTCAATGTGGACTCCTGCTCTTGGAACCATTCATTGACCTGAAGACCACGGGCTGCACAAAAAGCGTTGATGGCGTTGATCTGGCTCACATAGGTTCCGCGAGCCTCCTGATCTTGAGTCGAGACGCGGACATAAGATGCGATAGACATAAATTGGCCCCTTCCTGGCGGGAATTACGACCGCAAGCTAAAGCTAGAAGAGCGGCCTGTCAAGCTGGGTTTTGAGGTGCGCGCATCATCCAAATAGCTCCAGTCCTGGTCCTTATTCTTCAACAATCAAACCCCTGTTTTCGCCTTACGCAAAGGACAAACTTAACCTCTCCACGCTCGTCCGCGACCGTCCCAACTTTGACCCATTTCCCTGAATCTATTCTGCAACGCGGCCCGAACCATTGGGCCTTATAACTTGCATGACGCTGTTCTATCCGCGCCTTGGCCTCGAATACTGACATGCCTTGATAATTATGGACGCCAATCTTGAGCATATCCTCGGCGGGATAAATGCAGCCCTCTCTGACCTGAAGTTTCCCATTATCGTAGAAGAGGGCTGTAAGCATTTCATTGGTTCGCAAGGTCACCTCCGGTAAAACGTTTTCCCATGAGTATCGTAGGTATTATAAGTCATAGCTAGATAATTAGCAAGATCAGTAAAGAATGTCCATAAATAGTTTCTTTCTTTTCTTCTTGACTCCACCGTGTCGTTATAGTACCCTTTTCTCCAGTTGGTCCAATATCTCCTTAAAAACCCGGAGGTCCTAAAAATGCCTGAGTATGAATTCAAAATTATTGGGGATACCCGCCACGGAGCCGGTTCCGTGGTGAGTTTGAATCCCTCGTTGGGTCGTATCACGATCTACAAGGAAGCGTGGGATAAAATCGTCAAGGGCTATGGCCGGGAAGTGAAATACGTGAAGTTGGGTGTTGTAGAAGAGAGACCTGATGCGTTTTGGATAATACCCTGCGAAAAGCAGGCGGGAAGCAGAAAGGTCCATTTCTCGCGCGCTGGGGGCACTGCAATGCTGAGTGCCAGATCATTTTTTAGCACCGTGCCTGTTACCGGTCATGCCCGTGGCGCAGAGCAATTTGATGCTAAGTGGGACTCTGCCAATAAGGCATTGGAGGTTGATATCACAGAGCTGCCGGCCCGGTACGCGAAGCTCACCAGCAAAAAGGGTAAAAAATGATGACTCCCCTTAACAGGTAGAGGCGCTATCTATGCGCCTCCTACCATCTCCCTCCCTTTGAACCCCCCATAAAAAGCACTGTAAAAAATTCTGCGCGCTATTATTCCGCCCCCAGATATGCTCCTCTATATACCTCATAATGATACCCCAAAATATGTCTTGACAAATTATCCCATTTATGAGCTATCTATTACAGGAGAATGTAGAACGAGAGGTAAGAGCTAGATCAAGATGGAGGCTAGGGTGTCTGCAAACCTGGGTAAGGCCGTGAAACTTTTGATGATGGTAGCGCCTCAATCAGCCCACGAGGAACATGGCGAGGCTCGTGCCGAGGCTCACGCCGCGGCCCTTAAACTCCGCAACTACCTGAATAAACACAATCTCAAGTTGTTGGACCTGAAATGGCTCAGCCCTGTGGGCGAGTGGCGGTGGAACTGGTTGTCAGTACGGGTCCAAGAGATATGGGCTGAAGAAGATCAAAAGGCTGCAGAGGCAGCCGAAAATGAGAGGAGGATGAAGGATATGGCTAAAAAACCTAAAACAGAGGAGATCGTATGGCACCCCGTCGCTGCGATGTTCCCTATCCCTGAAGGTGCTGAGTTTGCAGCGATGTTCGATGACATTAAGCAGAATGGACAGACAGAGCCGGGCAAGGTTTGGAAAGACCCCAAGGCCAAGAAACTGGTTGGTGTCGATGGGCGTTTTCGCCAGAGGGTTTGTGAGGCCGCAGGCATACCATTCACTTATGAGGAACTCAATATCAGAGATGAGGCCCATGTTATTGCTTATATCCTCAGCCGAAATCTGGCCCGTCGTCACATGAATGAGTCCCAGCGCGCCGTGCTGGGTGCGCGCCTCCTGCCAATGTTTGCTGAAGAGGCAGAGAAACGCAAGAAGGCAGGCAAAGAGGTTGGGGAAAATTCTCCCGATGGTCACAAAGGTCGCGCTCGTGAGCATGTCGCTGCACTCCTAAACGTTTCAGATCGTATGGTCCAGGACGCTGCAACATTAATCAAAAAAGGCTCTCCTGAACTGGTCAAAAAGGTTGAGAGTGGTGAGAACACAGTCTCTGCCGCCATTCACCTGCTCGAACTCCCACCTGAAGAGCAGAAGAAGGTTTTTGCCGGTGGTAAGAAGGCTGTCAAAGCCGCTGCTGCTCAGGTGAGGAAGGACAAGAAAGCAGCCAAGGCCAGTCAAAAACCTGGTCCTGATGCCGGGAATGAAAAAGAACCGCCGGTCGAAACTCCTGAACAGGCCACAACCACTCCACCACCACCACAGGAGCCTCCTGCTGCTGGATCTCAGAGCACTGGAAAGAAGCGTGACAAGTGTTTTGGTGACCATCCCAGTGCAAACCCAAATGCTATGGGTGGGAGTTGCCCCAACTGCGCCGATGAGCAGGAATGCAAAGCCGAGACTGCTAAGAGACGGGCCGCGGCAGATCAGGTCGAGAGGAGTGAGGAGTCACCTGCGCAGCCTACCGAGACTACCACACCTGACATACCTGAATGGATACTCGCTGCCATCAAGAGGAATCCTACTGAGTTTAACTCCTGCCAATGGATCATGGCTGGAGAAGGTCTGCCGCCCGATGACGCTGAATGCAGGCTGTTGATACATAATCCAGGCAATCCCCCCAAGAAGGTCATGAAGGAAAAGAAGAAGAGGACTGCAAAGGGCCGCCGCGTAGAGGCGGGGCGTCAGGCAGGTGCGAGTGCTTAGGATCGAGAATGAATTTATTATAGGAGGTTTTTTATGCCCGACTTCGTTTCAATCCCTGGAGCAAAAGAGCTTGCCATTCCGTTTCTATGGCTCTTTATTCCTCTGGGAATAACACAATTAGTCACTCCCTTCCTGGGAGCAGCCAAATTTGAGCGTTTCTGCTGCTCCCAAGGAATTGAGGTTTTTGGCAGTGATATAGACCCGGATATCTACAATTTCTGGTACTGGATGCTCAATGCACCACTACTAATGGCTGAACTGGTCACTCTGCTTGAGCCTCTGATGGACTCCGATAGGTTCTACCGTCGAAGAGACGAAATTGACAGTTTGGATCTCTCGCCACTACGCGCAGTCGAATGGTGGTTATTGAACCGGTGCAGCTTTAACTCTGGTGGTCTTATCGCCGGGTACAGCCAGTCCCGCAGAGCCAAACTGAGCAATGCTCGATGTCTCAGAGATATGGCTCTGTTTTACTGCCCCAATCTGCACGTCGAGCATTTGGACTATCGCGCCGCGCTGCTGAAATATCCTGATATGTTCGCGTATTTAGATCCACCATATATCCTGCGTAGCCGACTATACCCCTATAGTGAAATAGACCATAGGGAGCTTTGCAGCATTTTGAGCAAGCGTGATCGATGGATTTTGTCGTATGGGAACCATCCAACTATCAGATCTATGTATTCAGATCACACTATCATTGACCTCTCCGGGCTGTGGCACAAGGGGATGGGCCGGAGCAACTACAGCAATGAAATTCTCATTGTGAGCGACGATATCGTCGTACCGACGGGGTTCAAGAGATGCGCGTGAGCGCTGGATATGTTCAACAAATTTTGTCTTTCTGAAAGGAGCAGTCATGGCACGTCCACGAGATGCCAAGAAACAATCACCAAAAGATATGCTGCACTGGGAGGCGGAGCGGATCTGCTCCGACGGCCGGAGGTGCTTTGGCTCATACCCCGGTGACGAACGACCACCTGAGTGCCAAACGTGCTGGGCCGCAGACCCGTGCTACTGGAAAACAATGGGCTCCAAAGACCCATTTGCTTTTTTCGACAAGAAGCAGTCTCACCGATGGTGGAAGGCGCGTAGTCGATAAATACTAGGAGAAAACGTGGGATCATTACGAGGCATAAAAACCGAGGTCAGAGCAGATGAGAAAGCGCAGGAGGCGCGCAAACGTGAGGCGCAGGACAAGCAGTTTGAGCAGGACTACCTAGACTGGTTGAGTGATCCTGAGCGTCACTACAAGCAGTACTTTCGCCCCTCGTGTTTGGGTTGTATCGACGATTGGATAGGCCCTTCCCCGTGCGAATGGTGCCTGTGGCAAGACAACTGTATTGACATTTTTTGGGAGGAGGAGGGGGACCCGCGAGTGGAGGAGCTTGAACAGCAGGAGTGGCTGGAGGATATGGAGCGAGAAGAAACTCAAGAGTGAAAACAGTCTTTCAGGCAGAGAGGACTAACTGTGGGATCATTACGAGGCATAAGAACAACTGTGAGAGCAGAAGAAAAGGCTGTTGACGAATGCAAGGACAGGCAGTGGGAGCAGGACTATCAGGAATGGACGAATGACCCAGAGAGGTTTTACCAGGAACAGTATTATCCGGCATGTTTCGGGTCGTGCGATCCCTATGATCTTCCCTATCCATATTACTGCCAGTATGAGTGCGGGCGTATGGACGCATGTCAGATGCTATATATGTGTCGCCTCCGAGAGTCTAATTCGCCTGACGATATGTATGAACAATGGCCAGAGGAAGAAACTCAAGACTAAGAATCGTCTTTCTTACGACCGGTGACTGCCGGTAGTGAATAACTGAAAGGAGATGGTTATGAAAACAAAATTTAAGATCGACCGTTCACTGGATGACAACGGCATAAGACACGTCCAGGCGGTATTAGAGCGTTACCTACGCTCTAACGGGAAATCAATATCATTCACAAAGTCTGTGGTTCTTATCCGGGAGGAGTTCTCTAACCCAGTGGCTGAAGTAGAGTCGCTGCTGAGGTCAGACATTATTATCAGAGGCTCCTATTTGACAGTTGAGCAGCCAAATTGGCCCGAAATGACCGGACGTATCAGGTTTTCGTTAATGAAGACTCCATCTCGGCTCGTCGGCAATGTTACCAGACATGCCGCGGAGACTTTGGAAACGGACCTGGATGACCACGACAATGAGTGGATCACTGAAGAAGACGCGTTTGCTCTTCTCAAACGTGAGTTTGCTGAAATGGCTGATGAGGAGATCGACAACCTGCTTTATGGCGATGCTTTGCTGGAAGGCTCCACCTTGGAGCGGATTGACATTGACGGCCTGAAAATGTTCAGGAACAGGCCGGCAGTAAAACGTGCATGGGAGGAAGGTGACTGGAATGGGCTCGCTTAGAGATCAACTACGACACAGGAAACAGGCATTGGAAGTGCAACAACCCCCTACTACCACCTCTGAAGAATTGGAGCAGATGATTGACGAGATGAGGTCTCACCTCCAGCAGGGCTTTAGTCTATTGGAGAGCGTGTGGGCCAGATGTTTAGGTAATAGGGAACTCGCAGCGAGCATTGATGACCCAGACGAGTTCGTGGAAATTGTGGAGGCAGCAGAGAAAACTGGAGAAATCGCCCGCGATATTAACTCAATTGCCACAACAGGCAAGAGTTTCATTGATGGATTCACGAAATCCTAACGAGGAGAAGGCATGGGCTCACTCAGAGATCTACGCGATAGGAATCGCGAGACAAAAAGCATTTTGAAAGAACTCTCAGAAGACGCTAGGCAAGTAATTATGGCACTCAGCTATTCGGGTTACGTCCTCGAAAATACCGCTCAGGGGTGGGCAGTCATGCCGCCTGAACCGCGGAACTCGCTAATGGTTCCCCTCGCTCGCGCTAAACTCTCAACAATCAGTCAGGTCCGAAAACTAAGATTGTTGAGAATAGCAAATGCAGAGGAGGCTGGGAGAAAAGAAACGTTTGTGCTCACGCCATTGGGTCAGGAAATAGCCGAAGTATTAGGTCTTCCAGGAAGGTGCGCAAATCTGTTAGAAGACCTTAAAAATGATTCTGAGGAAATACAGAGAGATTCCGCCACAAAATTGCACGATCTATTGTCCAAATCTGGACTGAAACGTGAGGATCTCAGACCTTTATTTAAGTGGGACGAGGATTACTTTGATTGGCTTTGTGAGCGTTACCAAAAGAGGATCGAATATGAAAATGCTACACGACAGAATATCTGAACTCTATCACACGTCACAACAACTCAAAGGAGAACCTCACGTGAGCCTATCTCAACTCACGCGGCTCTCCCAGGAGGCAGACAAGGTCCAGGAGATGGCTGAACTATTGTTGTACGAGGCTATCACCACCAGTGGAGACTTACAATGAAAGCACAAGAAACTGAAAACGAACTGCACGAACTCAGGTTACTTTGCTACGGCCAACACCACGGACATCTCACGTGCTGTTCTCATTGCCAGTGGAGGGAGAGTTGTGGGGCTATATGTGAGGTGCTTCGATACCGAGGTCGGGACGAATCTGGAAGAGGAATAGTATGATGATCTTGGTATCTGACAAAGTGGCACCTACTGTCAGAATGTCAGATGCCAGAGTATCTGACAAAGTGGCACCTACTGTCAGAATGTCAGATATTGAAATATCAACTGGTTATCAACCACCACAACATATAGTGGTGTCAAAATGGAACCATATACAAGATGTGCTACTGACAAAGTGTCAACTGAAATAAGGACATTGTACTTATGTACCATTACTCCTATTCTTATTTCTTTATAAGTACAAAAAGAAAGATCTTTGGGTGACACAATGTCAGATACTCCCGGAGGAAACAGTGAATCATAACTTTCATGCGCTTGATATGGTCAAACTAAGTAAGGAACTGCCTTCTACAAGTATCCTTTTGCTTCAGTATTTTCTTTGGTCAGACTTTCCCTACGATGAGGTCTATCTATCCATTCAGTCAATCATCGAACAGACAAACCTGAAAGAAAGAACCATCATCAGGGCAACACAAACTTTGGAGAAGGCTGGAATCTTAACCGTGAGGCGTTTCAAGCAAGGCTCTGGAGAGGTCAACAGGTACAAAGTAAGCATGGATAGTCTTCAGGCCCTTATTGATGAATGTGAAACGAATACGTCTATCAGTCCTACCCCAAAGAGTCCCAAGGGGTCATCTAATTCAGTACCTCTTCAGGTTCCGCTGGAGGTTCCTCCTGACGCGTCTAGTCAGGACTCATTCCAGGACGCGGAACCCGAGCAAGAAATAGACGATATACAGGTATGGGACCCCCCAAACTGGGTAGAGGACTCCAGTCTTCCTGCTCAGGATTCAGTACCGCCGGTGATTAGCCAGGACAACACACGATTTGACATTGACTCTGATGCCCAATTGGCCGCTTTGGACAAGAAAATTATTGAGGGTAAGTGCAACGCCCATCTGCTCAGATATTTGGAACGAAACTCACTGGTCTACGTGAAAGTAGCAATTGATACGAAGAAATTGATTCCAGGTAAGGGGTTGGACTGGAATAGGATGGAGCAGTTTGACCTGAACTATGCCAAGCTAATTGAGATGTACACAGAATTTGCGCGCTACGAGAAAGAGACGAAGACAAGACGTGAACAAGAGGCACGACGGATCTAAACGAAAAGGAAACAAGAAACTGTTTTTCTTCGTATAGCTGTTCAGATATGTCACAGACTTCAACCCAAGCGGAGCCATTTCAATTCTAAGCGACGTTCCTGATCGCGGCGAGGGGATTTATGAGGGATCGAGAGAGGAGACGACAATTGAGCGAGTATATCGACCTTGACCTGCTCCAGAAATTTCAGCACGCCGGAGACTTGGAGGCACGAAACACTTTGGTTGAGCGCAACATGGGGCTGGTCTATACGATTGCTCATAGTTACGCCAGGTTTGGTGTTCTTATTGAGGACTTGGTACAGGAAGGCGCATTAGGTCTTATCAGAGCCTTGGAGACCTACCAACCTGAGAAGAGCCAATTCTCTGTCTACGCTGCTTTCTGGATAAAGACACGCCTCCACAGCGTTATTGTAAAGGATTGGAGCCTTGTGAAACACGGCACTACAGCACTGGAAAGGAGACTTTTTGCGCAACTCGGCAAATTGCCAGACCTCTCTGACCAAGGAGCAGTAGAACAACTGGCGCGCAGGGTTGAGGGATCTGTTGCAGAGGTTACAGCCATAGTGGAACGAATCCTGCGAGACGACTTATCAATTTCATATCCAATCAGTGATATTGGAACGCTGGAGGACTTGCTGGGGCACGACTCTGAGCAGCAGGTCGCCGCGGAGCAGGCAGAATTGCAGGACACAATTGCTGAGGCTGTCCAAGGTTTAAGTGATACAGAGAAGTTCATTATTGAACAGAGGTTCCTCTCTAAGGACTGCCTTACCTTCAGGGAGTGTGGGAGGCGTTTAGGTATTTCGGGTCAGCGCGTAGAACAACTCCAGCATAGAGCATTTAGGAAGATCAAGAGATTTTTGGTGAGATATGGGTATCAAGAGTCGGCCTAAAAAAATGAAGTCCATAAAACCCAACTAAAATATAGTAAAACTCTATCACACTAAACTTTTCTATACATTTTCTTGAAACACCAGCTTGACACCGCCTGTCTCAACTATTACTATATAGATAGTTTAGGAGATAGACCTCATGCCTAAGACACAACTTACTGAAACAAAACGACCCCCAAAGCCCATTGTTGCTGTTCAATTTGACGACATAGTATTAAAGCTTGTCCAAGACATTGCTCATTCGGACCGACAAACACTTGCTGGCACTGTTCGCAGGCTCGTAATAGAGTCATTGCGTCAACGCGGCTGCGAGTTTTAACCTGCCATAAGTCCCACTGCTAGTTACTTCCGCTAGAATCCTCACTGCTAGTTCATAGAACTCCTTTCAGAGCAAATAATGCCCTCTGTCAACATAATAAGAACTTGGCATTCCTTGTACAAGTCGGCAAAGCAAGAATGGCTTCGTACCATATCCAACGAACTCTTTTCAGTATTACAGCCACTAGGTTTTGAGCCTCTGCCAGATCCAGTCAAGATCGCAAATACTAGGGGGCAAAACCTTTTCAGCATTGTATTTCATAGAGCTTCCGTCGAACTCATTATCACTGCAAGAACAAACGACGGTCTCCACATTGTCATTGACGCTGGCGAGAAACACGTTCGCTACCCCGGACCTGACGACTCCAAGTTAGAGACCACAGCCGAATTGGCAGACATGGTCAGACTCTGGCTCACATTAAACAACCACACCTTATGATTCTTGGAGGTTTCACCTTATGTTCGATCGTACAGACGACGCCACAGTGACCACGGCACCTGACGCCACTATCACTGTAGATACAACCACGACAGCAGATAGACCTGACTATGGAATTTTCTCAAGAGCCTCGATAACCAGTGCAGATGGCACCGCGACAGTGGTCGTTCCCTTGAGGCGCGGCAAATTGACTCTGGAGACTGACACAGAGTTGCTCGCTGCCTGGGCCATAGATAACGCCGCCAGCGCTGTGACCACAGAAGCAAAGAAACATAAACCTTAACACTTGCCTATTGCCGCGAGTTTCTCCTGTCTCGCGGCAGGAGGGGATTTCAGCAAGCGGGGTCTTTCACTCCTTTCACCCTGCTTTCCCTCCCACCAAACTGAAATCCCCTCCATATTTTTGTTTATTGTCTCAGGGCCGGTAGACGTTGAATTGGACGAGTAAAATATGTTGAAAGTCAAATTGACCTTAATATTAGTGCTTGGCATCCTGCCAAGCGTAATAGTTGGTTTGCTGGTTAATATAGAGAGCGCATTACTTATATTTATGGGTTTTCTCGTAGGGTTCTCACCAGGACTACTGAGGTGAGTATGGACATAGAAAACTTAGAACAGCAATTCGCTACTCTGTCAGCAGCGATCTCTTCCTTTCTTCAGGGCAACGAACCCTCCACGAAGAGTCAATTCTTTGGCTATGTCGCCATAAGCACCAAACTCGAACTCAAACTCATATCCCTCAAAACAGAGCTATCCCTGGCTCTTGCAGATACGAGAGCGGAGTTTGACAGGCAGTTAAGGGAACTCAATAGCCATCTACCTGATAAATCAACACGGGACGCCAGAGACAGACTTCGGTGGGAACCAGTTCCTCTTGATTTGCGCCAGACGATGGAAACTCTGGAGACTTACATTTCAGCTCTTGAGGACTACAAATGGCTACTCCAGGGGCAGAAGAAGACGTTTGAAAGGTTTGTGCAGCACATTGGAGGTCAAGAATTTTGATCGTCATTGCTCTCGATCTCTCACTCACTTGCACCGGCATGGCTGTTTACAACAGTGGCAACCGAGATTGGACAAGCATCAAGACCTCACCAAAAATGCTGCGCCATGAGCGTTATCAACAGATCGCAGTTACAGTGGTCAACGCAGCTTCCAAAGGCAGTTTAGCTTTTCTTGAGGATTACGCCTACGGTGTAGGACCAGCGGCGTCACAACTCTCAACTCTTTCAGAACTAGGTGGAGTCGTTAAGTACAGGTTATGGCAAGCAACTGGCATTTATCCAATAGCCATTGCTCCTGCAACCATCAAAAAGTTCGTTACAGGAAAAGGCAACAGTAAGAAAGAGCAAATGCTCCTCCACGTCTATAAGAAATATGGCTTGGAGTTCGCTACTAATGACGAGTGTGACGCCTATTGCCTCCTAGACCTCGCCTTAACTGCCTTGGGACATTCTCACCGCGACCTTAACCAGAAAGAACAAGAGGCGGTGAGTGTGGTTCAACAACTGCTCAGGGCGCAGAAGATTCTGAACCTTGTGGCAAATTTGCCCTCACACAAATAATACATGCCCCCCAAAAAACCATCTCCTATACCAGCAATAGCAGCAGACGATCCTGAACTCATAGCCAAACTCAGGCTCGTAACCCACCCTCCAAAGAAAAAGGCAATTCTTCTCGACGGCCTATCAGACGAGCAGCTAGTCCAGGTCTACACAATGTTGTCCAATGGGCACGAGAAACGACGTATTGCCAAGATCATGCAAGAAACGTGGGGGCGCTTCCCCACTCACAGCCAGAAGGGTATTGAAAGCGCGTTAGGTAAATTCGCGGTAGCTACGATTGGACACAGGCGAGACTTCGTACACAAGACTAAGGGACGCCGGTCGTCAGGTGAAAAAAGGGCCTTAGAAAGGATTCGCAAACAAGAGCGTTTAATTCGGGCCAAACTCGATGAGATCAAAGAATTAGGCAACCTTATCTTTGACCTAAAAGACGAGTTTGAGCTGTGGCGAGAAACGGCACGATCACAGGGGCAGCCACTCAAATATGTTTCAGATACAGCACGCTTAATTTTGGACGCTCTTGATCGCTATGTTGATTTGAGACAGAAACTCGGATTGTTAGATATTCGGCCCAAACAGATTGACGTCAATGTGAGGCAAGCCTCCATTCTCCTTCACCAAACAGTCGAACAACCCGACCAGATTACAGACCTTCTCTCCTCCTTCAAAACTGAACTTGAATTGATAGCAGGTCCGGTCCCAGACGCTTCGGAGCCAGAGACCGCTGAAAAGGCCATAGATATTGAAACTGACTTACTCACAGAAGTATGTCAGCCGCGAACAAGCGATTCAATTATTGACGAAATTAGCGACTCAGAATGGATCGAGCCACAAAGGCCGCCAGATAGTTGAGAAATACGTCGAATCCATACCGGCTGACAGCAACGGCAACATACGATTAGACCAGATTTATGGTCTGCTTGATAACCTCCAAAGAGCGGTGTCTGAGGGGGACGCCTCTTTCTTACAGCAAAAGCGCGGCTATAAGTTTACTCGCGTTGTTGACGTTATAGAATTCTGTGAAAGCAAAGGATTCTTCAGCGCCAAGCGTGAGATATGGCCCTCAACAAAAGACTCTCTATGGAAAATATTTCATGGCGACCCTGAACCTCTCGAAGTCGTCCTTACAGGCAGTGCTGGCTCTGGTAAGTCTTCAGTAGTTGTCTACGCCTTCGGGTATATGTCCTACCTCTTAGGCTCTTTGCACTCTCCACACGCCGAATTCGATTTGATGCCTTCCAGCATCATACACCTCGCCATTCAGTCTCGCACTCAAGACATAGCTCAGGACGCCATTTTTCGCAAACTCAAGTGGTACGTGGACGAATCCCCCTGGTTCAATGAGTTCTTTCCCCGCAAAAAAGACATCAACAACAAGATCATCTTCGTTGGTAGCAATATTGAAATTATCACTCTGACCGGCAACACAGACAGCGGGTTAGGCAAAGATATTATCGCTTGCGCCATAACAGAAGCAGGCTTCTTTGACGTTGTCAAAGGGTCAGTTAAACTTCAACACAGTGACAAGCAGATTTGGGACGGGGCAAACGAGGCATATACCGTCTTAAAGAACCGCATGGAAACAAGGTTCAGTAGACCTGATGGTGGTTATTGGGGCAAACTGTTCATAGATTCCTCGGCAAATTACGAAGGTGATTTCACAGATCGCAAGGTTGAGCAAGCCCGCACTGACAAGAGCATTCTCGTCATAAACAGAAAACTATGGGAGAGCAAGCCAGGTTATCCTCCAGACGAGCCACGATTCCTCGTCCAGTTGCCCACTGACTCATCACCGGCGCGTCTCTTAAACTCTATTCAGGAAACAGACGATTACTCGCCTGAGATCGATCCTGCTCTCCTAGACAACGACGAGTATCTGGAGCAAGAGCTGGGTGCCATTAGAGTTCCTGTGAGGCACCTCCAGAGGTTCAAGGACGACATAGAGCAGGCACTCAAAGACCTCGCTGGCATCAGGTCAGCAAAAACCTCACGTTTCATTCCATTTGGCGACAAGATCTCTCTCGCATCAACCTCCTTCAACGAAAGAACCCGCGGCGAACAGATATTCCTCCTCGACAACGTCTCACTTCGGGACTTGTTTGGCACAGGTGGAGAGGACGTGGACTGGTCGAAACTTATCAACTACCACTACCTCGAACAGATCAACATGGGAGGCGAGTTTAATTTCTCGGTCCACGTTGACGCCTCACTGAGTGGGGACGCCACGGGCATCGCCTTTACCAGGATCATTGACACAGTGTTAGTGGATAAGTCTCAGGTCTATAATCAGGCAGCGGGACAGTTGGAAACGATAGAAAACGCAGAAATGGCAGTTTACTGCGTTGACGGTCTTCTCAGGATATTTGCACGGGCCGGTGAGCATATTGAACTCAAGGTCATCCAAAACCTGATTCTCCACCTGAAAGAATATATCACTATCAAATATGCCTCGGCAGATTGGATGGATTTGCAGTTTGCTCTCCAGGAATGGCGGAACAGAGGCATCCCATACGTACAGCCTGTTAGTGTTGATAAGTCGCCAGCCTCCTATTTTACGCTCAAGAATGCGATTAGAGACGAGCGTGTGTTGTGGCCTTACCACGAGGTCATGGATCGAGAGGCTCGTAGGCTCCAACGAATTATTAAAGGCGGCAGGATTCAAATAGACCACCCCAGCGGGACTACTGAATCCAAAGACGTTATTGACGCTATCGCCGCGACAGTGGGAGTCCTGTCCAGGACTGAGGCAAGAATAAGACTAATGGAAAAAAAGGAGCAGGAGGAGGTTGGGGACGAAATTGACCAAGCACCTCGCCGGCGAGTCTATCACAGCAGGCGTGGTGGTAGGAGATACTGATAATTGATAGATCCTGACAATGAATTGGTAAGGCAGGCACGTCTAGGTTCTCAGGACGCGTGGACACAATTGTACGAGCGTTACCGGAGACCACTGGCGTCTATGGTCTATTCGATCCTGCGAGATTACTGGGAGTCAGAGGACTTAGTTCAGGACACTTTCGTAAAGGCTTTCTGCAACCTCTCCACGTTCAATGGTGACTCTGCCTTTTCCACATGGTTGATACGAATTGCACTCAATACAGCGCAGAATAGATACCAATATCTCCACACGAGAGGACATTACGCAGACCTGCCTGAAAGAGACGAACGGGCCTGTGAGAGCAATATTGAGGACACCTATATCAGTGACGAGACTGTGGGGATCGTTGAGGACCTATTCAATGACTTCGACCCCGAAAGGGCTGAAATTCTACGCCTTAGATTCATTCAGGAACATGGATACGAAGAGATAGCCTCCACCCTAAACATGCCTCTTGGCACAGTAAAGACACACCTGCATAGATCCAAGAAAGTCTTGTGTGAACGCCTCCAAGTTCTTGGCTTGCACTGCTAGTTATCACGCCTAGTTACCTCGTTGGTACATCTTGTCGGCACTTCTTGTCTTTCCGGTAGCAATTCAATTTTCAATATTTGGAGCGACGTATGAGTGAGATCATAAAGATTCCAGTTTCTGACGTTGTGTTTCGAGAGGACGTTTACCCTAGGATTAAGCACGATCCTGTCACGGTTCAGAAATATGCTGAGGACCTGGAGGTCCTGCCCGCAATAGAGGTGAACCAGCATAAGGAGATCATCGACGGTTGGCACAGGTGGACTGCCCATAAGAAAGCGAAAGCCGAATATATCGATGTTGCCATTACACAGACCAACAGCGATTGCCATCTTCTTGAATTAGCCATTCAGAGAAACGCCTCTCACGGTCTCCAGTTGAGTCAGGACGACAAGCGCAGTATGGCGCGCAGGATTTACCATCTCACACCTGAACGAGAGCGGGACACAAAGAAACGTGAGTTAGCTGCTCTCCTCTCAGTGAGTGAGCGGACGGTACGCGGCTGGTTGTCCAATATAGACAAAGACGCTCGTGAGGACAGGAAACGGCGCATATTTGACGCTTGGCTATCTTGCCATACTCAGGAGGAGATAGCAGAACAAGAGAATGTTACTAAGTCAGTGGTCAATGAAATTTGTTCGGAAATGGCAAACTTGCCAGAAGCGAACAAACCTGTCGCCTCTCACCTAGTTGACTTTACACCACCTCTCTATAACGTCTGGACCTTCCAGAAAAAGACAAACAATGTCTCTCACTTCGGCAACAGTGAGGTCACCATTGTTGATAACCTGCTCTATCTCTACACTCAGCCTTTTGAAATTGTGCTCGATCCATTCGCCGGTGGGGGCTCCACCATTGATATTTGCAAGAAGCGGTTCAGAAGATACTGGGTCAGTGACCGGCTGCCAATACCTGAGCGAGAACATGAGATAAGACGGTGGGACATAACTGATGGTCCGCCTCCGGTTCCAAGGTGGAAAGACGTTCGTTTGGTGTACCTCGATCCTCCTTACTGGAAACAAGCGGAGAGCCAATACAGCACAGATGAATCTGACTTGGCCAATATGTCTCTGGACGAATTCAACAGATCGTTATCAGGTCTGGTCAACGCACTGTCTAAGAAACTCCACGCAGGTAGTCATATAGCCTTATTGATCCAACCAACACAGTGGCGGGCTCCTGACAAACAATACACCGACCACGTAGCGGACATGCTCAGGTCTGTTGATCTTCCTATCAGCATGCGTGTGCAGTGTCCTTACCAGAGCGAGCAATGCACACCTCAGATGGTTGAATGGGCAAAAGCAAACCGGCAATTGCTTGTGCTGAGCAGAGAATTGGTAATCTGGGAGATACTGTGATGCGGGAATTGGGCCATGCGGCTGCATTGACGCCTTTTGGCATCTGGATTCGAGAGAACTGCAAGCAGGTCCATCTAATAGTTACAAACTTGGACTATGTGTTGTTTGAGTATGATCTGCGGCGAATGATGCTTTTGGAGGAGAAACAATACTTTGGGCGCGTCCATAGGGGACAACAGTCCGTGTTCAAGATATTGGACCAGATATTGAGCGACCATGCCGCTTCCTATGATATTGACTATTGGGGATTTTACTTGCTGCAATTTCGTAGCGACGGCCATTTGCCGGGTCCTGACATGCGCCTGAACGGATACACTCTCACTGAGGAGGCACTGATACGCCATCTTAATTTTGAGGAGCAGATCGTGCCTCCTCGGAAGATGAATTGATGTCCAAAGGCTCTCTGGCGGAAGAATTTATCTTCCCTCCATTTACAGTACTCAATGCACGCACAGGCGATTGGCAGAAAAGAAAGGCGGCATGGATAAACCTGGGTATTGAGTCTGAACTTGGACGTGATGTGATCTCTTGCGAGAGAACGGGTCATACCTGTGCAACAGAGAAACTGATGGACATTAAAGGAGGCTTTGGCAATCAGAGCCTTAGAGCGGGTGCGTCAGTCTTTGATCCAGTCCTCACAGAACTCCTGCTTACTTGGTTCTGTCCTCGTGGCGGAGCTGTGCTTGATCCCTTTGCAGGCGGCAGTGTTCGCGGTGTAGTGGCTGCCTTGTTAGGGCTGAAATATGTAGGTATAGACCTGTCTCAGCATCAGATAGAAGCCAATGAAGCACAGTGGTCAACCATTTCAGCGTCAAACTATATTAACAACATACTTGGACGGTGCTTGTGCCAAAAACCGATCAAGCCACAGTGGATATGTGGAGACGCTGAGGACTCAAGAGTGCTTCTTAGTGAGAAGGTTGACTTCATTTTCACATGTCCACCATACGGCAACCTTGAACGTTATACAGACGATCCACGGGACCTGAGTAGTATGAACAAGAGTAGTTTCTTTGACGCTTATCGGTCCATTATAGCAGATACGATCTCACTGCTGAGAGACGATAGGTTTGCGTGTTTTGTGGTTGGTGATTTGCGGGATAGCCGCGGCAATTATTGGAACCTACCGGGACAAACAATAGCAGCATTTGAGGAGACTGGAGCCTGTTTGTACAACGAAGCTGTCTTGGTTACTCAAGTAGGCAGTCTACCTATTAGAGTAGGTAAGCAGTTCAGGACCTCGCGCAAGTTAGGCAAGACCCATCAAAATGTCCTGATTTTTCTGAAAGGCGACGCAAAGAAAGCGGCGCAGGTCTCCATTTGACCTACTATTGTCCACCGAGACATTGCAATAATGGACAGTCTGAGATCATTGCGCCTCCTAGCGGCGGCATTATTCTCGATCCTTTCAGTGGGTCAGGTTCGACGGCCGTCTTGTGCAAAGAGTCGGGCGTGGACTTCATTTGCGTTGAGAAGGAAGATGAGTATTGCGAGATTGCTGAGAGGCGCTTGATTGACTCTTGAAGAGAGACCATATGCCCTATTTCCTACCTCCTACTTGATCTCAAAAGAGGGTGAACATTTTCTCTAAATTCCTCAATAACTTCCTCCCATTCGTCGGAGTCTTTAGAGTTTCTTAGGCCAAGTGCTTGAGCGCGGAATACACACGCAAATTGTGAGTTCATTTCGGGATCGGCTATCGTTCGCTTAATATCCCTGGGATCAGACAGTCCTTCACCTTTATGTCTAGCTCTCTTCATTTCAGCGATAACCGTTTCTCTACCCGACCATTGGTGTCTGAACCACTGCTCCAAGGTTTGGCCGTCCTCAACGGTCTTATCCTTCATAATGTTCCAAAAGACCTTACCAGCCTCAAAAGCGAGCAAACTCTCTCGTTTGGCCGGGCTGTGCGAGAAGAAATGGTCTTTGAACTTGAGAGCACCACCGTCGGCTGCTATTCCCTTGTCAGGCGGAATACCTACGAACTTTTTTTCAGAGGGCTGGCTCCCGTGAATGGGTTTACCAGTCGCATTTCCCCATATAAAAGTCTTACCCCCAACCACTGGTCTGGGCTTTTCGCCCCAGGCGAACTGGCCGTGAGCATTATCCAACGTACGTAGGAAATTTGCATTTCCAGCGATCATCCAATTCCTTAGTTTCTGGTCCTCCCATGAGTCAAAACCAGCTTGGACGATCATCTTCTGCCGTTCATCCCATTCAAGCTTACCTGTAAATGCGGCAGGGTTAATTAATCTTGAAGGAGGCACAATTCCGGCGGAGGGTCGGTCAGGGGCGCGAGTTCTTGGTGCATCCACACTGGCTGGCACGTTCGCTCTATGAGAGCCAACGATCTGGCCATCTTCTTTGCCGATCACCATAAACGAATGCCAGCCCGGTGTAACTTTTGTCGAGCAGGCTGACTTGGCCGCGGCCGTGCACGCAAAGACCCCGTCCACATAGAGGTCAACCGCAAATCGACGATCATTATACACCGTGTATGCCTCCAATGCATTTTGAGCTTGAACCTCAAAGTGTCCCAAAACCATGATTAAAATGGCTGCTGTCAATGGTCCGATCTGTCTCATTTCTTCTCCCTCCCCATCTACGTGGTTCGGAGTAATGCAGCATAATAATCTCTACGGAAGATGTCGTCACGCTCGCCAATTCCCCCCCCTCACTTTGTTGTGTTCGGAGGGGGCAGTACCGGCACAGGCGGTATGGTTATGGGCGGAGGCGGGGGTGGAGGTGGTGGTGTACCGCCAATTACAGGTGCTTTAACAATGGGCGGTTTAACAACTTGGCCCAGTGCAACTGTTGCAATCAAAGTAATCACCAACAACACGAGAAGCGTGTAACAGGTGATTGTCCTTCGCCTGCTTTTCCCTCGTGACATGGCTACCCCCCGTTTCAGTCAAATCCAAATTTCCAGAACCCAAAACAGCAGAAGGTCAACCTTCTACGACATGTCTCTTCTCCACCTCATTTCTTTTCGAGAGCCTCGATATGGTCTAGCATTAATGGCCGGTCCTCCTGCATTAGATCTACAATCCTAGAAACCAAATGAGGTGCTGCGGCTTCCAGTCCTTCACTTATCTTCTCAAGGACATCGAAAATAGAATCAACAGGGCCGCCAAATAACTTCATTTCTGGTGTCTTCGAATCACTTGCCAGGTTGACTGCTTTATCCGTTGTAAAATGTGCAATCGGTATCTCCTTGGAATATGCCAGGATATAACAGTCAAGATCATAGGTCACTCCGTTGGGGGTGACACCGATGGTTCCTTTGAAGCTCAACCCTAAAACGGTGCCGAATCCTCGTGTCTCAGAGTTATTAAAATGTCCGAACCATGAGATATCCTTGACACCAAATGTCAGACTCTGCCCCGAGAAGTCCCATTTCACGGATTCCATAATTGCAAACGCATCGCCCCAAAGAAAACACCAGGGCAAGAGCTGAACGCTATTCTCTATCTGAGCATTGACTTCATCCGTTAGTTCTTGGCTCTTCTGTTTCATTACGAACGTGAGCACGTTGTTGATGGTCTCCAAGACCACGCTTTGACCATCGTAATCCGGCATGGAATCGGCGTGGGCCTGTGCGATCCACTTTTTCAAATATTCCTCCCAGTAAAAATTTGCCGACAGCCCAAACGTTCTCTCGGGGTCTTCCCCACTTTGATACAGATCGGTTTGACAGCCATCGAGGGGAAACGTTACGTCATAATGCCCCAGAGTTTCCCCACTCTTGGAGTCGTTAGTTACCCCAAAAGGATCGGTCTTGTGCTCTCGATACCAAGACGCATGTATAGCCAAATTCTCACGTAACGAGAATGTCACCTGTGATGTGCCAGGCACAAGGGCAAAATCGTACTTAGAAGTTCCCAAGGCAGTAACATACCCATAACGAGTATCAGTAGTGTTGTGCCCAACATCACTAGTGTCAAAATATAAATGTTTTTCGCCGGCGTGTGCGCGCAGTCCTCTTATAAGGAACCCAGCGAAGGCAGGACCATAGCTGCCTAGGTAATACGGCATACCCAGCAAGCTAAGTATGAATCGCAGATACTGTCTCAGTGGCGGGAAGAATGCGGATGCTTGAGAGAGAAATGCGATTATCGCGATCAGCAGCAGGAGGAGTCCGGCCATTTGGGTCTTATTCCCAGACAGAGCAAGCTCCACTGACGAGACTCCTGTCTTCATAGCTGCGGAACCAGCGAAAACATCCTTCTCCAACTGATCTAAAGATTGTTGAGGCATGTCTACCCCTTTCCTTGAACCTTAGCTTTGATCTCCTCTACCATTTTCTTTATTTCGGCAATGGCATCAACATTGGACTTGGTCTCATCCCGAACTTTTGTCAGATCTTGTTCGAAGCTCGTGAGCTGCGCCTTAAAAGGTTTGAGGTAATCATTCTGGATCGATCCATTTTCACCTACCTTGGCGACGATGTCTTTGAGCAAAGGCAGAAGCTCTTCATAAAGCTTCTTCAACTTCTTTTCAAAATCGTCAACTCGCTTCTTTAGCTCTTCGATTATGGCCTCGATTTTGTCGTCATATAGTATTTGGAGGTGGCAGGTTACGACACCATGCGGCGTCTCGTCCTCATAATAGCAAGGATATTCGTATGGGTCAGCGTCGATCGGGAGCGGCCCCCCGATTTCCTCTTCATCTGTAGATAGAATCGGTTCCATTTTGCCAGGGTCCACAAAGAAAATCAGATGGGGATTAACAATCTCTGTCCATTTCTCAGGGCCGGGGTTCTCCTTCTTGTACTCCGCCCATATATCATTCAAGGACAGCGGCTCCAGGGCAATGTGAGAATACACGTAGTTGAAAATGTGGAGATTTCCATTGTACCCCGTCTCGGAATCGCCCAGTCGCTTCGAAAGATCTTTCACGGGCTTCTTGACAAGCGCGTCGCGGACAGACAGATGATATTTGAAGTCACCGATATCCTGCCCGGTCATTCTTTTTCTCGCCTCCCCGTCCACAGGATCTTGAAGCAAGCCACACACAAGTCGGTCCTGGAGTTTCATATACCTAGTCATGGCGTCCCTGTATTGCTCACGCATAAGTGACACACCGCCATGTCCAGGAACCTTGTCCGCTGCCTCAAGTGCTCGGACCAAGATTTGGCAGGTGGCTTTTGTGAGGTCGTGTTCGTTGAGTCGAACCACCAAACCCCACTTCCCTCTGCTCGATGGTGTTGGTTCCCCGCTTACCATCATCTGAATGTCCTGAATCTCGCCTGGTTGGAGGTACAGGGTAGGCAAGAAAATGACGCGTTGACAGCTAAGTTCATTAAACTCAATGCGGGCACCTAATGACCTTACACGTTTCACGACACCCCTCCTTTGTCACAAGATATTTGTTGCACAGATTGAAAACCTCATGGAAAATACCAACCGAACCGCCAACCTACTCACCAAACACATCAAACATTGCATCACTGATCCGATAGCCAGAAAGCACGATCTGCCGCTCTGCCGCTTCCTTTGCCTTGCCCTTATAATCGCTGGGAAGCACAACACCATCATCTTTTGCGTTACTCCCCTGCAAACTCCCGCTGCAATAAGCACGATCTATGGCAACCTTACAGGTTCCAACCGCCCAATCACTGAATGACTTAACGGCTAGTTCGTCAGCAAACTTGTCTCGTTTCAAGTCAGGCTTGTTCCGCAATAGAGTCGCCTCGTCTTTGACTGCCTTTAGCCTATCGGAACCAAGAATAAGTCCATCCCAGAGTTGATGCAGGCTAATTGTTGAGCTGTCAGGCGTCACTCGGATATAGAATCTGGTGCCTCCTCGATCCCCTTCCGGCAGAGGAAATTGGTCAGTTACGAGTTTGGTCGTGTGGAGCGGTTGATGAACGTCACCCATAAGGTGGAACATCCAACATAAAGCAACAGCACGGTCCTCACCATCTGCCGCGGCAGCCTTGACTATCGATCGATTCTTCTGGAAAGCTTTGAGTATGCCTTCCTCTTGGGGAATTTCCACACCCGTCTCTCCGGGACAATATGGGATATTCACATAGTGCCATACAGGTCTATCGTACTTGGGGTTCCCGCGTACGTCGTCAGACCACCTGGCAGCGAGCATGAACAGATACAAGTCGCGGTCATCGGCTGAAACCTGTTCCAATTTTGGAGCCCATTCAGACTCGAACAGAGGGTTCTGATTCAGGACTTCAATGACCTTCGCTATGACTTCGGGGTTGCGTTCCTTCAGGTCAGCGTAGGCAATTGCAGCCGATGTCATATGTCCCGGCTTGTTCCACGCCTGGACCATCGGAGCCGCTACGAGAAAGCAGATTCCACTCAACAGGGCTATCACTGATCGCATGTTGTTATCCCCCCAATTAAGAAAGGTTGTCGATCCGTGTGGCTGCCCATCACCGCCTTGATGGTGCCGGAACAGCCGTAAAAGGTCGCGGGGGCATCCCAGTATCAACCGTAGGTGACGTCACGCTAGGCAACGCTGGTTGCAGGTCCAGCCTCGGAGACGGAACCAACGGTTCCACTCTGAATCCTGAATTCAGGTCTCTAGGCGGTAGCGGTGGAATTGGAGGCAATTGGATTATCGGTAGTTTTGGCGGAGGCGGAGGCCCCGGCGACACTTTGAACTGACCCCACGCGCTGAAGGAGAGACACACAATTGTCGCCGCAACTAGTGCAGTCAAGACAATTTTCTGGACGCCGTTCATCACAACCCCCCGGTCTGCCCATAAGGTCAGACCCTGATGACGCCCCTAGGCAGTGTTAAAGCAAGTTGGAGAGTAAAGATTTCTTGGAGGTCAGGTTATCTTATTGTGGAGTTGGCGGTCAAATAGAATTTTCAAATTTCTTGGAGGAAAGTTGCCGGGGCTGAACTGGCTCAAGAAATGATGATCTGGTGTTGGCAAGTAGGCCCTGGACAGTTTACGGCCTGATACTCTCCTAACTGTCGGGTAAATCCTCACACTCAGATATGGTATACTCTACGACTATTTCACATAACCATCATATCTGGCAAAGACATCCATTTCCCCTACTGGAAGAGTCATATTTATGAGGGCTACCTGGGTGGTCTGAAACTATCCCACACTTCGTCTATGGCCTGGCGGAATTCCGACTCATGGTATGCGAAAACCCTTCTGGCTCCAGGTCCAAGTAGATTCTCAAACCGGCCCCTCACAAGTTCACGATCAGGGTTGCACACCCAAAACCGCCTCAACGGTGTTTGACTAAGGCTGCCAAGTCCATACAAATGATGAAAGAAGGTGTCAGAGGAGGGGAATGAATACCCCAGCACAAAAATATATTCTGCCGAGCGAAGGTAGTGAGCAGCCCAGTGCCAAACGGTAGGCATTACTCTATGATAACTCGCCTTGTTCCATGTAGGCGGCACAATAAGTGGCTGCTTTGAATATGTATGTGGGCAAAAACTTTCTTCGTCGAGCCAACGCTGAATGGGCATGGGAGCTGAATTGCCGTGGCGTGGCAAGACTTTATCTTCAAAGAAATCCTCTGCCTTTTTCGAAAGGAGATTGAGAGAAAAGACCCTGCGACATTCAGGGCAGTACGCCCAATTAAGGGAGCCGTGGAGTTTCAACAGCGGAAGGCCATCAGGGTTCTTACCGTCTTCCAGGCAATAATCCGGTTTCAGACCCTTGGCTGCTAGCGACCGATCCAGGGCAAGATCATAGTTAAAAGTCAGGACTGCAACATTGTGAGAGGGCTTTGCAGATTCCTGCAAATATTTCACCATGTCAGAAAACAGTCCATAAGGAGGCGGATGCCCTATCACGCTGTTTTGCATGGGGAATAGGAGCGTCTGCTCAATTGTGCGCGAGATTAGGACCTTCATGTCCTGGATCAGACGGTCCATCTTCCTAATTCCGTATCCAGGCAGCCCTCCCAAGGTTCTGGCCATCTCGAATGCTGTAAAAACAGACTCTACGTTGTTCAGGTCCACGTCGCACTTGGAATGCACTCCTTGGAGTATGCCAATTGCCTTAAAAACATTCTCAAAACTTTCCTTGGAGTCGCCAGCTTGCCCTTTCGCCACCAAATCCCTTGAGGCTCCTAGAAAGTCTGCCATCAGCGGTGCTCCAGCTTCCTTTGAGGCTCCAGCCCCTAAGATAAAGACTATGGTACTCATGGATTGAATGACCTCTGTTTAGCTAGAGCGGGCTGCAAAGTCTCATATATGATAGACCTCAGTGACTCCAGCGACCTTCTTGCGCATGGGAATTATGTCTGGTGGATCCATGACTGTCCCTCTTTCAGAAAGAAGTTGCCAGACACGAAAGACAACTCTCGGATAGCTCATCCTGAATTCTCTGCTGTAATCGGATGCCCTCGGGTCTATTCTAGCACTAATCCGCTCTACAACCACCCTGACAGATTTGTCTCTTATCTCGGTTATCGTGAGACGGTGGGCACCGTCTATGCTCTGCGGCAGTTCTATCCAAGCGTGCTTTACGGGAAAAGAGAAAGAGAAAACCTCTTCCTTATAATTCTTGAGGCTCCTGGCCTCTCCCTGCCGAGAGTCAATCTGGTACGCCGACTTAATTTTCTCGATCTCTTGATCTGCCTTTGTGAGTCGGGACTGAATAGAGACGTCAAGGTCATTCAATACCTTCGTTATTCGAGGGTCTGTTGCCAGAACATACGCTATTTCTTTGATCTGTGGATCGGAAGCCTGAAAAGCCACGGTAGAATCCAGCTTGCTCTGGAGAGACGATAACTCGTCAGCGAATTTCTTGGCTTTTTGCTCGCTTTGCTTGATATCTCTTGAAGAAATTTCGATTGCTTTGACGGCTGCATCAGTTTCAAACTTTGCTTTCACAACTTCATGGACGAGTTTCATAACCTCGGATTGTGCGCTCAGGAAGGCTTGATTGCTGGCCGTCTGGAAGGCAACTCTGTCGATAAAAAAGCCGATGACAAAGGAAATGACCACCAATGCGATTCCGGGAAAGGTGAACCGCCGGGTCAGGTGGTCTCGAATGACTCTTTCCGCCTCCGGTGTGAGCTGTCTTTCCTTCTTCTCCGAAGGTTCAAGTATCCCAGTCTTCTCCTGATCCTCTAGTTCGTTGCTCATGGCGCACCCCTTCCAATTAGCTTGCGATCAATCCTTCGCGTTCCAATACCTGACGCACCTCTTCGAAAGCAGACTTGATTTTCCCTTTTGGGAATCGTATCTGCCCCAGCCCCTCAATGTTCGAGAATTCCTCGCAACCTTCTTCGAAAACGACTATTGCCCGTCTGAAACCGAGTCGTCCCTGAAATAGCCCCGCCTCGTGTACGACGTTCATACGAGCATGTAATCTCCCATCTGCTTGTTCGTCCTCTCCTGTTAGTACTAGGAATGCGAAAGCTGCGGCATCGAGCATCTCCGCAAGGCGATCAATATTCGTTATTCCAGCAATGGGAACTCGATTGAATTCATCGCAGGGAAGATTCAGTCGGTCTTCTATAAAGTCCTTGAGTTCCCTCCAAATAAGAGCGCCACCGTGGCCGAGGAAGACGTTTGTGCCAATCATTTCGGAACGCCTTGTGCTTTTCTCAACCCGCTTCAGGTGCGACGCTGCCCGTTTAGCTATATCGGCTAGGTGCTGACAGACAATCGCTCGGTTCTGAATAGAGAACACCTCGGCAAACACATCTATGTGCGGCGGCACCCATGTACCCTGCCCCATAGCGAGCGTGTCACGAGACATGTATTGTTTCGGACTGCGTTGTTTGACGAAATCGGAGGCAGTGAATACCCGTTTTTCTTCCGCCTCATCTTTCAGGCTGTTCAGGAAAGGATCTTGTCGTAAAGAGAGAACGGTCTCAAGAATTGAGATTATTTCGCTTCGTTTATTATCAATAAGGGACCCCCCTTCTTTCTCCAAATCATGGGCTGCTTTCAGATCCGGGTTCCCCGCTTTTTCATGTATGAAGTTTCGGACTCCGTCATGATCGTACTCATGCCAATCCCCGCTACTACTCTCAAAACCCCATTCAGCACTAAAATGGTCACCGGGAGGAGGAGGTTCGAGATCAGCGTAATAGACATTGGCTTGATAGCCTATCCACGATCGGCTCCACGCCTTGCCGACCTCCTCGCACGCCTTAGTGAGTCTCTTCAATGGCTCGTCGATCTCCGGTCGTTTGTACTTTTTAACGAAGTCCCGGAGTTCCGAGTCTATGTGAAGAAGTTCGTCAATTAGCTCTGACATGGATGCCTCCCACCATTTCGGACACTACCCATGTTGATCTTGCGCCACCCATCAACTCTTGGGCGGTATCACTTTCTCTAATGAGGAGCGTACGCCTTCGTAAACCAGCATCGGATTCGTGCAAAGAGCCGCGTACTTTGAGGCCCATTTATTACTCATCTCAGCGGAGAGGACGAAAAAGCATTTACGGGCCTGCTTTATGTCCTGAGAAGGGAATTCATTGCCGACCGAGTTGAAGACTTTATCCTGGACGTTCACAAGATGGGAAAACGAAACTGAAAAGAGCTTTAGAAAAACCTGCTGTTGCTCAGAGAGGTAGTAGAGCAGACGGTCCAGATTTTCTTTCGTGGGTGATTCAATGTAAGAATCCAGCTCTGGTCCTTCCGGTTCCCATCTCATTAGTTTTGGTCGGATTTCCCCCCTGTCGTTCATGGCAGGGAATAGGAGTTCCTGAAGGCGGGATGAATTGTCGAAAAGTCCTAGCAGCTCGTCAGACCACCCATTGATGGTTTCTCCACAGAATGCAAAGAGGGCAATTCGCAGGAATTTCGGATCTTGTCTTGCTTGATCGCCAAGAAGTTGATGCGGAATTAACCTTTCGAGCTTCAGGAACAGCGGCAAGGTTACGGCGAGGAGTTTTGTTGCCAGGTTATTCTCGCCCAGGTCTTTTTTGAAGAATTGAATAAGCCGGTCAAGGTTTTCAGGAGTCGGTTCCTGAAAGTAGACATCCATTTCCCGGACTCCGGGTGTCCAACGAATCAGGTGCGGCTTGATTACGTTGTCGCTATTCATGAGGTCGTTCCTGTCTGCGGCAATCCTCTATCCAGAAGCCGATCTTCGCCTCGAATTGATGCAAGGACTTCCATTCGGGTGACGTGATCTTGTTGTTGAATTCGGCTTGGGCGGTGATATCAAATCCGTGTTCCGCCTGATCCTCGCGGGGGAAGGATACCGCCACCCCATCACCGGACTCAGTGTGCAAGTATAATATCACTTCAGTGAACTTGTAGGGTCCGCTATATGACTCGGCTTCCTTGTGGTGTCTAAAACCAAGCTTGGACATAATCTGGTCAACGAACCGGACCCTTTCTCTGTCAAGTTGCAAGCTCTCTTCCCATGTCAGTGAGGGCATTTGATTTCTCCTGTTAGATTGATTGGCTGTTTATGCCGCTGCAACCTCCAGAATTCGGTACTGGAGCGTATCTTGTCGCAGCCTACCCGGTCAATAATTATTTTAGATCGTCTCAAGAATTGCTAAAGGTACAGCCATCTTCTCAAGTCCAGATCCCTGGCGGGACATGGGCTCCAATTCTGCGTGCGACAAGAATAAACGATAGGTGGTTAGGATGTATAAGAAATGTGTTTGCGTCAGACTACTTATAACACACGTGATAATAGATAGATAGATGTGGATGGAGAATACCGGCATAGATGATGAATTAGATAGTACAGTCTATAAAACCTCACCACGACCCTCCTCTGCCTGACCTCCTCCTCCTTTTACGCCACCATCCTCTCCTTAATTTTTTCTTCTCCACCGCGTACCCTAACGCGCTCGACCCAGCTACCAGAGCCACTTTCTACCAACACCCCAGCTTAAAACTTGCGCAGTGACCAGAGTCGTCACATTTTTGTGCCCAAAAACTCTCACAATTCAGAACACCTATGGAGACGTATAAATTTTAGGCACACCTCAGTACACACCTGAGTAATAATTAAGCTGGGTATTATATCCTAACAGCGCGATACGCGACATATAGCGTCCTGACTAAGTCTTGAGTGCAACAAAAAGGACTCTAAAATAACATAAAAGACTTGGTAATGGCATATAACCTGCATAATAATATAGCATAAGGAAACAAAACAGAGGCACCTGGCACAAAACGACACCAAAGGAGCAGAGACAATGAAACTGGAAATTAGAGTCAAAAGGGTCTCACCGGATGAGGGGCTTATCGTGGACGAGAATGACAGGGAGTGGAGCATGGTTGAGGTAAGGCACGACAGTGGAGAGCCATACTGGCAAATTGAGACAAAGGTGGAGGAACGGTTGATATACGGCACCTACGATGACGTTGTGATCCACGTCAAGAGTTGGACCGAAATAAGCCGGTATATGCAGAAATGACTATTCTCCAGCTTTCAGAGAGGCGTGGCACGATCTAACTATGATTCCTATTTATGATAGGACGATCAAGAAAAGTTATGTCAATTTCCAAAACCCAGCTTGACAAGCCAGGTTTGTCGATCAAGAATGCGAAAGGAGTCTTGTTATGAAAGCGGTAGGATACATAAGAGTTTCCACAGACGAGCAGGTCAGAGACGGCGTGAGTCTGGACATGCAAGCCCACAAGATACGTCAGTACGCTGAACTCCACGATATGGACCTTGTGGACATAATTGCTGACGAGGGCATTAGTGGCAAGTCCATTGACATCAGACCTGGAGTGCAGAAGGTCTTGCAAATGGTTAGGACCAAGAGTGTTGGTGCAGTTATCATTTTCAAACTTGACCGCTTGGCAAGGAACACACGTGAGGCTCTGGACATGGCAGAGTTGATGAAACGTAAGCAAGTAGGCCTACACTCAATAACAGAGAAACTGGACACTGAGAGTGCGATTGGTGAATTTTTCTTCACCTTAATGGCAAGTCTGGCACAAATGGAGCGCAAGTTGATTGGAGAGAGGACTAAGGCTGCGCTGCAACGCAAGAGAGAGAAAGGCGAGAAGACTGGGGGCAGGACTCCTTATGGCTACAGAAAGATCGAGAAGGGCCTGAACAGCAATGGTCAAACGATCTATGGTCTGGAGCCTGAACCCAAGGAGCAGAAGGTTATAGACAGGATGAGACAGTTGAGACGCGGCGACCACACTATCCACTCTATCATCAATATTCTGGAGACTGAGGGTGTCAGTGCTCGTGAGGGTAGATGGTCCACGGCATTGGTTCATAGCCTCACTCAGACTGCTAACGTGGCTTAACCAGGTCAACGACACCACACACTCTGTCTCTGAACAGAGGTTACTGCCCATAGAGCAGAGAATCCAACAGCGTGCGAATGGTTAAGCCGAGGTGTCCAGAGACTTGAGTCCCACAAATCCTGGCGAGGAGGGCTGGTTAAAAGGCCACGCTATGGCTCAAAAATTTCCACCAAAAATTTCTAAACCAGCCCTTTATTCCCTGAGTCTCTGAACTCAGGCTCCAATGAGAAAAGAACCTCCATGAGATATTACGAGGGCTACACAGCAGATGGCACCGAGAGAGGTGGTGAAACGGTTTCACCACCTCGCGGTGTTATATCACTCACAACACTCAGTAGGTTGTAAGGCAATGACAGATCTCCAGTGTGGCAGTTCAAAGGAAAACCAAGAAACGCATCTCTAACTAAGGAGGGGGTCATGATAATAGTTTTTCTATTTCTAATGGTGGTTGGAGCCATGTTCCTCTATGTGATCTGCATGGATTCTCCGCGAGCACGGCGTATCGTTCAGATCGTAGTGGGGTCTGTTTTCTTGCTCTCAGGTATCTTCGCTCTCACGTCTCCCACCGTTCCGAAATCTAATGGGACAGACCTATTCTTGTCGCTCCTTTTCACTATTGGCTTGCCTGCTCTGCTTTTCCTCTGGCCCTATATCAATTGGGGCTCGGAATCAAAGTCGAGCCCCGTCCAGCAGACCGGTGGGCAGGTAGCAGAGTGGAACATAAGAAAAAATAGCCCTATGACTTGACAACGCCAAAAAATAGGATAGTCATCATATACAGGTTGGCTCTCCAGGGACTTTAGAGAGGCACTCTACATGCGAGGACGACTTCCCTGGAAGGTCTGTGGGTAAGCGCATCGTGTAGCCGATGGTGTTGCTGCCCACATATCCTAAGCACTGAAAGGAGCCATATCATCAGAATCTTTTCACTCTCGGCGTGTTGTTGAATCGGAGAAATGGCCAATTATATTGATTCGGGTTAGAGTTTCATTTTGCCGGAAACAACTTGAAAAACTCATAAATCCACACTAATCTGAAATCCACGAGTTTACCAGACGGAGGAGTTATGGGTACTTCATGGTACACACACATTATTGGAGTAGTGATCGGTGCAGCAGTCGGCGCGGTAGTTGGAGCAGTGTCGGTCTTCTTGCTTTCACACGTGCGCAGCGAAATTGAGAAGCATCGGAATCATCTGGCATTCCGCAGGATTCTGAAAAGCGAAATCGATGAAGTGACCTTGCGATTGATGCACCATAGAAATATATGTGTAAAATGCATGAATGACATAACTGAAAGGCGGTTGCACCCTCAGTCTCTTGGGCATCAGCTACACAAAATGCTGATCTATTCTAGCGAATATCCCACAGCGATGTTTAGCGGCAATCTGGACAAACTCACATATTTCCCTGGCACAATGGTTCAGAGTTTGGTTTCATTTTACGCAAAGGTTGAGGAATGCCGGAGTCGGATGGCTGACTTGAAGAGGGAAAATCCCCCAGATAGATATGTCTCTCCTAAACTATTGCCCGCAGGACCCGTAACAGGACATCCTGATTTGCTCAGGAAGGCTGACTTGCTACTCACCTCGGCTGTTCAAAAAGGAGAAGCTCTCAGGAAGGAATTTGACAAGGACATTGACCAAGAATGGAATTTTGGGGATATACTCAAAATTTTGAAAAAGGATGCACTCAATATCTTGAAAAAACCTTTTAAGACATCTTCGTAGGTCGCCCGCAATAAATTCCTGATTCCTATGTCGCGAACTCCATCAGCTTAGGACACATCGCCAATGGGCTCACTGAGAGACCTCAACAAGAGAAACTACAAGATCCTTTATCCTCACGAGCAAGACGAACTATTTGACGCTCTCGCCGAGGCAGTAGAGAGCGAAGACTTTAGCGCAGTGTCCCACCTTCTGCCTAAGATGGACCTGAACGACCAGCAGGGACTTCTTCTTATCCTGGCAATAGATCAGAACAAACTAAGGTCTATCGAATGGCTCGTGGAGCATGGGGCAGATATTAACATTCTCTTCCAAGACGAAGACAGCGAGTGGGACACAAACTCCTATATTTTGTTTGAACGTTACACCCCGCTTGCAAGGGCCATTCACTTCTATAACGTTGAACTTGTCAGGGCACTGATAGACCTTGGGGCTGACGTTAATGGGGCTATAGCAGGGGACACAGCGTTGCAGCGCGCCCTCCACCACTTTAGGTCAGAAGACATGGGTGAGTTTAGCGACGCAGATCCAAGAATAGTGACCATTGTAGAGATGTTGGTGGGGGCCGGTGCCGATGTTCAGGCAAGGCTTTTCTGGTTCCCGTGGGGCACAGGCTTGTCGCCTCAAACTCCCCTTGAGATGATTCAGTGTGTCGTTGACAATCTTGAACCTTGTCAGTCCAGACACGTCGCGGCACAGATACTGAAGATATTGAAAGGTGCCGAGAAAAAGGCTTGAAAAGTCCCCACCTCATAGATTAAGATTTGACAGGGTTCCCGTTTCATAACCACAAAAGCTTACGTCCGGGGGGAATGATGCGACGGCTCGTAACACTGGTCATAATCTTTGTCTTGGCTCTGCCTTTATCAGCAATGGCAGATTTCTGGGCCTCAAGACAATCCAACAAATACCACCATCCGAGTTGCGTCTGGGCTAAGCGTATCAAGGCAGCTAACTTAGTCGTGTTTAAGACCCCCGCCGAGGCGGTAAGAGCGGGCTATCTACCTTGCAACGTGTGCAAACCGCCTGTGCCTCGACGGTGAATCACCAATTTTCTGACAGCCAGTTTTTGAACCGTTGACGATGACGGGTTATCCAAGGAGGGGGTTGCAGAAGTGGAAACTCGCGACAGACATTCGGGCATGTCATTGTTGCGCGACATGGCGGAGATAGGCATTGTTGTTCTCCTCAGTTGCTTCTTGATATCTTGCGGCCAAGAACCACCAAAGATTGGACCGGATCGTCCCCCTACAGTCCCAACGCTCCCCACGACAGTCCCCACGATTTCTGCAACAGTCCCCACAGTTCCGACGTTCCCAACATTCCCAATGTTCCATAGCGCCCTTCCAACTCGGCCCCATGTTCGTCCTGAGTCCATAGAGTCTCTGGATGAGATGGTCAAAGGACTGGACTGGGGACAGATTGCCTTCAACACCCCGAAACAGATGGAACTAGACGAAACAACTCAGATAGAGCTTTTGCTAAGCCTCACCAAACCAATTGAGGATCTAAAACGAGATGTTAAGGCAGCAGGTGAAAAAGAAGGCTATCCAGTTCGGGTCTCAGATTACATGGAGGCACGCTTAACAGGACCAGGATTTCAGATCACGGCCACGACCCCTGAGCAACAGGTCATCAGCTCTCTTGAGACTCCTGTCTGGAAATGGGACGTCAAGGCTATTAGACCAGGAATGCAAGCATTACACCTGACTTTATCGGCTATCCTGGCAGTCGGTGGTCAGAACCGCTTGTTAGTTGTCAGGACATTCGACCGGCAACTGGAAATCCGAGTGTCTGTGGCCGACCGAGTCACCTCGTTTGTGGGGGAAAATTGGCAGTGGTTGTGGGCCGCAGTCCTAGTCCCGGTCGCCACAGCGGTCTGGGCTTGGTGGAAACGTCGCAAGAAATCCAAAAAGAAAAAGCATAACTAACCGATCATTCAGTCAAGGGGGGGAACCATGAAGCATAAGATGTTTCGCCTAACAAGTGCGGCTATCTTTCTTGTCGCGGCGTTTGCATTCTTTTTCTCTGCAAGCGCAGACATCGTTCTCACCTTACCAAACGAATTCATCGAGACTTACAAAAACCGAGCAACCATAGATACCGACTTCGTGATCTACTTCGCCCACAATAAACCCAAAAAACCGTCCCCGTCAAAACCATCCAATGATGGTGACATACACATCGCTGGGGTGCCTGAGAAACTTCAGATGCCTACGGTTGCCGAGTTGATGAATGCAGCGTCTCAGCCGAAGGCTTTGAAGCATGCCAATGAGATGAAGGGCACCGGCACACCCGTCCGTATTCAAGGTGTCTGGCGTTTCTGGCCCGAGCACGGGGGCGATGACCAATTCTTCCCAGGAATGGATCTTGATATTCAGAACACCAACCCGGACCACGTGTTCGAGATTCACCCCACAACAGAAATAGGCGGGATAGAGACTCGAACGTCGTTTGCTCCAATTCCGGGATTTAGACCCAAGGACGCCTCAGACGCTTTTCAGCGCTACGAGAATGTCCGCGCACGTATTACGCCTGGTGGAGACTCTACGTCCATTCGCATGGGCAGTGTCGGATACAACTACGTGAAGTTTAGAATTATGCTCCGTGAGGACCCAACTCACGAGTTGGAGGATGGCATCACGGTCTTTGCTGACGTGAAAGAGGTGGACGGGGAGACGATTGCTCGCAAGCGCAGAATGGTTTTCGTTGCGGGGACTGAGCCTGAGAAGGCTGTTAGAAATCTCAAAAAGGACCAGTGCATGCTGGTATTAGGAATGCCGCGGATCAACCTGTCCCTGGTCTCGTGGCGGGCCGGTCAAGCCGCAAACGATCCCGACGTGTTGTCCTGGAACCTGCCGTATGAGATGGTCATTGTTGGGTACTACGGTGATAACCGTTGTGAGCCGTGAATGGGTTTGGCATAAACTTAGGTGGTGCCCCGGCGGTGATAAGGACGGAGACACGCCATTGGACACGGGCATGGTGTGCCGAAAATTTCATCGAGCCTTGCAGGATGTTATGTTGACATATTGATGTCGGTTAGTGGAGTGAAGGACATGAACTGGATTGCAAAATGGTTCCTTGGGATGGCTATAACCACGAACATAGCCAGTCTTGTTTACGTTTATTCCAATGCCCGAGAGTGGGAAGAATTACACGTGAAGTTTGCATTCGTTGCCTGTATGCTGATTTTCCTTCAATTTATAGTCCGTTATATTGCTATTACGAATCGCTTCAAAACTGAAACAACTCGTTGGGCTTTGATCACTAGTGGTTTGATTGTGGCAATGAGCCTCATTTCCATACTCAACGTCCCGAATGGTGCTTCCTGGTTCCTATATTTTGGTTTGCTACTCATAGTAGCTCCTATCAAGACACAAACGTCCCGGCGCAGAATTATGGAGTCTGATAACCCCGATGCTGAACGTTTGATGCGGCTGCAAGAGTATATGATCTTTGAAGGAGGGTTCGGCTGCTTTATGCTCTTTATGTACGTGCTCAACGAGGCTCAACACAACTTGTATGTCAGTGCGTATCTAGGGCCTTACGTCAATACGGAATCTATAACCTTTTTCGGCAGCCTTTTCGCCTTGTATTATGCACTGGTATCAACATCTGTTATTTTTGTTCGGATGGAAAAAGACCGATTCTTCATTGATCAACTAATAAAGGCGCAAGATTGAAGTATCACTTAACCAAGCCTTATGAAAGTCAGAGGCTTAGGAGTCGGGGGCAAGGGAATATATCGTCACTCCTAATACTCGTGGTGCTGCATGAATGTCGCTCACCGCTGAGTGGCAAGCCGTTCAAAATTCATCCACTCTTTTACACGACTTGGCATGTGTCGCCATTGCGGAAGGTCTAGCTTCTTAGTCTCATAGGCAGCAAGCAGCGGCACAATCTCTTCCCTGTTATCAATTCCTATGACAGCCCCGAATTTGCTAAAATATGCAGCCGATTCGGATCGAGCAAACAATCTAAAGGGCGAACTCTTACCAACTTTGTAGAGTAAAATAGACGGCCACCAAAGTTGAACCCCGTTCTGTCTGAGCACATCCAATCCAGCCCTGAGCAACAAGACAAAGTCCGCCTGCATGAGTTCGACCTTGTCAATCCCTGAACCAGCATTTCTTTCGAGCAGAAAATCAGCGTGCAGCGACGCTCGTTGCAACTGGAGACGCCTATTCCTTTCATCTAAGGACTCCAAATGTTGCCAGAACACCGGAAACCCGGTCATGGCCTCCCTGCCGTAGTCAGGCTCCGCCTCGTCCAAATACAGATTCTCAACGAGATATTTCACTGTCTCGAAACGTTCATACTTCAGAAAAGCCGCAATACAGTATAGAAAAAGCTCATGGATAATGAACTTGAAGTTGTCATAATCCCGCTCCGCCCAACGATTGGTTCCCGCCGGTGGATGGAGATATGGAATCAGACTCTCGAAAAAGGCGTGAACCAGAGGAATGGACTCTTTGCTGTTTTCATAGCGGGCAAGGGTAAGAAAAATCTGTGCTATCTCGTTCCTGTGGGGAATGAAAAGTTCAATGCTCTCTACCACCTTATCGTCAATATTGCCCTGTGTGTCTGTTATCCTCAATTTCTCCAGGGCACTCGCCGTAGATTCAAAATATTCGCTCAAGGCACCCGATGCATATGGTTTTCCAGTGGTGATGGCGTCCAGGGCTCGCTTGAATTTAACGGACGTACCTAAGGACACCATGTCGGGCCGGTCCAGAAAAGATGGCTTTGTCCCGAGTTCTGGTTTTACGTGCAAAGGCTGATCATATACCCATCTGAGGAGTTCTTCAAAGCTCTCCGAGTATTGTTCGGCATTGTGGAAATCAATATATCTGCGTGATTTGTAATATATAGGAAGATATGGTTTTCCTTCTTCGTCTACTTCAAGCAGCAAGGCTACGAATTTGGTCTGATCGGCTTTATCATAAACCTCTTTCGATATTATCTGTGTTTCAGTTCCTACCCCGCCCCTCCTCACGTCGGCCTTTTCAGCATAAAGCTTGTCGCAAACCATTACCACCTTTTGGACGTCCGGGTCAGTGACCATTTTTTCCATGAAGGCATAGGTGTCCTGCCCTTCTTTGAGATCCCACTTGTCCAAGATCACGTCCACGCCCGACTCACGAAGCTCCGTTGACAATCGCAAAACCCATGCTTCATGGTCAGGGGAACTCCAGCTATATGACACGAACAATTTAGGATCTGCCATGATACTTGCCCCTCCCCTCCATCAGTTAGCAAACTTAGTCATTCCCCCTTCATCTGCTTAAGGACCATCTGACACTGCTGAATACCTAGGAGCACTTGAGCCTTAGTCTCTACAAGACTCATTATCTGATGCTCTATTGTCTGGTTCAGGCCAGACAAATTCTCCAAGACCCGCCTCAGATCGACCGTCGTGACAGGAGCAACCGAAGGCTCCACGACAGGGGAGGGTGTCGTCTCCTTTACTGCTGCTTGTGGCAAATCTGCCACAACCCACTGAGGCATCTTCTTCCACTTCGCAACGGTCGCGAGAGTCACGCCAGTCGCCTCTGCAAGCACGGTGTTCGTGATCTTGCCTCCACTCTCCACAAACATAGTGAGTGCTTTGTTGAACACCTCTGGTTTACGTAACGCCCGAGGTCCTCTGGCACTTCGGCGTGAAGGAGAGGGTTTGGGAGCCTCTGCCTTAGCAGGTGCCTTTCTTGCAGTTTTGGCAGGTTTAGGTGTCTCAACCTTAGCAGGAGTCTTGCGTGCCTTAGCAGGCACAGAAGCAGAGTCTTGTTCTTTCAGTTTTGCCTCCCAGTCCCCGTCCTTTTTCCACTTCCCCACAGTAATTGGGTTCACCTTAACCTTAGTGGCAAGGTCCTTGTTCGTTATCTTGCCCTTAGACTTTAGGTACAGACTAAGAGCTTTGTCCTGTGCCGCTGGCTTTTTCATAGTTCCCCTCGGTGCATTAAGGTTGTAGATCTGGGTAACATCTTCTTCGGACAAATGCAATCAATTTCGCCTGGATGTGATTTGTCTAGACACATCAAACCTTCACATCACAAAGCCCAATATCGCTCTTGGCTTCATTAAACTGGCTTTTCTATAGGACAGGTTCTGCTTGACAAGAGTTACGTACTCGGGGTTAATATATGCCACTCCAACTGAGACGAGGAGGCATGTTCACCACCTGTTATTTCCAAGCTTTAAGGAGCATCGCCGAATTACATGATATTCAAGAAAAATGCCCTCTTCATAATCGAAGTCGGCGAGGAAGATCTTATCGGCGACGTGGTCAAGGAATGGCTTGAAAGCCTCACCGCTGATCCATTCGGCATTGCTGTTCGCCTGGTGACGAACCGCGAATTCCGCAGTACGGATGTGCAGGGTAAGGACATAATCTTCGTTTTCAATGTGCAAATGCCTGACCCGGACGGGTTTGCGGTGCTGTCACATCTCCAACAGATTGGTTCTGTCATTCCGGTCGTGGTGAGTTCTGGTGGAATAACCCCAGATTCATTTTATCATCAGCTCAGGCTACGTCGAATCCAACTTAGGACGGATCCAGTGTTCATCAACAAGCCTTTTTCCCTTGACCAGTTGGCCGACGTTTTTCTTAATATCTTGTTCTTGAACCCTGCTCGGCGTGGCGCACGCGGAGTCGAACTTGTCCGCATAGAGCCTATTAACGTGGAGGTCATAACCCATTTAGCGGTACACAGTGCCGAGCTGTATAGCGTGTCTGACCGTTTCTTTGAGGAACTCCTGGCAGAACTTCTTAAGGAAAAGGGGTGGGAGGTGACACTGACGCCTGTGGGTGCGGACAACGGCATTGACATAATCGCTATTAGGCATTCAATGGACGAATCGCAAATGATGCTCGTTCAGGCCAAGAGATTTGCAAAGCACAGGAAAGTAGGTGTCGCGGCAGTAAGAGAACTGCTCCATGTAATTGATGACACCCGTGCCACTTGTGGCATGTTGGCGACGACTTCGTCTTTTACTCGACATGCAGAGGCTAAACAGCTTTCTTACAAATGGCGTCTGACGTTGAAGGGCCACTCGGACATTGTTCGCTGGCTTCGGCAGTATCAGGTCAGTAGAAAGTAGTGCCAAGTGACCAATGGCTCGCTAACAATCTCCGCACCGCTATTCCCAGACTAACAGTGCCCACATCCCATGTCACCAGTATTCCCGCCCACTTAACCCGCCTCCCGCGCTAACCTCCTAATACCACTATCTAATTCTGAAACAAACAATAACCGCTCCATGTCTCTCTTTTTGAATTCCAATTAACCACACAGATTCACAATTAACACTGTTCACCAATTAGTAAATATGCCTCACTCAAAAATCGTAATTAAGTCAGATGAGAAGCGCATTATCTACGGCTCTGTCTACGCCCCCATGCTCGTGGATACGCAGGGCGAGATGATGAAAGCAGATGAAATCGAGGCTATGGCACACCGCTTTATGCTTTCAGGACGCCTTTCTGCCATAGATACAGATCATAACCTAGTATCTAACGGCACACGCATAGTTGAATCCTTTATTGCCCGACAAGGAGACCCCGACTTTGAGCCTGGAGAATGGGTCATAGGGGTCAAAGTGTTTGATGACTCAATATGGGACTCAGTCAAGAAAGGCGAACTGAACGGCTTCTCCTTCTATGGTCTTGTCAATCGTTCAGACGCCGTTGTCTCCCTGTCCCAACCCGTCCGAGGCAGTGGCACCACTGAACCCTCGGCAGGTGGTCCTCTCCCCACTCATGACCACACAGTCACTCTGGTCTTTAACGAACAAGCCAGTGTAGAGCCTACATATACCAACGAAGCCCTCAACCACAGACACTTTGTGTCACGAACTACAGCAACAGAAATCACTTGGGATCACGCTCACCGCTTGATCCTGGACACTAATTAGTACCTCAGAGGCGTAAGTTTGCCCATCAAAATTGAGTCCGAAGAAGCACTTGGTACAGTCGGCATCCTCTCCAGCGCAGACGTTCAGTTCATTAGTATGGTCGCTCACGGGGCCAACTGGAGACCTTACACCTCAATTAAAACTGAGACAGCAGGAGCCTTAGATATGGCAGGTCAACGTGTACACGCAATAATTTTGCCCCTCGATAATGCTGATGCAATCCTAAACGATCTGTCTGGGATGGATATTGAGGAACTCAGGAACCTTTTAGGCGATGCCGAGTTTGATGGCATCAAGACAGAAAAAGCAGAGAAATTTGAGACGACTATTAGATACACACAAAAGGACGAATCTGACTTCAAAGAACAAGCCTTTATCCTTAAGCCCATAGCAGAGACCGGCGCTCAGGTCGTGTTGGGAGAGATCAAAGACAAGCAAGACGTTCCTACAATCCCCACTGATACCAACCTCCAGGACAGCGCCAAGATCGACACACCTGATCCTATCACCGGCGTAATCACCGAAATACAGGCGCTCAAAAATGAGGTTCTAGCCAAATTGAATGAAATATCCCCCCGTGGAGGAATTGATACCATGTTCGAGTCTAAAGACGAATTGAAAACCTTTATTGTTGATACTGTCAACGAAACACTGGCTAAAGCAGAGGCTGAAAAGCCTGCAACTGTTGAAGTTGAGAAGACTGAAACTGATCTCACTGACACCATAACTGAACTCGCTCAGAAACTTGGAGAGTTAGAAAGTAACCTTTCTCAGCTTACTGAAAAGACTGAGGCGCTTGCACATACTCCATCTTGCGCTCCGTCTCCTGATGAGGACGTTGCGATCAAGACTGATAGCAAGAGCAAGTTCGGTACCCTCTTTTCCGTCAAGAAAGCATCCTAAATAACTTCAATTTGTATCCCAATTTGTAACTAACCCACCGGCACTACCCGCGCATAGCCGTAATTGATGCCGCTACCCTTGAATTGATACTGGAGGAATTGATAAATGTCTGCTCCTACTCATCGCGAGATAGCTCGCAAAGATGATCTTACTGTACTCGATCTCAAAAACACTGGTGGTTACCTCAACGCTGAACAGGCCGATGCCTTTATTGAGATGACACTCGCGCAACCCACACTTTTAAGTGACATTCGTGTTGACACTATGTTGGCTCCTAAGAAGAAATTGGAGTCTGCTGGTTTTAATAGCAGGATATTGCACGTCGCTTCTTCAGGAACTGCATTTACTGAAGAGAAGCGTGCCAAGTTAGGTCTAGCCAAAGTTGAACTCGACGTTAAGAACATGCGAGCCAACGTAAGGCTGCCCTATGATGTTGTTGAAGACAACATCGCCAAGGGAAACTTTCCTGACTGGCTCATGGGTCAGATGTCAAGACGTGCTGCTCTGGACATGGAAGAGATAATTGTCCTCGGAGATACGTCCAGCGGTGACGAAGACCTTGCGATCTTTAATGGCGTCCTAAAGCAAGCAACATCTCACGCCATAGACAACTCAGGTAATCCTCAAGACGTAGGCATGGACCCATTTGACGCCGCTCTTGTAGAGATGCCGTCTGAGTTTGTTAGAGACCTGGAGAATATGCGTTTCTACGTCTCTCCTGTGACAGAGACCTTGTATAAGAGGTATCTGGCGTCTAGGGGGACTGCGCTTGGTGACGAAATGATTCAGGTTGGTGGTAGACGTGTTGTGACTCACCAGGGAATTCCGGTTTACAGAGTCCCTTGGATGCCTAACAGCAAGTTTCTTTTGACCCACCGCGAAAACATTGTCGCTGGTATCTATCGTCAAATCCTTTTGGAGACCGATAAGGACATTGAATCTGAAGAGTACATTTTCGTCTTGTCTGTTCGTTTTGACGTGAAATACCTCGATGGGACTGGCGTGGTCAAATACACCGGTTTGAACGCAACTATCCCGACTGTGTAACACCATGATCCAAGTCACGCTGCTCCGAAGACCCCACCAGACGTTTACCTTTCAGGTGGGGTCTCAGACCTATCGTTTCATCGGCTCACAGACTGTCGAGACAACTAGAGAGATCGCAGAGGCTTGCCTACAGAAGTTTGAGGACGACAAGCCCCTATTTGAGGTCATTGGACTGAGTGGTGACCCTGACGCTGATGTTTCTCAGGTGCTTGGAATTCAAATGGACTTTGCAGAATGGCCCTCGTCACAACAATAGGCAGTAAGAACAGCAATTCGTATATCACTTTAGCTTACGCTGATTCTGTTATCTCAGTTTCGTCCATCTATGACACTACAGCATGGAATGCCCTCACAGACGCTGCTAGAGAGGAAAGGCTTGTTCTGGCCTGTCTCCTTATGAACCGTCTCTCCTGGGCAGGGTTCAAGGTTTACACGAACCAAGCCTTAGCATTTCCCAGGTGGTGGACCTCCGGGGACGAAATAGAGATACCTGAGAATGTCCAAAAGGCGCAGGCTCTCATTGCCTATGACGTAATTCACCGCGGCACAGTCAATGTTAGTGACCCGTCGTCTGGTACGTCCAAAGCCGCTGTCAAAAGCCTGTCCCTCTTTCAGAGTCTCTCTGTAACACGCGCTGATGGGCCGATGAGTCCTGGGGACGCCTCTCTGTTTGAGATGCTCATTCGCAGCAGCCACTTTCCTA
The DNA here is from genome assembly GCA_016212925.1 of Desulfomonile tiedjei. NCBI lineage: Bacteria > Pseudomonadati > Thermodesulfobacteriota > Desulfomonilia > Desulfomonilales > Desulfomonilaceae > Desulfomonile > Desulfomonile tiedjei. Next base: position 83,842 of record JACRDF010000010.1, read on the forward strand.
TTTATCTGCTGATAGAGCCTTATCTCACTCTGTTTACTGTCCTGCCTGAACCACAAGGACCTGAATTGTTAAATGAGGTCACATAGTGCTGTCTGAATTTGAGCCTGGAATTTTAGAGATTGTAGGGGAGTTCTTTTCAGACCCAGAGCTGAGAACAACTATCAACTACAGGCTTTATATCAAGACAGAGCGAGGCGTGGAAAGCACTAATACTTTCACTCTACCCGCGATCAGATCCAATTTCATGGTTGAGTCTGTGCCAGTAATGGACGGTACAAAGGTTCAAAGCAGCCTCAGACAGTACATTATCCGCGAGGCAGATTTGCCCCAAGGTGTCACCAGGAACAGTCTTGGTAGAAATGACAAGATCATTGATGGCACACAGACCTTAGACATTATTGACATCAACAAAGACCTTGGCTTTGTCATTCAGATAATTACTCAGGGCGCTTAATTGGACATAGAAGTTGTTACTGCTGATTTCAACGTCCTCACCAAGTTAGAGACGTTACTCCCACGAGCGATCAACCTTGGTCTCCATGACTTCATGCGAACCATGCTGGGGGAAATACAAGGACGCTCACCTTATTGGACAGGCGCACTTACAAGGTCCTGGAAGGAAGAAACGACTGAGAAGGGCTTCACTGTAGGCACAGACCTTCCTTACGCCATTGTGCTGGAAGAGGGTCGTTACAAGGGTGTTGGTCCTCGTACCGCAGCAAGTGGAGGCGGTATTTATTCCAGACAAGCCGTAGGCGGCATTATCGCACCACTGCTAAGAAACGACAAGCTAATTGATAAGTGCCTAGACATCGTAATTGAGCAGATCCAAAAACAAATTGAGCAATGATAGAGCGCGAATCCATTCTTAATGACATTGTGATCCGGCTGCAAGACATTGATGCTGTCAAACTGGTCACTCGCAACTTCAGGAAAACAGCATCTTTAGCCGAATTTCCATCAATATTCATAGTTGACCTTGGAGACACAGTTGACGAGTCCAGCAGCAGAAACTCTGTCAATAACAAACGCAGATTCAAGATAGGCATCGTGTCCATCATACAAGGCTCTAGTGAAGAAAGCGCGCCTCAAGAGATAGCCTCTTTTCAGTCCCAAGTAAAGAAAAAGATATACCAAAACAATATGACAGTAGGAACCACATATAGAGGTTCTATCCACGAGACTGACACGTCAGTCCTTACATTTCCACCCATAGGCAACAATACAGTCGCGCAAGCAATAGAGTTTGAGATTCTATATGCCGAAGACATACGCCGACTGTTTACTTAATACCTGCCCAAGCCCCAATTGATACTGGAGGTCAATTACTATGGCTCACGACGTAGAGAAATTTGTAACTGGTGGTGGTATTGTCACTATAAAGAAACTGCCCATCGGTTCTTATACTGATATGGGAAACTGTCCCGAACTGACCGTGGAAACTAAGACAGAGAAACTTGAACACTTCAGTTCACGAGGCACATTCAAGTCTAAAGATAAGAGCATTACGACACAAAAAACAGCAACACTTAAAATCAAATTGGATGAAGTTGCACAGGAGCAACTCGCAATGTACTTCCAGGGGATAATTGACGACCAATACTCTATCAGACCCCTCGAAGCCGATGAACTTGAGTACGCTGTCAAATTCGTTCCTGACTATGCAAGTGGCGAGGAATGGACTTATGAGTTTTGGAGAGTCAAGATTTCCGCCGCAGGCACCCTGAACCTTATCAAAATGAACGAGTGGGCTGAACTGGAGTTTGAGGGTGAAATTCTTGAAGACGTTGACAGCCATCCTACCAATAGATTCTGGGGCATGACTAAGCCCACTGCTTAATTGAGGTTCCCACATGAAGTTGACGAAGGCTAATGCCTTGAAGCGTCTCTATCCTGGGGAGAGGTTGAAATACAACGATATTGTATTTGAAATTAAGCCTCTCCCTTTTTCTGATGCACTCCAAATCCTAGACACACTTGCTGAGATAGCCACGCTTGCCTCTGAGAACAAACTGAGTGACGTGGTGAAACTTGCCCGAGATGACGTGATACGGGTCTTAGATAATTGTGTCTCCGTGCCTGACATTGACGAGGAACTTTCAGCAGGTGAATTGCCGCTGCCGCTACTCCCCAGATTGCTCAAAATCGCTTTGGAGCACAGTCTCGGCCTGGGGGAATGGCGAGCCTTGGGTCAAGAACTAGGCGAAAAACTAGGCATAAAACTTCTGGCCCAAGGCTAAGCGACGACATTGCTGCTTTAGCTGCTGCCCTCATCAATCGTTACGGACACTCATACGTCGAGGTTCGTAATTACTCCTTACCCACACTCTTCTACCTCATTGAAAGTTTAGATCAGTCTGACGCTAACGTTCGGCCTGCCAGTGATCTTATCAACTTTCAACAATAGATCCCTCAATGGCAAAAGACTACGTTCTTAACATTGTTATCAAAGCCTCAGATCAGGCTAACAGTGTCATTCGGGGTGTTTCCGCGTCTTTCAGTGGCGCTGCCTCTGCTGCCCAAGACTTTGGTAACCGAGCCAAACAGGCGGGCGAGCAGGCAAAAAACTCCTTAGATCAAGTCAAAAAGCAATCAGACCAACTCAAACAAAAACTACAACAAGTCAGTGAAGCCCTAGTGGGTGCAGGCACTGCTATGGTCGGTTTTGGAGTCGCCCTCGCAGGCCCTATGGGCATGGCTGTCAAAAGCGCAGGAGACTTTCAGCACAGCATGAACAAAGTGAAGGCTGTTGCTGAAGGGACCAGTGAGGACTTTTCTAGACTAGGTAATAAGGCGAGAGAAATTGGAGCAAGCAGCCAATACTCAGCTACACAAGCAGCAGGTGGAATGCTCGAACTTTCAAGAGCCGGTTATAAGACTGAGCAGACCCTGAGTGCCATTATTCCTGTCCTCAACCTTGCGGCTGCTGAAGAATTGAATATGGGTCAGACCGCAGAGGGTCTGGTGAACATTCTGCAAGGCTTTGGCTTAGGCGCAGATCAAGCGACACGAGCAGCCGATGTCCTTAGCAAGACCAGCAATGAGACCACCACAAGTATGGGTGAGCTTGTTGAAGGTATGAAATACGCAGCCCCAGTCGCTGCTGCTATGGGAATGTCCATTGAGGAGGCATCAGGTTATTTAGGAATACTGTCCAATGCAGGTATTAAGGGAGCAATGGCAGGAACCGGTCTTCGCAGGGTCATAGAGAGACTTGTTGATCCTACCAAAGAAGCCAAAAACACGTTGCAAGCCCTTGGTGTTGAGATTGTAAAGAATGGACAAGGTCAACTCCAACTTACAGACACTTTTAGAAGACTTGCTCAGGCGGGAATGTCCGCTGCTGATGCTTTCAAGATATTTGGTGTTCACGGCGCGACTGACGCCATTGTCATTGCAAAGAATGTGAGCGGCCTTGAGGAACTTACAGAGAAGAACAATAACGCTGCCGGTTCTCTCCAACAGGTTGTAAATACCATCAACTCAGGTGTCGCTCCTGCCTTTACTCGCCTGAAGAATGCCTTGGATGAGATGGCAATCTCTTTCGGGGAGCCATTCTTAACTCCGGTCAAGTTTGTCGTGGATGGTCTTGCAAATGTCTTGAATTGGGTCTCCAGGCTGGCAAAGGAATATCCCACTCTATCTGGTGTCTTGGCTGGCGGACTAGGAGTTTTTGGCCTCCTCGTAGTCGTCGCCGGTGGTTTAGCCTTAGCGCTCGGTGGACTGGTCTTTGCTCTCCGGCAACTCTATGGCGCATGGCAATTAGCTATCAACATCAAGAACCAAGGCATCGCAGCGAGTATCCGAGGGACTCAAGCTGTTCAGTCCGAAACAGCAGCAATAAATGCCAACACCATTGCCAAGCAACGAAATGCCGCTGCTGAATCTTTAGCCGCGAGAAATCAGCGAACAATAAACGCATTAGGGGCTGGCTCACAGGTTCCAATTCTAACGAGCAGCCGGTCAGGGGCAGTTCGTACACCTCCTGTCGTGCCGGAGAAGACTCCTGGGGTAATCCCGACAGTAATCGCAGCAGGAGACAAGATGGGGAAAGGCTCCGCCGCTGCATTAGGCATTGGAGCGGCAGCAGGAGCCTTGGCTCAATTCTCAGGCGCAGAATCCACACTAGACAAAATATCTGGCACGCTGATGACAATCTCTTCCATTGCCATGTTCCTACCGGTCCCAGGAGCCAGAATTGTAGGTCTGATAGGCATGGCTGCTAGTGGTGCCATGAGTCTTGCATCAGCATTTGGGATTGGTAAAGGCGAAGCGCAACAGACAGCAGACAAGACAAAGGAGATCGCTAAGGCGCAAGAGGGGGTTGATAAATCAACTCAGAAGGTCATTGACGACTACATTGATATGGATAAGACCTTCTTGGAGTTCAAGCGGGACTATGAGACAGCGACCGGCAAAGAAGTCACCGAGAAGGAAGTAAATGCTTGGCGTGACGCCTATGACGACCGAGTAAGATCCCACAGAAAAGCCCTGAAAGACATTAACACTGACGAGCAAGCGGCAAAAGCAGGCGCGGCAACAGGGCCTCAAAAGTCTGCATTCGGCGCTAATGCAGAGGAAATTAAGAATACCTTCGACACTCTCGTAAAAGAAGCCGAGTCATATTACAGCCAACTGGAGTCCCTTAGAAAGGTTGACCTGGACAGGCAGAAAGGCAATGCTTCAGCATCCATCCAGTCTCAGCAACTCGCCAAGTTAGAACAGATGAAATTGGAGACGGACGCGGCGACTCAAAAGATCGCTCAGGCTGACCAGCACTACGCTCACATTAAGAGACTCAGGGATATTGAGTATCAGGAGTCTTTAAGTTCCATTGCTCAGTTGGATAAGGCTGAACAACAGGCTGCAGGAGAGAAACTGGAGAAAAAGCACGCCGACGACAAGATAGCTGATGACCGGAAATACACTGAACTCCTTATTAAGGAATTAGACTCTCAGCTAAAGGCCCGCCAACACTCCATAGAAGAAATCAGACGCCTCGAAGCACAACAGGTCTCCGAACGTCAAGCCACTACGGATGCTCTAAAACAGATCACTCTCGCTTCTTCTTCTGAATACGACAAGCTAAAGATCAATGTCGCTGATGCCTCAAGCAGGTTGAGAGAGGCTGTCCAGTTGATGCCCACAATGCCTGAAAGGGCTTTGGAACTCGCAAAACAGGCCCAATCCGCCTTTGCATCCTTGGGCCAAAACTCTGATCAACTGCTCCAGAATATGCGGAGCAACGCTCAACTCATTAGCGATGCCCAGAGGTCAATTTCTACGTCAGGTCTTACAGGAGCAGCAAAGTGGAAGGCTGAAGTTGAAGACGTTCGTACCACACTCACAAGGGCAAGAGAGGAAGCAGCAGCCGGTAGGACCAAAGAAGCTGAGAATCTATACAAGCAGGCCATAGGCCAGTCCAAGTCACTTGCTACGTCTGCGCCCGAGGGCATGAAGACTGCTGCAAAGAAAGAGGCTTCGTCTCTGGTATCAGAGGCAGGTAAGGAACTCTTGGGCCTCAATTCAAAGCAAGTGAGCGATGCCGAAGCAACTAATGCCCGAATAGCCGAAGGCATTCAGCAGGCGGGACAAGTCGTCAATTCTCTTATTCAGAATCAAATTGCCTCTCATCAAGCAAATATTGCTGCCTTAGAAAGAAACACCGCTGCTTTGATGGGCAAAATTCAGGCCCCGTCTCAACCTGAGGCAGAAGCCAAAGGTGTGGCATCACCGGAAGCCACTGGCGAGCAAAAAGCCCCCTTTGAGGGTGAGAGAGGGACTGTTGCTCCTGTCGCCGCGGCATCTGAGGGCATAACCAACAATCTGTCAGAAATTCTATCTCAACTCAGTGCCTCCTTATCAGAGGTTGTTGCTGGACTCATTCCACCCGCTGCACAGCAGTTTACCACCGCGGGTGGTGCTCCCTTAGACCCGTCTGCTTTCACTGAGTCAGGATCATTATTCAAGACCGGAATTGAGCAATTTAAAGAAGTCATCAACACTGCCAAAGACACATTTAGCAAGCCCATAAAAGTAAATGTAACACTGAATAATGGTGGTGGTGTAGACATGTGGAACAAATAGTATGGCTGCTCATATAGGTTCTGTTACCTATACCTATCCCCTCAAGTGGATCAACAAAAACGTTCCCGTTACTCTTGGAAGTGACGTCAGAACGCGTAGTGGCAATCTTGTGATGCTGAGACCTGTAAACGTCAGTCAGGACTATATTTGCGCCAAGTTGGTATTTGAATGGGTTCCTATGTCGGACGTAGCAACCCTCTACTCCTATTGGAAGTCAGGCAACTCATATTCAGCCAATTTGGAGAATAGTGGAGGCAGTGTCACTGTCCGATTTGCTGCAAAAGACGGCGTTGCAAATGTGAAGCATCAGGCATGGGGCGATGATGTAGTCCACGCTCAAATTGAAGGCGACATTCTGGACCTCTATACTGGCGAATTGAACTTAATAATTGAGACCGAGAATTAATTACTATGAGTGTGATTCCAGGCTTAACTTGCATTGTTGAACGAAACGGCACTCCCATAGATGTCAAGTCAGTAAGTATTACCAGGGAAGCCAACAAGATATCACCATCATGGGATGTTCAGTTTCCCAGACCTCTGAATGTTTCTGCCGATGACACGTGGACCATTAGGACGGGATTTGCCGGTGCAGAGTGGACACGACTAGAGAATTGCCCTGCTACTAACGTGGGAGGTGACGACGGTACTGACACGTCCAGCCGGAAGATATCTTCCTCGGCTCAAAGCGCAGACGCCTTGGACCTGAGGCAATACTGTATCCCCAAGACCCTCGTATTCGTTAATGCAAACTGGCTCCAGGCAATAGGACCTACGGCCACGGTAAAAAATGGAGCGGTGTACTACAACGGAGTGCGGCTCTATCACCCCAGGTTGCCTGGACAGGAATTTCAGGAGAGCAGTTTTGAGTGCATCGTCGGCCCAACTAACCATCACGACATAGGCAGGTATCTCGCAAGTCTTATTGGATATAAGCTGCTGGTCAACACGCCAAACGTTAATCTCATAGACACGATGACCTTTAGCGGTGGAACCAAATGGGGAGATGCCATCACATCAATTTTTTCGGTGTGGGGTCCGACCCTAGATGTGTTGCCTTCCGGAGACGACGGCAAGCCTACAATAGTTATCTCAGACGTGGCGAATGGCTCTGCTGAAATTGCTGAGTTGCAAATCCTCAGAATAGACAACCCTGCCATAGTCTCAACTTCCTTCACTGATGATGCTGGCAACCAGAGTCAAGATATTGTGGATCATGTCATTGTTACCGGCAGAAAGACCAGCGGCACTCTTGAGAGTCCTGAACAGGCTAATTACACACCAATTGAGATTCCTCCCGTAGATCTGTCCATTGACAAGGAATTTGAAGCATCCATAGACGTGGACAACTCAGTGACACGTTACAGCAAGACAGGAGGAGCAGTCGTTCCTTTCGGGACTCCTGGCGAAGAGCTTAACATCAAGAAGATCAAGACTCAGAAACATATAATGCGGTATCACGTCCGTAAAGTCCCGAACCAAAATGACCAGTACATGCCTGTTGAAGACGAGACTCAGTTTTACAATGTGGATGACGAGCTTGTAGGCAAAACAGTGGTGAAGCACCAGTACTCAGCGGCGTTCAAGCCGATAGCCACAATAGAGGAAGAGTGGCTCCTCACAAACTGGCCTAAACAAGAGCAAAAGGAACTCAGGCTCCTTCGGACAAAGACGACCCTGCAAAACCAGTTCATAAAGCCTCTGAATCAGTCTCAGACGACAGAGATGATCGAAGAGGTGATTCTGTTTAACTGGACAGAGTATGAAGGGGAGCAGTATCGGACCGATCCCGTGTCTATGGCTGATGTTTTGAGGCAGGACTATTCAAGGAGCCTGATAGACACAGATTCCGATACAAGCCAAGATACCGTAACCCTCCTCACTCATACCAAGATGACCGATATATCCAGGACCTTCGACGACATCCTCATCAAAAGAGACACTGACCATGCCCTCATACCTGACAAGTTCAGGATGAACAGTCAAATTCTGGAGAATCCGCAGAGAGACAAACCAAAGACTGTAGAGGTAAAGTACCGTAAGGAATTCTTCAACGGGCCTGGGCAACTTATAGGAGGCTATGGACCTTGCTATCACACGCCTCGTACCGTCGATCATGACGATATTGATAACGACACACTTGCAGAGCAGATAGCCGAGAGAGTCTTTGCCCGTAAGAGCAGCGGTAATTGTACCGTAACGATAAAGACTCCTGTTCCAATTCCTCTTGAGACAACCGCTATCAAGGTCAGGCTTGCCGCTTTTAGTCGTGTCGTGAATGGCGCGGAGATGACCATTCCAGAAGCAGACTACGTCCTCAAGAGTGTCCACGAGACTTTCAGCTTTGATGGAGAAGAGAATCAGGTCTCTCTCAAGTATGAGCAGACTTTGACTGTGAGGACGAAATTCTGATGGCTCAGTGGCAAATACTATGCCCCTATGAAGGCAGCGATCTTGATATTGACGGGTACGTCCGAAATATCATTGGAGGAGCAGTTAAAGCAGCCACAAGGATCGATCAAGATCAAGAAGGCTATGCTTCGCGTCCCGCTGGTGTCCATAGGTTCAGGTTTGCCTCTCAGACTGAGTTGCTGTGGTTCAAATATGACCAGCAGACCTCAGTATCAAAGACTGTGGTTTGTGACAGCACGACTGAAAACCTGAATGTCTTGCCTGGATGGTCTTTCAAGTTCAGGGAGTGGACGCAGCCGGGAGATGAATTCTTGGCTGTTATAGGCGGCCTTTTTGACGGCTCTGCTCCTATTCGCACTCTGTCTTACGAGTCGCGTGTCTCAGGCTTTCCTGACTCAGAGAAAGCATTTAGGGTCAAGAATATTAGTGGAGAGACTCAAACTAATTGCTCTCTCGTGGCTACCAACGCGGTTCGAGTGGAGAATGCAGCAGCGCACCCAAGCAAGCCCTTTCTGTGTTTTTATCAGAGCGGCAGCTCCAACCCCATAACCGACGGTGATGTCAACGGTCTTCAGGTCACATTTGACAACTGGACAGACGGCACACCTCCCACAGTGGACATTCTTATTGCAGGCGACTCTGTAGGTATCCTTGACGTTGCTGCAAATTCCTTGATCCCCTACGGCACGAGGCTCAAATGCGATGGCACCACCCTTTATCGTTTTGCCAACGGTACGAAATGGCAGAGCGGCACATTCATATTGTCACCGGACCTGGAAGAGTCCGACACCGCACTGATCTTTGTATCTGACGGTGGGGATCAAGTGGAACTCGCTCAGGCAACGGGAGCCTTCACCCGTGGAGCTAATGGTATTGAACTTACACAAACGGGTCAGGCCACGGGAACGGTCCTTAACGACGGGGCAGTGAGTGTCAGGCTCCGCTTAAATCCAAGAGTAGGTCTGAATTCATCCTTAAACCCTCGGTCTTTCAGTCTACGACCTGTTGGCACAAAGGGCGCTGCTGATACGTCGCGAGACTATCAAGGCACTTTCTGGATAGAGGATTTGGACGTGCAAAAGAACCTCATATGGCGCATCCAGGCCCTGCTGGAGAGATACAAACTGCCACGTTATTCTCCAAATCCTAATCCTCCGCCTGCATATATACCCGACCCTAATGGTTTGCACATAGAGGACCCTCAAAATCCCGGAGCCCATATCTTAGCTTCTGGGACACCAAGTCAGGGGCATTACGAATCCATTGAGGAGATTCTCTCTGCCAATGGCGTGACCTTTTCTGGCGGTTAGTATGGAAATAGATCTCAATATAACTATGCCTCCAAAGAAAAAGACTCAGGCAGACGAACCACAAAGACCTGAAGTCTGGCCCACTCTTCTTCAAGAGGAAGAGCTTGTTGGGGGACCAATAAAGTTCCATTTCTATGACGCGGCTACCACTCCAGTTGTGTTTCCTGTCTTGAATTCAACAAATGACTACATGGAAATAGAGGGAGATCATCGCGAATCAATATATCGTTATTCCATAGGGGAGATAACCTATAGAGACCCCCAAAACCCTGAGAAGACGCTCAAGAAGTCCATTTTGGTAGATGGAGTATCGTACGCTCAGTATCAAGACGGCAAAACCTACGTCTATCACAATGAGACAAAGAGCCAGCTCCCGGTGCTTCCGGAAAACATCGAGTCTTTGAAGGTCTGGAAGGATGTGGATAATTGGTCCAATGAATTGAGTGAGGTCTTTCACACCAGCGACCAGATTAGCAATCCATACTATGCATGGAAAGCCGACAATGGTTACTATTCAAATGATGCTTCCGGGTGGGTGGATAGTTTTGACATTAAAATTTATATGCCTGAACAATATGATGTATCGCCGGAACGAATCGTTCAGGAATTCGGCACCTCAGTATGGGACAGAAAACCCCTCGGTGGAATGTCAGTGGGGAGGAGAAACAATGAAGAGGAGAAGATATGGTATTGGGGTAGCGGATTCTTCAACATAAGAATTGAACTCAAGAGCGGTTCCGGTAAGGGGCAGGATCAGGATATCACTAATGCGGACAAGATCTTGGACCATAAAGGGAAGTTCAAGGACAATGAGAAGCACTGCCTGTTAAGCTACAAATATCCCTTTACCACCAGAAAAATGTCTTTAAGAGCGTCTGAAGTGGGCTCTGGGACACGTTGTCACTATCTAAATATAACTGACGATGACACTTTCCAGTATCATTACGATACCCTAAACGTGGATGGCATTTTCTTCAGATCCTTTGATACGAGCGATAACGACACATATAAAGTGACTAGAGCGCCGAGGTACGATGCGCCTGGAATAGGCGGCAGCATTATCTCTTGTGGAGAAGAGTATGACATTGGGTTTGTGCCGAGGCGCTGGGCATATTATTGCAGGACTAGAGAGCGAAGCGTCCCAAGTGTTATCACTGTTACTCCTCCGGTTACCACAGTAATTACACCCATTATTGATAATACTCCCAATAGTACTCCTGGTGGAGATATAGTGGGAGAGGGTTCCCCCTGCTATAATTGGCTCTTCCCGGTGGGAGGAGGAGGCCCCACATGGGCTCCTTCTTCATATGTTTGGCATGGCGATATATTTGGCGTTAACTGGGCTGTATGGACTTGTCATCCACAGGACAGGTATTATAGCGTCAATCGTTATAGGGTCGGTGTTTGGTGGGATAGATTCCCCAGCAATATATTCGCTCCTAGTCACAACACCAATGAGTATGATGTCTTCGGGTTTTTCTGCCCCTACCCGTTCGGCGGAGGCACCTGGACGACTCATCAGCATAGCCATACCCAATATGCCTTCGACACCTATGATGCTGCTCACCAAATCAACGATGAAGCTTTGTGTGGGAACCGGCACATGCAACTCGTTTCATGGAACCAGAACAGATATTGGTATTGGAACACTCAGTGGGGCATTTTGAATCCTGAAGGGTTTTCGGGCGGAGATTATTATGCCAGCACGGTCTGGAGGAAGATAGGAGGATTTCCTCTAAAGGATTCCAATAAGTGGACTGACTATACCAAAGACTGGATACCACAACTGGGAGCATCCAGCTTCTGGCTCAATTACGGCATACCATCATACCAAGTCGGTCTTGATACTGATGTCTTCGCGGGCTCCATGATCTATGAAGGGGCAGGATCAATGTGGGACATGATTCCTTACGGGGTTGGGATCAGTCCTGACAAGGCCGGAGCATTGGTGGGAATAATTAGGCGGAAGAAGACGGGCCAAACATACTTTATTTGGAGAAAAGTTGACGAAGTCTTTACCTTAACAAAAGAAAACAAAGACGATGGGTATGAAGGACATTCGATGTCATTTGAAAGGAACGGGGAAGAATCCGTTCCACGAAGCCTGGATGACTTGAGGCCTCCAGGTGGAGGGTTTCAAGCGCAGGCAGGAATATTTTGGGATTCTAATCCAGATTCACCAATCTTTATAGATCAGTTCAGAACCAAGCAGGGAGAGAATAGAGTATTAGACGCCGTAGGGAGAAGCATTAATTTTTCCTTTGTAGAACCCGACCCGCAGTGTCCTAACTCCAGTTATAATCGCCCAGTTGCATCGGACGAATATGCTCACGACTTGCCTGCCATTATCGTCCCAATGATAACCCTTGAAAGAGCTATAAGACCTCCGGCAAGCTATCGTACAGGATATACTGACCGCTGGAATGATCCACTGTACAGATACGCAAGGGGAAATGGAGGCGTAATGGATCAAAACTTTCAGAGGAACTTGTACGGGTAGACCAATGTACTGGAAACAAGGTAATCAAAACATCCAGTCGCTTACCATCCCGTTCCACGTCTCCGGGACTAATTTTGATACCTCATTGACGCTGGTAATGGAGGCAGGAGAGCAGTTTATAGACTCGGCGCTAATGGTCTTAAGCAAGGAACACTCTGGATTGATCTCAGCCAAGCGCCATTCAGAAGTTGAATATAAGTCAATTGGTGCCTTACCTGACACGTCCTGCTTTTTAGGAGACTTTTCTCCTCTTTCAGAGACACTGATAGATTTCAGGACTTCGTTTCCTGAGTCTACAAGTGATGGTCTAATTGTAATATGTGTATCATTAATGTCTTCGGCACGACCTCCAAGTCACTTCTTTCACGAGGAGTGGCCCGACCTCTGGCCCGAAAACTGGCCTGAATTGTGGCATGACGACTGGCTCACATAATAATTCACTGATGCCTACCCCATAATTGATGCAAATGTTGAGGAGTAAATTGATATGTCTATAACCGCGTCCTACGTTTCACTCAACCAATTTACTGTTGCGGAAAACAGGACTGAGAATCTCCCTCCAGGACTGCGCCTCAAATTGTTTATGGGGACTGACGGAATCGAAGAGGTTACTGTTGATTCGTCATCCTATAATTCAGGGACAGGTCTCACCGCTTGCACAATAAAAGAAAGTGTTATCACACCGAACCTCGCTACTATCAAACCCGCGGACAACTATACGAGTAACGTAGGAGTGCATGCCCACACTGATGACGCTAGTGGCGGAGAAATACCTGCTGCGCATCTCAGTGAGGCTGAAGTTGAAAATATCCACAACACTCCGATCCCTCAGACCGGTGACGGCAAAAGGTTTGTAAGAATCGCTGACACTCCGAGCGAAGGATACGCTCTTTTTGACCTTATTGGAGCGGCAAATCAACTCGTAGGGGCAAACGCAGCAGGGGATGAAATTCAGTTCAAAACCCTTACAGGTGCCACAGACGAAATAAGCGTTGAAGACGTTGACGGTACAATTTCTATCGGTCTTGTTCAGGACTATTACACGTCCACTGAAATAAATACTGCATTAGGGATTCGTGACTCAGCGATCGCTGCCGCACAGTCTGACATTGACACCCATGAGGTCGCAGCCGCTCCTCATTCAGGCCACGCCCCTTCTTCCCATACTCACGCTGCCGGGGATGTAAGTTCAGGGACACTGGACGGGGACAGGCTCCCGACTATCTCAGGAACAAAGCGTGGTGGTGTGCCTAATACGTCAGGGACACCAGGCTCCAAGGTGCTTTACGACGACGACACGTGGAAGGAGCCTCCAGGAGCGGTAGGAGGTGAAGCAAATACCACGTCCAATGAGGGAGGTGGCGTGGGCCTTGCTAAGTCCAAGGACGGGATAAACCTACCATTCAAGACGTTCGACTCAGCCCAGTTTTCAGCGCCGAGTGATGTCGTATCTGTACTGGACTGGGCTTCATTCTTGCAGGATTTCATCAAAAAACAGAATGATGGACGTATGGGGAGGGTGTCTGATACGTCCTTAACATGGACAGGTTACCAAATAGGGTTATGGGACAGCACAGCAAATGCTTGGAAATTAGTAAAGCCTTCTTCTGCTCCAAGCATCACAAATGCCGGCCTGGATGTTGATAATAATGCCCTGACATATGATTTCAATTACGATGTTTTCCTTGTTCGTGTTTCTGATACTGAAGCCGCCTTCGCCTTCAAGAAATGGACTGACGATACTACTAGGGCGGTAGTCCCCGCTCTCTGGCAAGGAATCTATTGTTATGACAACCTAACTGACATCGGCAAGAGTAGATTATACATTGGAATGATTCGGTTAAGGAATGACGGGGGAGTCGCTAAATTTACTGACAGTGCCACGAAGAGGTTCGTTGCCAACGCCTACAACCAGGCCCACAGACAACTGAAGGCGGCGTTAGCAGGGAGTCAGTACACTTACAATTCAAGCACCTGGAGAAAAGGCAATAATGATGACTCCACCAAGGTTGAGTGGCTATCGGCGCTGGACTCCCAGTATATAGAGTTTCAGGCCAGACACCATCAGACCGCTACTACTGGATACAACACCAATGCTTGTACTGGAGTGTCCGTTGATTCAACCAGTTCTCACGCCGATTGCTTGCCATCGAAATCTGGCTGGAATTCCCCTCAGTGGCTCACTCCTTGGGTTCCTTTAAAAACAACTGTCAATGCGGGGTATCATTATGCCTACCTGGTTGAAAGCAGTGACCAGAATTTGCAAGCCACTTTTTATGCCAATAGTGTCGGTGCTATCAGCGGAAGAGTGTCTGTCTGAGGTCTGAATCATAAGAAAACAAGTACCTGTCTTTCTTATGTGAACCCATCTGTTTCTCCTAATTGATCTCACCTCCACAATTTGCTTACCGAGGAATTGATACATGCCCACTTACACCAATGTCTCTACTACCACAAAAAACCTTGAAGGTGTCCCACTTCAACCCGAACAGGCAGGCACCATTAAGAAATACCTCTATCCTCCAAATCCAAATTTTGAACTAACCTCACATGGACCTGCGCCTTGGGTGACTCTCCACGCTGCTGCTGCTCCCGTAACGCTTACAGGTCTTTCCAAGTATAAGTCTATCCAGATCAAGAATGCATCAGGTGCCGCGATTACGTGTGTTGTGAACGAGGATTCCAGCAACCCTCTCGCAGTGCTTAGCGGCGAGATCGACAAGATTAGCCAGGACCGAGAGATAGAGAAGCTTGAGATCACAGGGAGTGGTGGAAGCCCTGTTTACGTGTACGGCTGGCTCGGCAACTAGGGGAGGGAGGGCCAATGGCAGACTCACAAAGCACAATTATACCGCAGCAAGGATCTGGCAATTTGCCTGCTCCTCCAGCGGATGGTGCGATCCTTGTCGGTGCTAATGGACAATGGCAAGCAGGCATTGACAAAGACCCGAAAGGCAATTCATTTCAAGCCGCGGATGAAGTCTCGACCACTAATGTAAATTCTGAAGCTTTGGACTTACAAAACGTGGGGAGCACAAGCGCTGTTTCTGCAACTTACGAGAGCATCATCATTTCAGACAGCAGTAGTGGCAACACCGTAGAGGTTAGCCCTGATGGCATCCTGGCCGGTTTTAATCTCTTGGATCAGGACACGATTGCTGGGATAGTCGCAGGTGCTCCAACTGCGGTAGACCCTGTTGCGAAGGTGTCGGATCTAAATGGTAATGGCCTTCCTCCTGAAGCTATAGATCCAGAACTCGCTCTCAAGTGCAGCCTTGCTTACATTGAAACTGCAAACGAGGCATCCTTCCAAATTGACTCAACTCAGAAGCAGATTTTGATCGGGTGGGTGCAGGAAGGCAATGAGAGACTTTCAAGGTTGAGCCTCAGAAGAAGTGCTTGTGTCGCGGTGCAAGAATTTGGTGGCAACCTTTATGCTGCGACTGGTTATGGAGGCGACCCAACAGGAGGCTCCCTAAAGGCTTTGGGGTTGAACGTGGAACTCGGGGCCGGATGGTCGGATGTCACCGTATCAGGGCCTCCAATGCTTGATGATGGGAAAGCCTATTGTCTGGTGCTGAGTGGATCTGCCGGAATTGATGCGAGCATTGGTTACAACCGGAATAACACAAGCGCCACCTCCGCCCTGCCTGACAATTGTTGGGCCAAATACAGCACGGACGGAGGAGCTACCTGGCTTCCTCTAACTAAGGATTCTAGGAATGCCCTCTTTGAATTCGTACTGAATTCTACGGTGAACCATTGTCCACAGCTTGCCTATGTGCCTCGAAATGGAATCTACGTGCCGCTTTTTGATGATGCTGTCGGCTCATGGGTACTGAGGCCAACGAGTGGACAAGGTTATTATTTGGATTGTGAAGCTTTGACGGCTGATACCTTCCATTACGCTTATTTCTATGAGGAATCAGAGGGTAATTTTCTCCTTGAAGCCTCAACAACAGGGTACACGACGCAGGACGCTCGCAAAGTCAAAATAGGGGAACCAAACAAACTCTACGTCGGTGCCATTGAGCCTATTACCAGACAGCCTGGCTTTCAGGCTCCAATTGATGTGATGCAACGCAGGCTGGTTGACAACGTGTATAACCAATCTCGAAAGACATTAGGGAAACTTAATCCTTATATCGCTTTGACTACCATGACATGCCCAGGTTATAACGTGAAGTGGCGCAAGTGGAACCTTAATGATGACTGGAAGGTAGACTTTGTCCTGGCTAAACAGCGTGTGGTCCACTTAGTGACTGGCGGAGCCTATGGCGGGAATATCGGAACCACTCTATCTTTCAGCGATGACCCTACTCCTGCCGAGGACACATGGCCTAGTAATGACTATGATAAAATGCTTATTAATGTGGATTATGACTATAGCCAATTCTATGAAGTGAATCGAGAATTGTCGCAAGGATACCATTCTGCACAGCCCTACGCCAGCGCATGTGGTGGTGACGCGACCTTGGAATTCTATCCAAATCCGGGCTACGCCAAACATGTGGCTGCCATAACAGGACACATAGGAGACTGATTTGAAAGCCGATATATTCGCTGTCGTAGGATGTCCTCCGCACAAATGGGGCGACGGAACTCCTCAATGGAATGATCCGGCCCAGGAGCCCTCCCTTGAAGTTAAGTCTGCATTAGTAGCCTTGGACTGGTCCAGTAATCCTGATGGTGATGCCGCTTTTCTCCAAATCGACCTTGAATCTGATGAAACAGCTCTCGCTGCAAAGTCTGTGCTTACACAGGCGCAATGGCAAGCCCTAAAAGATTACCAAGTCGCCAGAATACGAGAATGCCGGGCAGCTGAATACTCCAAGAAGTTTGACGGCATGGCTCAGGGGGTTCGCTGGGATGGAGATCAGGAAGGACCCGCATTAGCTGAGAGGGTAAGAGTCAAATCACTTTATCCATACCCTGGTAATTACCGTTAAACATCGAGGCAGCAATTGATCACGCCAGGGGATTTAAAAGATGCAGTTGACGCTTATAGAGACTACGGATGGTACGCTGGAATAGGTATCCCAGTTCTTGCCTTTGTCCTTTACCTCGCCTATCGGTACGTCCTCCACCTCAGAGACAAGGTTCAAAATTACCTCACTAATGTAGAACAGCGAATTGAGAAAATAACCGACGCTTGGGTCAAGAATGGAAAAGTTGTTGACCAATCTGTTCTCACTGATGAGATG
The DNA here is from genome assembly GCA_016212925.1 of Desulfomonile tiedjei. Classification (NCBI taxonomy): domain Bacteria; kingdom Pseudomonadati; phylum Thermodesulfobacteriota; class Desulfomonilia; order Desulfomonilales; family Desulfomonilaceae; genus Desulfomonile; species Desulfomonile tiedjei. The sequence continues at coordinate 101,355 of JACRDF010000010.1, forward strand.
CGACAAGCAGTCCAAGAGATCAGAGAAATTAACCAGAAGTTTGACGACGTGTTCATGTGCCATGTTGAGGACACTAAGCGTCTCGCAGACGAGGAGATTTGGAAACATTGCCCCATAGAGCGATGCCCCAATCTATCCCAAGTGTTGACCTTCCTTGAACAGGTGAACCGAGAATTAAAAGAATTCGCTACTGAGGCACAGGAAAGCCGCGTGCAGACACGATCCTCCATATCAGACATTTCGACCCGAATTGATAAATTTATAGATGGACTAGGCAGTGAAATCCTTATCACCATCAGGGAACTCAGGCTCCCCAGAGACAAATAGTGCCACGCTTGACGCTGTGAAGCAGGAACACCAAGACCTGACGAATCTTATTGAGCGAACGACCGGCAACAACTCCTGGTATGCCAGATACCTGGCATGGGAAATGCTGCTCAGGCAGGAAAGACAGCACATTACTGAGAGTCTGCACATTTAACTTCAGGCAACTTTTGCCTGAAGTCTCATTCAGGTCTGAGCCCCACCATTAGATGCGAATCGCTATTCTTACGAATCTACGTGACCTCCACGACGCTTACAGCCTTACCAGTGTAGTCAGACACCAAGTGGCTATGCTTTGCCGCTACGGGCATGACGTCACTGTTTTTGCTTCCGAGACCTTTCAGGACAAAACGATCAACATAAACTCACGCTACCAATGTCCGGTCGAGCCTATCATACCTGCCTATGAAGAGATCGAATATGCGAGACTCCAAGACCTGACCGAGGACCATCAGAGAATTGCCTCTCAAACGTCTCAGATCGTTTCTCAGCGTCTCTCAGACTTTGACCTTGCCGTTACCCATGATTGGTTGTTCACTGCCTGGAATTTGCCCCTGGCTGAGTCTGTCAGGTTATCCAAAGATCAGACCAGACACGTCAGGTTCTTACACTGGATTCATTCAGTACCAAGCGAAGGCTTTAACTGGTGGGGCATTAAGAGATATGGGCGCAATCACAAACTGATCTACCCCAATCGCATCGACCGTGTACGCGTAGCTACGATGTTTGGGGGCGATAGTAGGCACGTCAGAACAGTTCCACACGCCACAGATCTAAGGCTGCTGTTCGACTTTTGTGACGAGACTTGGAATGTCATAGACGCTTATCCTAGTCTGATGCAGGCCCAGTTTGTTCAGGTCTATCCAGTCTCAGGAGCCAGACTGTCACAAAAAGGTCTCAGCAAATTGATACTGCTGTTCAAGGCTCTCAAGTCCAAAGGCTTTTCAGTCTGTCTCTTGATAGCAGACTCAAATGCTACCGGCAGAGTGCCACGAGATGATCTTGAACCTTACAAGAGAATGGCTGAAAGAAACGGTCTCTCAAAGAGAGAGTTTGGGTTTACGAGCGACCTCAACTATGAGAGAGGACTGCCGCGGCATATTCTCAGAGAATTGATGCAATGTGCCAACCTGTTCATTTACCCCACCGAGGCCGAATCCTTTGGTTTGACACTACCGGAGGCTTGTCTTGCCGGGGGAGTCTTGCCGGTACTCAACAGGAGCTTATCAGTCCTGATGGGAACGTCAGGTGGTTATGGGCTGTTCTTTGACTTTGGCAGTGCTGAGAAATGCTTTGAACCCCAGGACGAGCGTGAATACTACCAGTGGATGGCAGACATGATCGTTGCCAGGGCTAAGGAGGACGACTGCTGGCAGGCACGAACGTTTATGAGACAGACCTACAACATAGATACTATTTACCGCGGCTACTATGCTCCCCTGCTTACAGAGTCCTGCATCTGGAATTGACGTGAAAGACACACCAATCATAATCAACAACAGAAATAGAGTCACCTCATTGTGTCAGTTGATCACGTGGTTACTTGAGGCTGAATATCGGAATATCACTGTCCTAGACAATGATAGTTCATTTATTCCTCTTCTTGAATACTATGAGACATTAGAAGGTATGGTGAATGTTGTAAGACTCGGCAAGAACCTAGGATCGAAAGCACTATGGATCTGGGGAGACGCCAAGAAACTCGTCAGACCTCCCTTTGTCTACACAGACTCCGATATTGTCCCAACAGAAGGATGCCCCAAAGACCTCATTGAATTCTTGCTCAGAGCCGCTGAGACATTCGCCAGTCCTAACAAGATAGGTCTTGGACTCAGAATTGACGATCTGCCGGACCACTATGCTTTGAGAAGCATGGTTCAGGAATGGGAGAGTCAGTATTGGCAAAAGCAGATAGGTGAATTGGATGGGGTGCCTATTTACAGTGCCTATGTTGACACCACATTCGCGTTGTACCCTGAATTCAAGATATTTTCATTGCAAGGCATACGAACAGGCTTTCCATACGTGGCACGTCATTTGCCCTGGTATTTGAATAGTGAGCAAATTTCTGAAGAAGAATCCTTTTACGAACAGCACGCCAGTAAAAGTTTTCACAACTGGGGCGCTAACAATTGCTACAGCCAGGCAGTTAAGAACAGATGCAAGAAATAAAACACCACACTCATTGGACTGACCTCCCTATGGCTGTCGATATGGCCCCTTATTCGCGGTTTTATCAGTCTGCTGCAAGAAAGATTGCTGCTGAAAACCAGAAACGAGGCGCATTCACGACGGTGGTAGAAGCGGGGGTTCGATATGGTTGCAGCGCAAGAATCCTACTGGACGCCTTGCAACCTTTTCAGGACTGGCAGTTGATACTGATAGACCCTTTTCCTAAGCATGAGGCCCTTGAACTGTCAGGAGTACCAGGAGTCGTTATTTACCAGCAGAAGGCTGAAGAGGTTGCACCACTAATACCTGACGAATCCATAAGTTTGATGCATTATGATATTGACTGTGACGGGACTCACCCCCTTGAGGTGACGTATAAGGTACTGCTTGCTTTCTGGCCCAAATTGCGCCTAGACGCGACACTGATCTTTCACGACGCGACCTCGCACTTTCCAGGAGTACTAAGGATCGTCAAGGAACTTGAATCGTCGGGATGGAAGACTACGTATTGTCTTCCACAGGAGGAGTGTCCTATTTCAGCACCTGCTGCCTGTGAGAGACGTGCATTATGAATATCAGTCTCGCTATTCCCGTTATAGAGAGGAAGTGGATCAAAGGTCTGCTGACGACCGTTCGATCCAATAGTGTTCACCCTCAGGAAGTCCTGGTGGTAGATAATGGTGTCAGCACTGGAAATGGCGTTCAAGATATATGCGAAGGGTTTTCAGACCTGAACGTAAGGTACTTGCCCCAACAGACTAACCGAGGGGTCAACGCTAGCTGGAATCTGGCTATGTCTGAGGCACAATGCCATATTCTGTCGATCTTGAACGATGATCTGATACTGCCCAACAACTTTTTCAGTCTTGTCCTGAAGACCTTCCAGACCTACCCAGACGCTGGCTTTGTCGTGCCTAACACAGTCAACTACCCGCAGCAGGTGAAGAGCCACAATTCTGACCCCGTGGTGGTCACACAATTAGTTCGTGAGGGGTGGGCATTTACAATCAGGAGAGCCGGTGTTGAAGCGATTCCCACCAGTTTACAAGTATTCTTCGGGGATGATTGGGTCTTCGAGCAGATCAGAAAAAGGAAATTAAGCACACTGAAAATAACGAATTGCTACGTGTATCATTATGTCGGGATAAGCCAGAATGTTCAGAAACGAAAAGACCTGGGGCTACCGTCGCTCGAAGAGGATCGCGGGGCTTGGAACGCAATACAAGCACAACATAACAAGGCATAACGATAATGGAAAAAGACTTTGTAGTCATTGATGGGACTTTGATGGTGAGAGAAATCACGAAGGTTCAATGTTCCTTTTCACCGCGCGGCAAACATTGTGGTGCCGGTGTGTCCGTTACTATGAGACCTGCTACACGTGACGAAGTCTCTGAATATCAATTACTAAATGGAGTTTCTCATGGCGATAGAATTGAATAACTGCAACTGCAATGGCAAAAGGTCTGTGCTCACCCATGCCCTGAACCTTTCAGGACTCGGTATCTGGCTCCTGATGACCCTTGCAATTCTCCTCAAGACCTCCGGTATTGAAAGCATTTATGCAAACCAACTCGCTTATGGTGGTCTGGTCAGTTTTTCGACCTGCTATGGGATATTCAGCCTTATCGCAGGTGTTATTTTGGTTGACCTGTTCACGCCATATTTCAAGTTTGAGGAAATGTTCAGTGGGGATGGGTCAAGCAAAATTGCAGGAGCAATCACATTTGCAGGCATTCTCTACGCCATAGCCAAGGTCATTAGTGCCGCCAATTAATATGTTGAGACTTCTATCCATAGTAATTCTCCTGCTCCTGATATGTCTGCCTGCAAGTGCTGACGATAAGCAGATCCAAGAAATTCTCCAGCGCATAGACCTTTGGGTAGGCATATTGGAGTCTCGTGGGCCTGAGTATGTTTGGGGCGGGTCTGATCCTGATGTGTTGACCTATGACGAACACAAGAAGGCGTGGCGTAAAGGGTTGGACTGTTCGGGTTCACTCCATTTTATCGCAAAGCACTCAGGTCTTGGCTATGTCAGGACTACGAGTCTCAAAATGTTCCTTGGAGCGTGGCCTGGATACAACCTTAATGACTGGCACGAGGCACGCTTTCCAGACCTGATATTTTTCACTCTAAGCGCTGACCGACCGAGCGGGCACGTCGCTCTGATAAGAATCGTGGAGGGCGACAAGGGCTTGTGGATGAGTCATGCCTCAAGTGGAGAGAACAAGTTTATGAAGGTCTGTCTGAAAAAGGACTCCAAAATGCTGCACAAAATGTCCGGCGTAAGAGTGCTTGACCTTATGGCTGGCAAGATCGGGTGGTCAAAATGACCACCCGAAAATCGGGGTGCAAAAGTTGCCCCCCGAAAATTGGAGAGGGTATATTTGCCCCAAGGTTCAAGAGGCACAATTTGCCTCTTGCTGCGCTCTGACCCTCTCAGGTAGTCTGCCTCTCCCAGGACCAGAAAGTCGCTCAGAATTGAAATGGCTCACTCACAGTTGATAATTTTCAGCTCTCAGAGATACTCATTCCAAGAGAGGTGGTGAAACGGTTTCACCACCGCTGAATTGATACGAGGCCATGATAGGTAAAATTGTCAGACTCTACCTTGCTCCTATAAAAGCATACCTGCTATTGGCTCTCTTTGTAGCCTTTGTGTCCTATGTTGGATACCTCAAGTACCAAATAGGCTCTTACGAACGCCAGGTCTCTGCCCTCACTGAACAGGTAAAGAAGTGCGAGGACGACAGGGCCTACTGTGAAGAAGCTAACCAATTCTGCCAGGAAAATACCAAAACACTGATAAAGCACTATGAGTCCAGAAAACCACTTGATCTTAGAGATGGTGAGATACGTCCCAATGAATTAAAGATCAGTCCCCGCGAAAAATGAAGCACGCCATTATTCTATTGCTATCTCTCCTGCTCCTTGCCTCCTGCGCCACAAGAACTGAGATCGTTCGTGGTGCCAGAATTACGCTGCCTCAGTTGCCCCAGAGGGTTGATATTGAGCAGCAGGGACAACACAAAGACAAAGACACGATCTATCTGAGTCCACCCACTGAGTTGAAGCCTGACCAGAACTGGAGAGCGCCGTCTGAGGGCGCGGTGGTGTGGAAGAATAAAGACTTGAGAGGAATCCTCTATGGTCTCAGGGAGTGGCAGCGATGGGGCTTGGATACGAGAGACATTGTGGAACAGCACAATAAAATAATGGACAAGACGACTCAGGCAGCAAAGCCGTGGTACAAGTTGTGGTGACCCAATTGTGGAAAATTTACCACATTTGGAAAGTGTAAATACTTAATGGCATACCAATCACGTGGGTGGCAAATTTATTTCTCTGAACCTCCTGAAGACCCTGAGGACATGCTGGAAACTGTGGAGGAGCATTTTGGACGACTCCGGTGTGGATACGCTCTGAATAACCTCCTGAACTATATTGAGGGTCAAGAGGGACTCAAGCTATCACGTCCCTTAGACGAAGAGGAACTTACAGAGGTATTGAATCTCCTCTATTACAGTGTCTATCTGGCCCCCCAAGACGAACTGACCCAATTCTCACAGTCAATAACAGAGGAGTTTGAGTGTGATGAGGACGAGGCTATAGCTAATGCTTGAAATTGATGACTACAAAAACTTGCTGACCCTATTACAAGGAAAGCCTCCATTGTGGAGTATCCGGTCTCTTAACCGCTGTGTCTCAGAGAATTTAGTAACACAGGATGGTTCACTCACCAGAGCAGGGACACGCAAGGCAGAGAAACTATCCAGAGGTGTTGAGGCCCTCAAAATAGGTGTGCCTCTTGACTACAGGACTGCAAATCACGCCGAAAGGCTTAACGCCTCAGGCCCGTGGTACAAGTCGGCACTCTTAGACAAGGATGTTTTCTATAACTCACACGTCCTGATAAGCGCGTATGGACTCACCGGCCTTTCTTACACCAAGACAGAGATTCCTCCAGACTTGAAATGGGAATGGCAAGGCGTTCTGAAAAGCACAGTGTGGCGCAAGTTGGAGCCTTATGCTGTTCAGATCGATCAATTTGCCGGTCACGAATTAGTATGTCTCAGGTCGTTATTTGACCCCAAGAAACTCAGGATTCAAAGCGTCTATTATGACTTTGTAGTGTCGAGGTGGAAGGAGGCGTCCTTCTGGTATAGACCCGAATACAAAGACCCTGTCGTAGCAATAAAGATCAAACCAGGTGGTATTAAGAATAGTATCGCAATGCTGATAATGCCAGTCAAGTTGGACCTGCCATTTCCTGAAACAGCGTAAAAACACGTCCTGTCTTTCTTATTGAAATTGTTTATCCCTCCAAGGAAATTAGTATGCCTAAAGCAAGTGCAAAGCACAAATTAATACAGGTACAACCTAAAGAAGATCCCTACAGACACCGCCCCGCACAGCGCAGGGGACAATATACCAGCAAGCAAGATGCTGTCCTTCCCCGTAAAGGTAGCGATGAGGACGAGGATCAGTTCGCCTCCTTATATGCAAACTCTGGTCTATTGGAGCCTCCTTACGCGTTTCCAGACCTCTGGCTCACCTATGAGCAGTGTGACGTCCTGTGGGCTTGTATAGATGCTGTTGTTACAAACTGTGAGAGGCAACACGAGTTTGAGTTTGCAGGCGATGATACTCAGGAGAGAGACACAGGCGAGGCAAAAGCACAATGGATAATGCTACGAGACTTTTTCAGCCGGGTCAATGAACATGACTCTTGGCTGGCGTTACGCAAGAAACTGAGGAGAGATGTTGAGGTCACGGGTAATGCCTTTGTAGAGATCATACGAAATAAAGCTGGACAGGTGGAGCGTCTCTACTATCTGCCATCCACTTATGTCAGGGTTACACGGCTCGACGATCAAGAGACCCCGATCACTGAACAGATTCCCCGAAATGGCAAGATAATTACCATTCAGACGGCCAAGAAGTTTAGACGATTCGCAAGGCTTGTGGGGGCCTCAAAGACTAAACTTGTTTGGTTCAAGGAATTTGGAGATCCAAGGACTTTAGACGCCACAACGGGAAGATACACCAATAAGCCCAAAGAAAGAGCCACTGAAATATGGTGGTTCAGACAAACCTTTGCAGGCAATACATACGGGATACCGCGGTGGGTCAGTGCAATCACAGACGTTAAAGGTAGGTATTTAGCGAGGTGGAAAAATTATGATGGCCTGGAACAAGGAATACCGCCGTTTCTGATCTTGCTTAAAGGTGGCAAGCTGACAGAGGGTACGCGCCGGCACATTAGCAAGATTCTTGAGGAGTGGCGTGATCCTGCCTGCTTTAACGAACCTGCAATAGTGCAGATAGAACCTGAACTATACAACCTTGACCTCAACACAGGTAGTTCAAAAGCAGGCACCAACGCTGAAGTCATCAAAATGAGAGACGACCGGACTGAAGAATACATGTTCGCCGGTTATCTCAAACACACCGAAGACGCTATCAGAAAGGTTTATAGACTGCCTCCAATTTTCATAGGAAGTTCGAGCGATTATACGTATGCCACGTCGTATGCAAGTCTCGAAGTAGCCGAGACACAAGTCTTTGACCCCATCAGAAAAGAGTTTGACGAGAAGGTCAACGTAGAGTTTCTGCAAAACGAATTTGGTGTCCGGCTCTGGAGATTCAAGACTCGTGGCGCTCAAATAGGCGACAAAGAGACTTTTTACAAGAGTGCAGGCATGTGGGCCAGAACAGGAGGCCCAAGCCTGAACCACTTGATCCAGTTGGGTAACGAAGCCTTCGGGACCGATTGGTCTCCATATGAAGGCGCGTTGTATAACAAGATACCTCTCGCTGTTCTTATGGCTCTTGTACGCGACGGCCGTGTCACTGTGGACGACGCCGGTGATCTACAAGTCGTACCACCTGAGCAGATCCAACAAACCACGCAAAAAGACGATCATGGCGAGATCGCCAATGATTCTCCAATGCCTACAGTTGATATGTCCAGTGCCGGTGACGATGCCAAAACCCTAATTGATGTCCTGACCAGAATTGAAGACCGCGGTCACAATTACGAACCACCAGAAATAGATGAGACAGATTATACGCTCTAAAGCAGACATACCCCCCTGGCATAAAAACAGTCTCCAACTCCAACACCTCCTGAGGGGTGCATGGGACGAGGTGTCTGGTGAGTGGGCCGAAGAGCTACGCCAGGCGTTTCTTGACCTGGATGAAACGAGGATCGAAAGCCTCCTAGCCACAGTTGATGAACTTGGGCCACAAGTCTCTGAGGCTATTGGGGACAAGGCAGAGGCAATCCTTGTCAACGTCCAACAGAATGCCCACGCCTTCTGGATGCTTCACGCGCAAGAGATTCTTAGGCCGGGGGATGTAAAGGATTATGACAAGGACTATCAGCGTTATCTGGCACAGGTTCAAGCCCGGCAGGTCAAGAATTTCGTTGAGACCCATCCCAACAGGATTCTCAACCCTGAGATACAGAGGCAGTTGCAATACCTGCAAGAGTCCAGGCTCACACGCTCGATAGATCTCCAATATCTGAATGAACGTCTTACAAGGATGCTTAAACAGGAGCGTTACTGGGAGGGCATGTCAGATGTTCACGTCGCTCGTTTTTGGCACGCTGATGGAATCCTGTTAGGCCACGAGAATGGCGTTAAGGTAGGAATAATTACAGGACCTGACGACAAGCGCGCTTGTCCTGTCTGTATCAGAATGCTTGGCACTCACGTCTATTTTGACAGGGCGAAGGAAAAGATAGAGAGAGACCTGAAGATCGAAGACCCTGGCGAGTATGTAGCGGCGTGGAAATTTCCTAGAATACCTGACATAGACAACATCAGCAGAGAGGCTGTTGAAAAGCAGGGGTTCCTCCCGCCCTTCCATTCACGCTGTCGTCATGGCGTCTCATGGTTCCACAAATAGCCGTCTGTGCTTAGACTCGGCAAATTTTCAGCGACTTTCGATGCCTGGACTACCTCAGTATCACCCCAGAGAGAAATCGTCTCTATGACGAAATAGTCTAAGTCAAAGCCGCTACCAGAAAGCATTTCGTACATGCCTCAACCAAGTCCTTTTAGCTTTCTATCCAGACTGAACCTGCCCCGCTCATAACGTTCACAAAGCACCTGAATAGCCTCGCCCTTTTTCATCCCACCGGCGCGCAGCTCCAAATAGTCCACGTAGAAACGCGCCTCTTCGTCTGGGTCCCATCTCTGCCCTTGTTTGGCTGGTTTGATAACTTGGACCTGTTTGAGGTTAGGCAGATCCCACCCAAGTTTCTTTTCGTTCAGAGCCTTGCCCTCACCGGCCAGGTGTGTGTGCCAGATATTTGCATTGACCTCAAAGCCTATAAACCTGCGTCCCAAAGCAAGTGCCTCATAAGCAGTGGTGTAGTTGCCGCAGAATGGATCGAGCACAATCTCTCCGATCTTGGTCAAATAGAGGAGGAGTTTCCTGAGCAGCGCGTTAGGCAGCTTGTTCTCATTCTTTTCCTCTTCAGGTCTATACTCCACAGGTATGTCTGTCCATACGCTGCATAAGTCCCGATAGAGCAAGGAGAGGCCATGCTCGTCCTTTTCCTGTGGGCCAAACCTGCAATGAGTGTTAAAAGTCGGCTTGTCGGTCTTGGAGAACCAGAGGACGTGATAATGCTCAGTCCTGAAGTGTCGTGTGGTGGGCATACCAAAGACTCGCTTGAAAATGATATGGTTGATCGTCTTCAGTTTGAGTTCCTCGGCCACGACAAGGGTGTGGACAAGCGGGGTACGACCGTTGACGACAACAAGGCTGCCCCTGGGTCTGAGAATACGGCAGACCTCAGTCATCCATTGGCGAGTAAATTCGTGGTACTCAGCAGGATCAGTGGGAGCCTCGCAGTAACCATCGACCACGTGCTGAGAATTACGGTTATGGGCCTTTCTCAGTTTGGTCTCGCGGATACCAAAGGGGGGATCTGTAATGCAGTTATCTATGGACTCGTCATCATACCAACGCATTCCGAGGCGGCAGTCAATACCGTGGAAGGCCGCAGTCCTCGGGTACAGAATTGAGCCTGAATAGGTGTCGTAGCTGTCTTTTTGTGCTTGTGCTGCTTGCAACTCTAAATCCTCCTTGTTCTTACTTAATGCCTTTCCTCAGTTCACTGGCTTGATACGGGTCTTCATCCACTGTGCAAAACCAGAAGTGTTCCTTAATACCAAATACGTCCAGGAGTGCCTCAACTGCTGCCTTGTTTCCCTCTGGATCAAAAATGTTGTGTTCCTGAATTAGATTGAACCGCTTTTCAACCCCGTCGATGATGCTGGACGGCAGATTGGATTGGCACACCTGGAGATACCGGTCAAAAACAGGTATCTGATCATGTTCAATGGTCATATATTCCAGAGCAAGCCGCCTGTGTAGAACCTCGTATATTACATCCCAGGAGTTTGAAACGTAAACCCCGCCCCTGGCTCTGACACTGATAGCCTCCTGCATTCTCTTGATAAGTTTTGGCATCCAGGGATGAAAACCGTCTCTCTTTATTAGCGTATCAACAGCAATGTCCATAACCATATCGAGGCATCCTTGACCCAACTCTTTCATGCGGGGAGAAATCGATGCATTCCAATTCATCAAGTAAAACCCGTCTCGGAACCACAAATAGCCGTGTCCAACCTCATGGGCAAGCATTGGTTGAATGGTCTTTCTATCCTGCTGAGTCGGGTCATAGGAAACTGTCGCTATTCTCGGATTGCAGGTAATATCCACGCATGCGAATATTCCCGAGCCTGCTTGCATTCCTGCCCGACCGGCCCATAAGTCCTTGCGCCTGAATAAAACCTTGCAACCCGTTTCCTGTTCTAGCGATCGAGCGTATGCTCTAACTTGTGGCCCAATGTCTTTGTTGATCGTCATGGCTATCGCAGCCTCCTTTTCACCATAAGTGTTTCGACTCTAAGCCGCTCCTGTCTGAGATATTCCCAAGCAGGAGCAGGGCCGGAACCGTTAATAGCCGCGCTGATAACCCTCAGGGTATTCCTTTATCTTGCCCTGGTCGTACATCCGCTTAACCAGTATGTGGGTGCAATGATCTGCCACGACAATGGAGGATGACAAAGCAACCATCCCGACAATCTCTTTCATTGTGAAAGCCCCATCCAGGACAAATTGCGTGAGAGGAGTCTCCGTCTCCAGGTATTCTATAGCCTCCTTGATCCTCCGTTCCTCTCCGGCGTTTAATGGAGTCCCTCCTACACCAGAGGGTCCCTCCTCAAATCCTTCTGGAGCCGTTGGCAACTGCCCCTTGTCAATCAAATCCTGGACCAGCAGATGGATAAGGTGCCAATTGACGTCAGCCATGCCGTCCATTGAAATCTCACCGGCAAAGAAAGGCATGTCCAAGTGGGGATTCTGAACGATCAAGTCTTCCAGCTCTCCCCTGAATACCTCCAGTGCTGCGTTGACCCTTGCTTGTTTGTTCATTTCTTAACCTCCTTAGAGTGAAAACAGTGCGGAGGGGTCAAAAGGGGAGGATGAAAGCAGAGACCCCACCGCAAACTGGTTATGCCGAACCCTGCCGAGTAAGGCGTGCCCCTTTACCTTATTTCTTCAGGTAGCACTGGTAATGCCCCTTGCCACCTTCTTCCCTCATTTCAAGCTTTCCTTGGGCTACTAAGTTATTAGCGACATTGCAGAGGATAAAGCACATTATCGTCTTGCAAGCATCTGTTTTGAGCAATTCGTCAACATCAAGAGGTTTTTCAGGATCATCGTCCAGGTACACTCTGATGAGTTGAGCCACGTCGTCCACAAGGCCCGAAATGAATTTATCGGTGACAAGGGTTGCGAGTAATGCTAGGGCTTTTTGACCTGCCGGGGTCTCAGACAGTACTTCGATCTCCTCGTCCGTTAGTTTCTCACGCTTGACCATTTGATGCCTCCCATAACCTCAAGATATGTTACATTCTCCTTGAGATACTAGAGATATCATAATTACTTCATACTTGTCAAGTAAATAATCGTGTGCTTACCACAAAAGGCCTCTTAATACTCTTTAAGCCCCTGTAAGTACTCCTAGCACTGATTGCGCGTTTTCACGCTCTGGAACCTGATAATTGTGAAAGAAAATGCACGTAGGGGGATGTTGCTCGTGAGGAGATGGGCAGGTGGAAACGAGGAAGATACGCGCTGTAATTCAAAGGGCTCCCACGTGGCATATTTGCCACGAGGTCCGCATTTCAGCGTGTTGGAACTTACGTCTGACGGTGCGCGCTGCTCGTGGATACCAAGAAGCCTCTTTGATGGACCTGCGGGCAGGTTTGCCACAAGGTGCTGGCTCAAATCCTCCAGGGAGCCGGTCGTGTACGCCTGTCAGGGGACTTTCATGGGAAGGTATGCTAAAATAAGCGTGATGACAGAGGAAGGCGGCTTGCTGGAGATAAATTAGGGCACCACGTAGATAGATCTAATCCCGTATCTGGAAAGGATTGGCTTCCCTAGGAAGGTTCCCGAGAGAAATGGAATGGTATCCAGTTGTCTAGAGCGTGAAAGAGGGCAGAAAATGTTGAGGCGTCCAAAGTGACTGGTGTGGCGGACCCAACCATCTCAATAATTATACGATGTTACAATGAAGACCGGCACATACGCAGGCTTCTTGAGGCTGTACTGGCGCAAGACAGAAAAGACTATGAAATAATAATAGTCGATTCGGGCTCCGCGGATCGTACTCTGGACATCGTTCGCGACTACGAAGTCCGTATCCTGAGAATAGCGCCAGAGGATTTTTCCTTTGGGCGGGCACTAAACCTGGGATGCCGCAATGCCAGAGGTGAATTCTTGGTCTTTGTCAGTGCCCACGTTTACCCCACTTCCACTACCTGGTTGCAGCATTTGATCGGGATGTTTGCCGATCCCAAAGTCGGGCTGGTGTATGGGAAGCAACGAGGCGATGAGGTGACAGCCTATTTCGAGCACCGCATTTTTCAAAAACTATATCCCGATACATCGGTTCCCTTGAAGAAGGACCCGTTCTGCAACAACGCCTGTGCGGCTATCCGCCGCGAATTGTGGGAAGAATACCCATACGATGAAGAGCTGACCGGCCTTGAGGATATTGCCTGGGCGAAAAGAATTGTTGGAGCAGGCTTCTATTTAGCGTACTGCGCTGAGGCCGAAATCGTTCACGTCCACGATGAATCCTCCACTCAGAGGTTCAATCGTTATAAGAGAGAAGCCATTGCGCTGAAAAGAATCTTTCCGGAATCCCATTTGGGTCTTCTGGAAATGTTTTGGCTTTATGCTTCCAACTGCTTATCGGACCTTGTGGCTGCTTATCATGATGGGCTGCTGAGCATGACTACGACCCAGATTCTGCGAACGCGCTGGGACCAGTTCACAGGTACTTTCAGTGGATACCGGATCAAGGGAGAATTGGGCAAGCGTATCAAGATGCAGTTCTTTTATCCCAATTTCTTGGACAATTCCAGTGGGTCCGAAGAGCAGCATGTATCCTCCGCGCCCAGGATAGCTCAGGTCAAGAAACGTAACCCCAGAATTGTTGCGTTGGTTCCCATGCGAGCAGACAGCAAAAGGGTGCCCAACAAGAACATCCGACTTTTCAACGGGAAACCTTTGTACTGGCATATCATGGCCACACTGCTCAATTGCCCTTATATTGAGGAGATTTACGTAAACACTAACTCCGAACTTCTTATGGAAGAACTCCCAAGGGCCTTCAAAAGGGTCAGAATCATACATAGACCTCAACCCCTGTGCTCTGACAAGACGCCAATGACCGACATTCTCCTTCACGACGTAGGATTTGTGAAGGCTGACTGGTATCTGCAAACTCATGCCACTAATCCCTTACTGCGTTCTGAAACGGTGACTCGGGCAATAGAGAGTCTCCTCGGTCAGCCGGAATACGATTCGCTTTTTGGGGTTACGTCCTTTCAAACGCGCCTTTGGACCAGCGATGGCAAGGCGATCAACCACGATCCCCAGGTGCTACTGAGGACTCAGGATCTGGAACCCGTATACGAAGAGAATTCCAATATGTACCTGTTTCAGGCTGAGGCATTGAGACGACTCAATAGACGCATTGGTGAACGGCCTCTAATGTTTCAAATTCCCAGAGAGGAGGCTTGGGACATTGACGATGAGTTGGATTTTAAAATCGCCGAATACCTTCATAAACTGAGGGGAGATACTCCAGATGTAGAGTCGATGAAAGCTTCTGGATTGGAGAAGATCAAGGTCTCGCACTAACTGCGTAAGCACAATGTCGAGTCATGGGTCTTTAGGCCCCCTATGAACAAGGCTTCCGAAGTATTGACAAACAGAGATCGTTCTATGGCTAAAAAGAAATGGCGAGTGCTGGTCACCGCTCCTTATTTTCAGAAAGTGTACCCTCGGTACGCAGAGCGGATGGAGAAACTCGGGCTGGATGTGGATTTGGCCCCTGTGCAAGAAAGACTTTCGGAAGAGGCGCTCATTCCGATCATCGAGGAATATGACGGGGTCATTTGTGGTGATGACCAATTCAGCGAGACAGTATTGAGACGTGCCCGCCGACTTAGAGTAATCTCAAAATGGGGTACGGGGATAGATTCCATAAATAAGGAGGCTGCCTTAAGTCTCGGTATTGCGGTGCGAAATACGCCGGGTGCCTTCAGTGAGCCCGTAGCAGACACGGTCTTTGCTTTCATACTGGCTTTCTCCAGGGGGTTGCACCTGCAGGACCAAGACATCAGGACTGGGATTTGGGAGAAACGAACGTGTTTCGCATTGAAGGGACTAAGGCTAGGTATTGTGGGAGTCGGCAACTGCGGTAAGGCTGTGGCGCGAAGGGCTGGAGGATTCGGATTGAACCTTGTCGGCAACGACATTGCACCCATCGACATCAAATTCCTCGACGAGACAGGACTTATTCCTTGTAGTCTCCCAGAGCTTCTTTCCGAATCGGACTTTGTAAGTCTAAATTGCGATCTGAATCCGACGAGTTACCATCTGATGAACTCCCACACATTTGGCCTCATGAAGACTGGCAGCTTCTTCATCTCCACCTGTCGGGGTCCCGTCACGGAAGAGCCAGCCTTGGTGGATGCTCTCCATTCAGGAAAGCTGGCGGGCGCAGGTCTGGATGTCTTTGAAGAGGAACCGCTGCCCTTCGACAGCTCGCTGCGATTAATGGATAATGTGATCCTGTCTCCACACAACGCCAATGGCGATCCGTCTACCGCCGACAGAATTCATGAAAGCACTTTGCTCCACCTTATGGAGGAGCTTGAAAAGGAAAGTTGACGATGCAGCGTACAGCCATCATCACGGGTTCGAGCAGTGGTATTGGACTTGCCTCTGCCACTGAGTTCCTGCGCAAGGGGTTCAGAGTTTTTGGGGTTGATATGTTCCCTACGTTCCCTGCTCCGGCTCCGAAAGGTCTTGAATTCATCCAGGCTGATATAGCCAGTCCGGATGACGTACAGCGAGTTTTGCAACACCTGGAGGCTCAGACGGACATGGTTGACGTGCTCGTAAACAACGCGGGCGTTTGTCCTCACTCGCGATCTGAAACCGAGTTTCTCGCACTGTGGAACAGAGTGCTATCGGTTAACCTAACAGGACCATTTCTCTTGACGCAGGGAACTCTGCCTCTTCTAAAAAGAGCCCCGAGCGGAAGCGTTGTAAACGTGGCGTCGGTTCATGCCCTAGTAACTACCAAAGGGATGGCTGCCTACGCAGCTTCAAAAGGAGGACTAGTTTCGTTGACTCGCGCTCTGGCTTTGGAACTGGCCGAGTACGGAATACGGGTGAACTGCGTACTCCCAGGTGCCGTAGACACCCCCATGATATTGGAAAGTCTTAGGCAACGCGATCTCGATGGTGGGACGGCTGAAGAACGGCTGCAATGCCTCGCCTCACGAACGCCGCTCCAGAAAATAGGTAGTCCTGAAGAGATCGCAAAGGCGATTTGCTTTCTTGGTTCGGCTGAGGAAGCCTCGTTCATAACAGGACAGACCCTTGTGGTTGATGGGGGGGCTTTGGCAAGGCTGAGTACGGAATGATCACAATGCAAGGAAGAGGTCCGAATGATCGCACAGGTGATTCCGCCGTTGACCAAGGCTGGACGGTCTACACATCGGACATGCGTTCCCGTGCAGGAATATTCGAGGCATGGACTCGCCTCTTGCGAGATCTCCTGAACTCCCGTTTTCTCATATGGCAGCTCTTCCTCAAGGACTTCAAAGCGCAGTATCAGCAATCCGTCTTAGGCATTGTGTGGTCCGTCATCATGCCGCTGATCCCGGTCCTTATTTATCTTTTTATGAGTGCTATCGGTGTCTTGCTTCCCGGAGATACCCGAATACCCTACGTCCTATTCGTTTTTGTCGGACTCAGTGTGTGGAAAATTTTCTCAGATGGGATCAGCTTCGCAATGTCCAAACTGCTTGAGTCCAAGGCTATGTTGGGCAAAATCCGAGTGCCTAAGATTGCCATCATATGTTCGAGCCTGGGGCGCGTATTCTTTGAAACGCTTGTAAGAAGCCTCCTCATCGTGCTTGCCATGCTATGGTGTGGTCTTGCCCCTTCGGCGTTGGGGGTGGTTCTGTTGCTTCCCGCTCTGATTCCACTCCTCTGTGTGACCCTCGGTATTGCCATGTTGGCATCACTGGTAAACGTGGTAATCAGGGATGTTCAGAAACTGGTCGATGTAGCATTGACGTACGCGATGTTCGTGTCCTCCGTGATTTTCATGATGCCAGATGAGGCACTGATAGGAACAGTCAACAGCCTCAATTTCATGAACACTTTCGTCAACGGCATCCGGGAAACGCTTTTTCTGGGCATTCCGTCGAAGCCTGGTCTCTTCTTATTGACTTCGAGCCTGTCCGTTCTCTTTTTGTTTGCGGTCGGACGACTTTTTTACATCATGGAGCACGTGATCGATGACAAGCTCTAGACCCTCGACCACGACCGAGAAAGACTTAAAGGAGGCGGCAGACTCGGAGGTCATCCTCAAAGTAGAAGGGGTGAGCAAGAAATTCTCTTACTCCCTGAAAGACGTGTTGAAATACGGGACAAGGAGGCTTTTCAGGGAATTCTTTGGGCTTCCCTCACAAACTGATAGACTTGAGGCCGGTGAGTTTTGGGCACTCGATGACCTATCCTTTGAGCTGAAACGAGGGGAAACACTAGGTATAATCGGACGCAACGGAGCGGGCAAGAGTACCCTCCTCAAAATCGTCAACGGCATTTTTCTGCCCGATCGAGGACGGGTAGCCATCAAGGGCACAGTGGCAGGGCTCATTGAAATCGGAGCCGGCTTTCAACCGAACCTCACAGGCAGAGAGAACATCTATATTATCGCCTCCATTTTGGGTATGACCAAGGAGCAGGTTGACCGGATCTTCGACCAAATCGTTGCATTTGCCGACATCGGCAAGTTTATCGACTCGCCTGTTCAAAGTTACAGTTCAGGCATGATCGTGCGCCTCGGGTTCGCCATTCACGTTTTTCAAAAGCCTGACGTCCTACTCGCAGACGAAATCCTGGCTGTGGGAGATTTCGAGTTTCAGCAGAAATGCCTTGAAAAAATTAGCGAAATCAAGAATGAGGTGGGCTTGATTCTGGTCTCTCACTCCATGCCCACCGTCACACGATTCTGCGACAGGGTCATTGTCTTGAACAGGGGGAAGATTCTGTTTGACGGTCCACCACAGCAGGCAATGGTGAGGATGGTAGAGAGCAGGTATGAGCCGGGGATCCGTAACCAGCCAACTAATTCTCGCGGCGATCTCTCGTTCCCTGAAGATCCCGGCTTTCTTGCTCTTTTCGATGGGGGGAGGGTTCCGAAGAGTCTCTTTGGTCCCGAGTACCACGATGCACAGAGAATTTCCCACATCCGATGTGATTGGATCGCAGACCGCATCGACGGCTTCACTTCAGTAGGCATGTTCGATGATCTGTGCCTGCGTTTGTCTTTTCGCCTCCACACTCCAACGAAACGACTAGCCATTGGGGTTCCGTTTTGGTCAACTGATGGAACCCTGCTTACGGCCTGCAACAGTGATTCGAGTGGTCACAGAATTATTGTCGATGGAGAGGGATTGATCACTTGCCGGCTCACCATTCAAAGGATTTCGCTCATTCCGGGTCAATACGTGCCCTGTCTGGCAATTCACGACGGGCCTGGTTACATCTACCGTAAGGTTTTGGATCCATTAGTAGTGACACCGCGCCCGCTTCAGGACGGTGGACCGAGTCTCCATTTCGGGGTATATGCCGAAACCTGCACATGGCAATTCTCGCAAGACAGTGTCATCGAGGAATGATGTCATGTTCTACTGAACCGAAGATTGAGGGATGCCGGGAATCCCAGGGCACGATAGATCAGTTGGCGATTAACGTCCGGTCCATGATCGCGTAAGAGGCGTCTATGTCAGGCTCAGCACTTTCCGATCGCCCCGATAAGATCGAATTGCTCACAGAACGCATCATTGATGATTATCCGAACCTCGCTCTGGAAATCCTGGGAGGTTCATCCCGACTCAGTCTACCTCTCGGTTGGCATTATGTCTTGGACATGGTCTGGATTTTGAAGGAATTGGAGGTTCGACCTGGATCAGTAGTCCTTGACGCTGGGGCGGGCAATGGGCTGCTGCAGTACGTGCTCGCAGACAGAGACTATACCGTCATCAGTGCCGACATGATGGATCGCAGAATCCCGGAATTCGCTCCACGGCTCTATCAAGTAGCCGAAATCAATGCTGGCAAAGCTATTGAGCATTCGTACAAGAGCCACGTCTCTCACGATCGACAGAGGAATGACATTGGCTCAAACAGACCCCGCGTTTCATTGTTGACAAGGGTTCTGGATACGTCGCTGAGGGATATCCCGCGAAAGTCCGTCGACTATTTACTGAAGCGCCATCCTCAGCGGAAAGGATCAAAAGGCGAATACTCTGAGGGTCTTCTCTCTCAGTCCTACGAACTTGAACCCCAAAGTGTCCTTCAGGGACCCGGCAACAAACCGCAGATAGTTTATTACTATACTAGTCTGAACTCCATGAACAAGATTCCCGACGAGTCAGTAGACGCAGTGGTTTCCGTATCTGCACTGGAGCACAATCTGCCAGAGGAGGTCGCTGTATGCCTTGAGGAATTCAGACGAGTTCTCAAGCCTGGAGCATGGATGCACCTCACTGTCAGCGCATCCTATCCACACAGCGCGTTCCACGAACCAAGCCACAGTTGGCTGCTGAACGAGGAGGATGCGCAGCGCACTTATTCATTGAGACCGGGTTATCACACAAACTTTAGTGAATTCCCCAAAATCCTTGCGGAACTGAAGAAGCCAAAGTACTTGGAGAAATGGCTGTCATTGCAGTATTTCAGATCTGGAACCAACGGTATGCCGTGGGGTATGTGGGACCCGCAGTACGTGCCTGTGGGGATTAGCCTCAAAACATCTTCCCGTGATAATTACAAAGGATAGAATGATCGTAATTAAGACCGAGGAGATATCGCCAGCCTGCGAGAAGTAAGAACGACTGAATTCGAGTCCGCAAAAGTGCTCATAGGGTGCGGTGTGGAATCTTTATGCAGGAGCTTGTTCGCCTGAATTTGGAACGAAAGAATCCCAAAAAAAGGAACACCATCCATTTGAAAGAATGCTAGAGGAAATGGGGTCAAACGCCCCTACACGAAGCCCTATCGTCCCCAAACCAATGGAAAAGTGGAAAAACTCTGGGGAACACTCAATGAGGATCTTGTCGAATGAACAACCTTTGAAACTGAAGAAGAGTTCAAAAGAGAACTCTAACAACACATCTACTACTACAACCCCGAAAGACCACATCAAGCACTAGGAGGAAAAACTCCCCTGGAATACCTTCACTCTCGTCCACGAATTATTTCACACTTACAATTGAGAGGGCATCGTCAGCATCCAAAAGACAGACGAACTCACCGCGGGTTTGTGTCATCCCGATGTTTCGAGCGGCAGCCAGTCCCTTGTTTTCTTGATGGAAATATCCTACCCCTTCCCCGTAGGATTCGACAATTTCTCTGGTACTATCAGTCGAACCATCATCCACTACCAGGATGTTTACGTGCGGATATGTCTGGGCCAGGGCTGAACCAACGGCCTGTCTCAGATACAGGCCCGTGTTGTAACATGGGATAATGAGGTCAACCGTGCTCTTGTTCATGTGTAGCGCCTAAGCCTTGATCCAAAGGGCCGCTCAATCCTTTTTCCGCGTCCAAAATTCATAAAATCGGCGAAACGGGGTCTCGGGACTGTTCTAAATACCAACACCGTAATCAGAAAGCTGACGTCATTCTTCAAATAGGGGGGGCGGACGGTCACACATCTTGCGGAGGACCACGCGAATTGCCGCAGCTCGCCGCTTCCCCACAATCTTTGGCAGCAATGCACTTACATAGGCTTCCGCCACTTGCCGAAAGAGTGGTAGGGAGTAGGCAGGCAAACCGTGAAGCCGCTTCGAACGGGCAATCTCCAGTATCTTAGTCACCTCGTTCTCACGGGAGAGACTTAGTCCACCTACCGCACTGAAAACAGTGATGCCAGGTATGAATCGGGCTCCATGTTCTGGCAGAAACCTCAACATGAACTCGTAATCACCGCAGATTCGAAAGTCCTCGTTGAACTCTCCATATCGGTCGAAAAGGCTTCGATGAAAAAACGTGGCCGCGGTGGGGATAGGGGTACAGCGAGGCAGCCAAAGCCGAGCCTTGACCCAGGGTTCCCCCTGTAACCAAGCAGCCTTACCAGACAAATGGACAAACTGAGTGCAGCCATAAACGGCTGGCTCGTGTCGATCCGGTTTCTTTATCTCGACAGCCACTGACTCTAGAACAGCGTCGTCGACATACCATTCATCGGCTCCCAGAAAAGCAATCCAGTCGCCACTGGATTGCTTCAATCCTTTGTTCCACGCATGATAGACTCCAAAATCAGGCTCAGACAACCAGAAAGCTATTTGGTGCTCGTTCCTCACTATTACTGAGACAGTATTGTCCCGAGAGGCCCCATCAATTATGATATGCTCTTTGAACGGATATCGTTGAGCCGCAACGCCATCAATGCATCGCTGGAGCGTCTGTTCGGCGTTATACGTGGCCGTAATGATGGTGAACCGAGGCGGGGTCACGCACCCAAAAGAGCTTTGAAGGTCAGGAACGGGATGCACTAATTTGTCTCCAGCATTTGCCATTATGAGTTCCCTGGCCCGAGCGCCCGCTCAAAAAAGGGTCCGGTAGTCTACTCTTGGAAAGACCTCAAGCTTCCCACCGGCTGTGGCGTTCCGTATGATCCTGCCGCTCTTGTTGAATGCTTCATGGGCCAAGACGTAACATCTCGTCATGTTGGTCGTATCGGCTCGCTGCCACATGAAGCCTTGTCCAAAGTAGTCGGCGCGAAAATGATTTGGGTCCGAATCGTCCTGAACAATGATGTCGCCTTCCTCACCCTCTCCTTGCTGAACGTAGTCGTTGTCTACGCCAATCAAATAGACCTCGGGGCATCCCAGCGAAAAGGCGATCTGCAAATTGAAAAAGGTAACCGTCGACTGCCAGCTAACCCACTGCGTAACATCAGAAGAAAACGTGTACCCAGTGATCGCTCTCAAGAAAATGACCTCGTCTCTCGCTCGCCCGAAGTACCCCGCCAAAAAGCTGGGAAATATCTTAATAGATTGTGGAAGATCCGCGATTTGTGACCCCATTTGTTCCGCTATGAGGTAATTGGTAACCGTATAAAAGGTAGGATAAAACCCCATCTTGCTATGGTGGAGGAACAAGCCATTGGACCCAATAGTGAGTTCTCGCCTCAGCAGTGTCAAGTCCAGGTTGTTCAAACTCGGTCCATTGCCAATTACGAAACACCGTGATTCCTTGAACCTTGACCTCAAATTGGAAAAGTGACGCTTCGCTCGGCGGTGGTGCCGCCATGATGTCCAGTGGTCCCGAAACCTGCTGAGTCTGACGTTCCGCAAGATCTGCGTGGTATGAGTCGCAATCTGCTTTGCCGATGTCAGGCCCGGTATCCTTGAAGAAATCACAGTAAATGCCTCCGTTCGCGTACGGCCGCTTGGGCGATTTGTCACTCCCCTAAACTCAAATGGTCAGGGCAGAGTCATGCGCCAAAGGCCAAAGGGTAGCGGGTGGTGGAGCACGATTCTCATCTGGAAGAAAAGGGTCCTTTGAGACCTGGATGAAACCGGAGAGATTGCTGCTTGCGCTTTGGAGATTCATGGGACCGAATAATTTCGGAACCTGGGATTGTGACCATGAATTGGAGCACCTTTCGTGAAACCAATATTTTATTGTTAAACCTTTTGACCGGGCCTGTCAATTGTGTTGCGCTTTCTTCTCCATCGTTCTGAATGCTAGCCGCTAGCTTGCATAAAGACAACCGTGCTTGACCATGTGCGTTCGGTGAAGTACATTGGCAAAATCGCGAGTATAGACTTTTACAGCTACTTGACGACTGTTTTACCTCCATCAGGTCTGTGCGAGGAAACACAAGGAACTCGTCGGGGTCAGAGGGACTGCCCGTGTTCCGGGTAATGGAAAAAGAACCGCTGGCAGAAATTAAATCACGATCGCCAAGGATGCTGTCCCCTTTGCGGGAAATCTCCTAGACCCAAGGGTCACTGCGAGAATTAATTGAGGCTAGGGCTAAGATGTTGGACAATCGACGAGCTTACGACATAAGTGTAGTTCTGGGCGAAGAGTCCATAGACTATCCTGGAGATACGCCCTATTCCAGGGAGTTGATACGTAAACTCAAAGACGGTGACCTCTGCAATCTCTCCAAGCTCACGATGAGCCCTCATTGCGGGACCCACGTTGATTTCCCAGCTCATTTCGTATTAGGCGGGAAGACGGTTGATCAGTACTCTGTAACGGATTTCATCCTTCCCGCGAGTGTTGTGGAAATTGAGGATAAGGAAGCGATCCGCCCCTGCGAGCTGGAAAATCTCCTTGTTGAGCCTGGGGATGCCCTCTTGTTCAAGACAGAGAATTCCCGGCAGGGCTGGTGCCGCTGTGCACTGTTCTTAGAGGAGTTTGTCTACATGATCTCTGACGCAGCAGATCTCTGTATCGAGAAAGAGGCCGCGCTAGTGGGGATCGACTACATCACCATTGAACGATACGGAGACAACGCGTTTCCCGTACATCGAAAGCTCCTGGAAAACAACTTACTGATCTTGGAGGGCACTGATCTCTCGCAAGTCCCACCTGGGCGCTACACCCTGATCTGCCTTCCAGTGAAGATCAAAGGCTGTGAATCTTCTCCGGTTCGAGCGATCCTTTTGGCATGACGAAAAATCGTGGATCTGAGCCGAATTCCTCAATTGTCGTGGAAAGCACCAGAAGAGGGGGCAATGTGCTACCTCGATATGAACATCCTCGACGTCAATCTCGCGTCGGAGCAACTCAGCGGCTCGTCTAAGCAGGAAGCGCTGGAGGAAGACAGTGGCGGAGGCAGGCTCAAAAGTGTTATGTGCCTCTATCAAGCAGGCTCGACGACAACCGTATTAGGTAGAGACTGGGTAGTTCTGAAAATAATGCGAGGTCATATCAAATAGCTATAAGTTCAAGATGCTCTTATATAAGGACATAACTCCAGCACATTGTGCCCGCCGGATGCAGCCACTTCAACGGCCCTCTTAGCGAACTCCTGTCCTTTGATTTCATTGAAATCGACAGGATATCTTCCGAAACGAGGAGATATTTCCTCGGGCTTCTGTTTGGCAGGCTCAAGAGGCACGCGATCCATAAGAAACCCGGTGGTGGTCAACAGGTTTGACACCCCCAGCACGTCGATTCCTTCCACGACCGCGGCTTCTCGGGCATTCACCTCCGGGAGGATAAGGCCCTTGAAGCCTAGATCTCGGGCTGCCAGCGCAAGGGACAACGCGCCTTTGACCGACTTCACTCGTCCGTCCAGGGAAAGCTCGCCCACCAGGATGTAATCTTTCAGCTTGTCGGTCGGGAGCATATTCAGAGCGGCCAGAATTCCTATCGCGATAGGCAGGTCAAAGCCGGAGCCTTCTTTCTTGAGGTCCGCGGGTGCGAGGTTCACCGTGATCCGACGAGAAGGGAAGGGGTATCCACTGTTGACGATGGCGGACTTCACGCGCGCGCTGCTCTCTTTGACCGCATTGTCCGGCAGACCCACCACGGCAATGGACGGCAGGCCGCCGGGGTACACGTCGATCTCAACCTCGACAGGATGGGCGTCGATTCCGATGAGAGTTCCTGAATGCACACGCGCAAGCACAATGAGCCCCTGTGTTCGCCTTGATAGCGATGTGCGTTCAAAAGAGTAAAGTGCGGGGAGAACGTTTTTGTAAAAAGGTTCTCCCCGCACCCCTCTCCAAAAACTTCTGTATCATGGCCGGCTGGGCAGCATCCGCCGTCGGCGGATGCTGCCCAGCCGGCAAGCTACGGATTTTCTTGAAACGCGCACGGGAGAACTTCCTTACAAGAGAGGCTTCCCCCATAATTTGTCTGTTTGAAGCAAAATCGTATGAACCCGTCGCGGCCAGCCCAAGGGACTACCGCGGACGGAATTCTATCACACAACACCGGACGATGCGCGATAAAAGGAACGTGGTAAGGGTTCGCCGCGCATGACCGATGCATCGCATAACGCTCGTAGGATGTGGTAAGCGAAGTAAACCGCATCGCTAGCGCGAAAAGAGCGAGGCAACTCGAACGATACGGTTCCCGCCGACCACCACACCTTAGTCGCTGCCACTTGCAGTAACGGGCGGTCCCCCGGTTTGTCCCGGCTGGATGATAACCTCGCCCGCAACATTCTTCTTGACCTTGCTGTCATTCTCGGGTTTTGATCAATTCATCATTTCCGTTGAAAATCAGGTTGATTTTTTTCAGAGGGGGACCGCATGGGGGAGGGAAGGAAGAAGATTTCGGTTTCCGAAGCTCTGGCGGACATCAAATCAGGCTTGTCCGACCGCGAGCTTGCGGAGAAGTACGGACTGAGCGGTAAGCAGCTCGAAATCCTGTTCACCAAATTGGTGGAGGCAGGTCAGATTGCTCAATCTGAGCTTGACGCGCGCAAGAAGGCCTTGTCCGGAACCATCGAACTGGACGAGGAACCGCCTGCCCAAGCCCCACTGGAACCCTCCCCGGCACGCAGCAGAGAAGCAGTTCCAATAGTACCCACGGCTTCAGGCCAACCGGTGCTACCAGATGAGGTGGCCCGGCGGTATTCTCGCAATGCTGCCATGGGTATCTGCCTCAGTATTGTGCTCAGCATCTTCGGATCAATCCTTGGGCAGTTCGGCGACCTGTATGCGGTTGTTGGCATGATCCTAAGTGCCGTAAGTATCGGTCTTTATTTCTGGGGTTTCTATTGTCTCGCGAAGAAGAAGGGATACCACGGGGCATACGCGCTTCTAGGGCTCGTCCCCTGTCTTATAGGCCTCTTGATCATGCTGCTCCTGCCGGACAAATACTCCGAAGCCGCGCCAAAGTCCGGATGGCTGGTCGCATTGATAGTCGTGGCCGCGGGAATGGTGTTTGTGGCAGTTTTGGGCATCATTTTGGCCATAGCTATCCCGTACTACGTCGCATACAAGAGAGCGGCCTGCGATCGCATGGCCGGTCAGGAGTTAGCCCGCGTGCAAGAGGCCTATGATAAGTATCGGAAGGATCCGAACAATGGGACTCAGGCGCCGCCCGAGAGCTTGACTCATCTCCTGGGTCCTTATTACGGATGGCAAGGCACATCGGAGAGGTGCGATGTGCGCATCCATTACGACCGGGATGGGCAAACGGTTTCGGCCGTTTCGATCAAGGGAGCGCATCCGAGCGGTGTTAGCAGTCGGTACGTTTACAAAAGGCACTTGGGAGCCGGGCAGGAACAAGCTGCGGAAGTCGTGCCGCAGGCCGATGAATCGAGGTTCCTATCGTACCCGGCAAAAGCAACGGGTAGGGACCGGAGCTGTTTCTCCGCGGATGGAAGGCTCCTGGAGGAATGCATGAAGGCGGGGGAGAAAGAATGAGCGAGCAGTATGTGGTTCCGGGCGATCATCGCATCCTACACGCGGCTGCACAACCGAGATGAGCCTGGAGCGGACTTGATCCCTTTTCCCTCAGATGGGGGACCTGAATTTTAGTTGCCAGAAGGACCAATTCATGACAAGAATGGTCCCAGCTATTGCACTGTGGAAAGGAGGATGTGGGTATGGTTAAGAAATCCACTGTAATTTTTACAATCCTTGCGTTGCTGGCATTTGGAGCTTGCACGTGTTGGGGCTATACGGTCACCAAGTGGCCGGTACCCGGTATACCGAACACCGTTTACGGTCCTGACGCCGGTTTCGGTCCTGGTCCCGTCATGCCTGGGCATTATCAAACGAATCCTTACCAGACTCCCATGTACAACTACGGGATGCCGCCAAATGTCAATCCTTACCCTGGGGCCTTCGGTTATGGTTCGCCCCGACGATATTGATCCTGAAACAACCAGCTTTTAGTGGGGGGCTACCCCCACTCCAGTCCTGCAAATTTGCGGCGACAGGCTGGACAAGGAGGCAGTGGGCTTCATTTGGGGAAGCATCAACTAAGGACATAACGCCAGGGTATTGGGTTCCGAGCGGCAATGATGGGCTAATCATAAGCATGATACAGGCTGAAGATGTCCCTCGCTTTCAATTTCTTCTCAAGTTCCTCATCTGAGTTATGTTCCTCACACAGGCGCTGCAGTTTTTCTGCAGCAAAACTCTTATCATATGAGACCCAGTACATGTCACCCGCACCTTCATCATAATGGCAAGAAGCCGATGGCTTGGTCTGAAGAAGGTCGGCAATTCGTTCAGATACAATAGGCAGACGCCCTGCTCCCTTGTATCCATCATGAGGTCCAGGATTGAGTTTCAGGTCCTTAATGTCTTCTGCGTTCACCTGAACAGGGTCTCGGAGTGTGACAAGCCCGTTCGCTACTGGATATTTTATTGAACGGAGGTGGGTATAGACGGAGATTTTAGGTATCTTGGCCCGAGGGTCGAAGATGACTTTGGGGAATTCGATCTTGATCTCAGGTCCTTGCTTCTGCTTCTCACCATACGAACCCAATCCCAAGGCCGCCCAGTTGTCGTTCCAGATAGCATACCCCTTGATCGTAGTGCCATCTCTGAGGCTTACAAGCACCCCCTTCAGCCTCCAGCATGCTATGCAATCTTCAGGACTTTGGGCATGACAGTCAGTCAGGACCAATGGGGTGAGCATAAGCGCCAACAACACCAAGGGAAGAATAGTACCCCGCAAACGAAGTCCTCCTTCTCGTGTATGGCTGCTTGCCCTCTGCATCAACTAAGGAGATAACGCAAGCACGTTGTGGCAGACTGGCGGATCACTGGGCGAGAGCTTCCCCTTCAGAGGTCCAATTGGACGGAGATTGCCCTCGCAACTTCCTGCATGTCCCTGGAATCGATCACACCTTCCATGTTGATCAAGCGTTTCTTGCTGACCGTTGTGATCTGATCGGCCATTGCCTTGACCCTCTTCTCTCTTAGGGTGACGTAGGCCTCACTGGGATACAGCCGCTCCACATTCGTTGTGAGGGGCACGACCTGGACCCTGTTCAAGAACTGGTTCGCTGCGTCGTTGCTGACAATGACAGCGGGCCGCTGCTTCCGAATTTCGCCGCCCACGGAAGGGTCGAAGTTGACCCACCAGACCTCACCTCTTCTCATCACTCACGTCCCCGCAAGTAGCCTCCGCCCAATCCAATGCCTCTGTTTCGCGTGCAGCGTCTTCGCCCATCTCCCGGTAAGCCGCGTATAGATCTTTCTTCACGACGTGGGGTCTGACGAGGTCTTCGACGAATCGGCTGATCTTCCCCGGACCGATGACCTTGCGCAGACCTTCGTAAACTTCTTCATCAATGGTCAGTGTTAGCTTTTTCTGCATGGAAGCACTCCCTTGGCTCTTGCACGTATATTGCACGTGTAATCGCCGGCTGTCAACCGTCCTGGCGATTTGTCTCTGCCGCGAGGCTGAGCAGGAATCGGTCAGCAAATCTGGCTATCGCTATATGGTGGACAAGGGCTGCTGTCAATTGGCAGATCCGTCGGCTTGAGCCGCAGGGCAGGTGGGTTCAGGGAGGTGGTTGATAACCGATCTGATGTCGTTGAGGATTTTCTTGCGGTAGCGTTCGACGGAAACGCTGTTAGCCATGACCATGTCCAACTGGCGGGTATGGATGATGAGGTACCCGAGGATTCGCAGGCGTTCCTTCATGAATTCTTCGGGGTGCCCTTCGATGCGTGCGAAGCAGTTGTCTTCCTTCACTTCGGACCGGAAATCGAATTCCTCGAGAATGCCGCCGACGAAAACCGCTCGCTTCACCCGGCGAGGATAATCCGCTGCGCCACCCTTGAAGGAGAAGCTGATGTAGTTCTCGCTCGGACGGTCACTTACAAGGGCTTCGACAGTTGAAAAATGAAAACCGAAGCGAGACGTGAGGCTGCAGAAATTCTTGGAAATCATGAAGTAGTTCCGGGCCGCGTACGGCGAATCCATAGACGGGTCCAGCGCAGGATTGGTCGTGGCCTGGAACAAAATGTTCATGAGACCGCCGGAATCCACCGGAGGAGGGCCTGCCCAAGGGACCGCAACCGCTCCTTCCCACAATGCCACCATCGGGATTGAAAGGATGTTGTCCAACTGGACAAACTTGCCCTCCACGTCTTGCTTGAATCCGTCGTCCAGATTGATGATCCACCATTGCATCGGGACATCACATACGAGTTGTTTGCTGGAACGTTCCGAGAAATGGTGCTCCTTGCCGAAATTAAACATCTCATGGACGGATTTCTCATGGCAGAAACGGGTTATATCGTGAAGGGTCTCACATTTCTTCGGATGGAATTCCGGAGCGTCCGGGTCCAAGAGGTTCAAAGGGACTATATGAGCAGACACGCGCTCGAGCATTTCATAAATGGGGCTACCTGCCATCAAGTTCTTTTTCGGCTTTTGCCCGGCCAACAAAGACTCTATCTGACCACGATAAATCGTGGCGCCTTCCGCGTCCACCGTGACCATCTCCCCGTTCTTCATAGTTTCAGTGGCGCCCGGGACTCCGAAAAGCGCGGGCACCCCGAATTCTCTTGCCACGTTCGCGAGATGGCCGGCCACACCACCTAGTTCCGTGACCACCGCGGCTGCACGGCCCAAAAGCGGGGCCCATCTGGGCAAGGATTGCGCGGTAACCAGGACTGCTCCTTGTGGAAACTTCAGTTTGTCCACATCATTTTTCACAATGAAAACCGGACCATATGCGACGCCAGGGGAAGCAGTGACTCCACCTTTGGCAATGGCCTGATCCTCTCCGACTTCAACGGGAAGGGCCACGCTGGAGCTGCGTTTCACGTCCGGTTGTTTGAGTGGTCTGCATTGCAAAATGTAAATGGCCCCGTCCTGGTTGATGGCCCACTCGATATCTTGGGGCGAACCGTAGTATTCTTCCAGCCGCACGGCCATGGAAGCCAATTCCAGCGCTTGATCGTCGGTTACGGATTGCGACGCGCTCTTGTCTCCCGTCAAATCCATGCGACAGACACCTTCTTCGGGAAAGCAGACGAACTCGCGCTCCTTGACCTTGATTTGCTTGTGGGAAATGGAAAATCGAGGCTCTCGAGCCACAACAAAAAGATCAGGGTCAACGCTTCCGTCAACCACGGCCTTGGGCAATCCCCAAACGGAATTGATGAAGACCGATTTGTCCCGAATATTCAGCGGGTTGCAAGAATACATGACCCCGCCGGACGCCGCGTTTACCATGGCCATGCAACCGACGCACATAGCCACATCCTCGTCGGGGATTCCTCGGTTCAACCGGTAAGTTACCGCGGGCAGGCCGTACTTGCTCGCGACAACTTCTTTGTACGCCTGGATGATGTTCTCCGCACTCACGTTCAGTTCGGAACGGAATTGCCCGGCAAACGACGTGCCCGCCGCGTCTTCGCCGAGTGCGCTGCTCCTGAGCGAGACCCTGACTCCGGGGGCCGTTGCTCGTTCCACCTCGTCATAGGCCGCCATGACCTCTTGTTCGACTTCTTCAGGGACCGAAGCGCTGATAATCAGTTGCTGAATGCCCGCGCTCAATCTGTACAAATCATCCATCCCTTCGGGGTTAGTAGATTGAATGCGACGATCGATCTCTGTCTGGAGATCGTTGTGTTCCACGAATCTTTGGTACGCCAGTGAAGAGATCACGAAACCGCTCGGCACCGGAAGACCGATGTCATTTCTTATTTCGGCGACGTTGGCCATTTTGCTTCCCACCTGATCGACCATGCTCCGGTCGATGGAGGAGAAAGGCAATACCAACCGGTCACCCGGAGAGGTCCTTTTGGATACCAGCTCCTGGTTCATCCGGTCTTGAATTGCTCGAAAGCGATCAAAAAGGTCGGCATACTTGCCGGGAGCCAGTTCGTCGAGGTGTTTAATGATCTTGAAGACATTTACCGAAGCGGCCGTGCAATGGGATCTGACAAAAGCCATACCGAAGGTCTGCCCGTCGTGCAGAGCCTTCTCCATATCGCTCATAATTTCAAGTGCTTTGTTGTTTGCTGTGAGAAGAAGTTTGAAGCTGTGATAGCGTGTGGCGAACGCGGCTCGAAGCTCCTGGACGGTCGAGCCGTCCGGACCTTCCCTACCGCGACCGAAGATCTTGCTTAACAATCTGCCTAATCTGACCATTGATCGCATGCAATCCGTGTAGTTCCGCTGCCCTTAACATTTTTCGGTCAGTCCGGAGATTAGTTTAATTTTGAACCAAAAAGACTCTTGAGTCTACCGTTGTGTGACCTACTACAGAAGCCTTTTTGACAGACAAGTGGAAAAGACGATTGTTCCTCCAAATGCATTATGCGGATGTTATCGTCCCCAGGGATAACTGCCGGAACGGTGTTGGTGGGACGGGCATCTTGCCCGTCATTCTGCGACAGGCAGGATGCCTGTCCCACCAGAGCCGAAGAAGGAACTGGCGGAGGCCATCCGATGAACCGTTACATTCGAATGAGCGTCCAAACAAGCAAATTGCGGGGAGAACCTCTTTTGGCAAAAGGGTCTCTCCCGCAAGTAATTTGTATGGGGGGCAAATTCTTATTAAACCTCTTTTTTCGCGCCGGCCTTCATTTGCAGACCGATGCCTTCGAATAGGAAGAGTACCGCGATTCCCCACCACAGAGTATAGATGACGTAAAAGATCAGCGAGAACGACAATATGCCCATCTTAGATGAGGCGCTTTCCGGTTCGATTGTGAAGAAGTTGTAGCCTACTTCCACGCCTTTCTTCACCACGTCGCCCAAGAAAGCGGCTTCTTTGAACTTAGCCTGCCTCTTGAGGTCTTTGTCCATTTCCTTGAACGTGGCCCACCAGGAGTAGAGTACTTCTCGTCCGGGAAAGCCGTACTTTGTCTGAAGTTCCGCGTCACGATTGTTAAACATGGCTTCCGAATCCTTGAGGGAAGCCCCCATGACCGCGCCCAAATCGCCGGTGATTTTTAGCTGTCCGGCTTCTTCCGTCGCCTTGGCACCGGCGGAAGTAAGCAACTTCGAGGCCCGTTGGGTACTCTGCTGATCTTTGAACTTCACGCTAACGTCAAATTTGACGCCTTCGTATGCCTTGTTTTTCTTCAGCATGTCGGGAAAATAATTTGTCGAACCCTTGGAAATCGAGTTGAATAGCCTGTCTGCGGCCCTCAGCGCATTTTCGCCGTGGCCGAAATAGGGGAGGAACATAATAACCAACACGATCAGAAAGGTGATCGCAAGAAGGAGTCCCTTGATGAACGATCCTTTGTCTTTAACTAGCATCTTATCAGACCTCCCCTCTCAATATCTTTGTGCTGCCGAGGAACTTGCCTATGACCCACAGGGCGAAGATGCCGATTACGACGAAGAAGATCACTAAGCCGGCGAAACTCAGTCCTTTAGCCAGTGATTCTGAGATGTTGATTATTTCCATCTGGTTGAGTTTTTCAGGAAGGGCAAAGAATCGGTTAACAAACCCCGCGAGAATGGACAGCGCGTAGAATCCTCGAATGTAAATGCCCCGGACCACTTTAGTGGTAAGCGCGCCGATCTGGATTCCAATAAGCGAGCCCAGGAGCATGCCCATTGCCAGGGTGTAAAAAATAAATCCGTAAATCGCGTACTGGGCAATTGAGGCGAATCCTGCGGTGAATATGATTTGGAGAATGTCCGTACCAACGGTGGTGAAGGACGAAACTCCCAAGATGTAAACAAACATCGGGAAGGTCAGGAATCCGCCGCCCACACCCATAATAGCTGCGGCAAACCCTACAATAGCTCCGCAAATGGCCACAAAGAGCGCCGGGATCTTCTTACCGCCGGGTACCAGGTCTTCATCGAAAGTTATTGTGGGAGGAATATTTGCCGCCTGAAGCTTGGCCGGCAGTCCGACTTTCCCAGTGGCGGCCTCGTCTCCATGGGCACTTTCTCCGTGGTGAGCCCCAACGTCTCCAGGGGCTTTCCGAAGCTTAAGGAAATCGAAGAGGGAGTAGAAACCCAAAAAACCCAACAAAACAACATAAACTACACTGATGAAAAGGTCACTCAACACCGGGTCCTTTTCATACAACCATCTGTTTATCATTCCACCAGCGACCACTCCGCCGCCGGAGCCGACCAGGAACGCAACCGCCAGCGAAACCGAGACATTTCCCAGTTTCTTGTGGACCGCGGTGCCCATGATGGCTTTCGCGAAGATGTGAAAGAGATCGGTTCCGACGGCCAAGATCCCTTTAACATTCACGCTCATGAGCGCCGGAGTTATGATGAAACCGCCTCCTGCTCCTATACAGCCGGTTATCAATCCTGCACACAGACCGATGAGTATGGTGATCACAAAGATGAATGGGTCGTAAAAGGCGGGCTGGTACGCTTTGTACCCGCCCAGAAACTGGGGAAGGTCTGCTGCGCACGCGAGTCCGGTCAGCAACGCGGGAATCAGCATGAGCCCCAGTAGGTACAACTTCTTCTTGTCTCTCAGTATGTTCATGGACGTCTCATAGTCCCATTTAGCATGGGCCGCCGACGCGATCACGAACATCCGATATAGCTCTCTTCCCCATTTCATTCCACTTCCTCCATGCCGAGTTGTAGGTAGGCTAAGCTGCCGTAAATAGTGCAACGGTCATGCCACGACTGTCCCCAACAACCGCGGACGATACTGGCTTGAAATAATCCGCGATTTGAACACAAGCCACAAGGGCCTCCTGGAATCGCAATGCACCCCGCTGTCAGAATTCTTTACACTCTGGAAAAGAACATGGCGGTTACGCAAGCCACTGTCAGGATCTTTTACGTTTTGAAAATGAATGATTTTTATGCCACGGAGAGAGGTATGCGCGTTTGTACATTATTTGGCCGGCAAATGTCAATTATCCGAGGAGGGCGCGGGGACGGCCCCTCAAGATCTATCAGTGGAAACCAACAAAGATTCGGGTATCCGGCACTCTTCGTCTTCTTCGCGGCACCATTTTTTCTTGTACGCGTCCTGCAATTTATAGAGCAATTCATCTATGTCCATAGGCTTCATCAGATAGTCGAAAGCCCCCAACTCCATTCCTTGAATAGCGACCTCCACACTGGCATGCCCGGTTAGCATTATAACCTCCACTCCAGGACGGATCTTCTTGATCTCCCGTAGTGTCTGTATACCGTCCATGTCCGGCATGCGGACGTCGAGCACTACTACATCGACCGGGGTCTCCTTCAAGACATCGAGGGCCTCCTTACCGTTTGAAGCGGAGAAGACCTCAAGTTTCCTCTTCTTGAGCCTCTTGACGAGCGTTTCCAAGAAATCGGGCTCATCATCCACCAAAAGCACTCTGAACTCAGTCACTTGCTTAACCTCCCGAAGAGGGACTGGTTTGTTAAGATCTCAATGCACCCTCGTGGCCGGAGAAGCGTACTTTCCGTCAGGCATTCATTTCCCACCGGCCTTCCGACGTGCCGCTGATCCCTCTGACAAAGAGAGCGAAGTCATCCGGGTTAGTCGCGGCTGCCAGCGCAGCTTCGTATGAGATGAGCTTTGATTTAAACAACTGCATCAGCGACTGGTCGAACGTTTGCATGCCATAATTGATGTGCCCTTCGGATATGGCGTCTCTTATTTCCCGAATCCTCAGTTCATCGCTGATGCACTCCCGAATGCGCGACGTGGAAATGAGGATCTCCACCGCGGGGACCCGCCCTTTCCCGTCGTCTCTCGACAGAAGGCGCTGAGATATTATTCCCTTGAGTATTCCCGACAGCTGCAATCTGATAGAGCCTTGGTGTTCCAACGGAAACGCCGCGATAATGCGGTTTACGGTCTCGGTCGCATCCAACGTGTGCAGGGTGCTGAAGACCAGATGTCCGGTCTCAGCCGCTAACATGGCAATTTGTATGGTCTCCAGATCTCTCATTTCGCCGACGAGAATTACGTCGGGGTCCTCACGCAGTGCGGCTCGAAGAGCATTTTGGAAAGTAAGAGTATCTTGCCCCACCTCGCGCTGGTTGATGATGCTTTTCCGGTCCCTGTGCAGAAATTCGATGGGATCTTCGATGGTCACGATGTGACAATTCCGATATGCATTGATATGGTTAATCATTGCGGCCAAAGTGGTGGACTTCCCGGACCCTGTGGTACCCGTGACGAGGACCATTCCTCTATTCTCCATCGCTATCTTCTCCACAATGGGAGGAAGGGTGAGGTCCTTTACCATAGGCGGCTCCGATGGAATGCTTCGAAACACCATGGCTATGGAATCCCTCTGGGAGAAGACGTTGACGCGAAATCGCGCCAACTTGGGTACGCCATAGGCCATATCCAGCTCTTTGGTCTTAGTAAAAATCTCACGCTGACGCTCGTTCATGACCGAAAGCGCCACTCGCCTGATCTCGTCCGGCGTCAACCTGTCTTCCCCTCTCATGGGCGCGAGCACGCCGTTGGTGCGTGTCACCGGAGGAAGAGGCACCTTCAGATGGACATCGGAGGCCCCCATCTCAACCGCTTTTTTCAGAATTTCATCAAGATCCATTTCAATCCCCGACTTCCAAAGCACTTTCTAGGTCGTCACCGGGCTCGTATTGGGCGGCAAGCACGATACCTTTTTGTTCCAAGAGCCGAGCACGAATGGCGTACATGATTTCCAGGTTTTCCTTGAGAAACTGTTTTGCGTTTTCCCGGCCCTGGCCAATGCGTTCGTCGCCGTAGGAATACCATGCGCCGGACTTGTCTATGATGGCTGCCTCGACTCCCAAATCCAGGATTTCTCCTGCAATTGAAATGCCTTCATTGTACATGATGTCGAATTCCACCTGCTGAAAAGGCGGAGATAATTTGTTTTTGACCACCTTGACCCTTGTTCTGGATCCGACAATGGCCTCGCCGTCCTTGATTTGCCCTATACGGCGGATGTCCAGCCTCAAAGAAGCATAGAACTTCAGGGCGTTCCCGCCCGTGGTTGTTTCCGGATTGCCAAACATTATTCCTATCTTCTGTCTCATCTGGTTGGTAAAGATCACGGCCGCCTGAGAGCGTGCAATTGCCGCAGTAAGCTTTCGCAGGGCCTGCGACATCAGACGCGCTTGAAGGCCCATGTGAGCGTCGCCCATTTCACCTTCTATCTCGGCCTTAGGGACTAGCGCGGCAACCGAGTCAATTACAACCACGTCCATTGCGCCTGATCGAACCAGGATCTCAGTAATTTCCAGAGCTTGCTCGCCAGTGTCGGGCTGGGAGACGAGGAGTTCATCGGTGTTGACACCCAGCCTGCGGGCATAATGAACGTCGAGAGCGTGCTCTGCATCGACAAAAGCAGCGAAACCACCCCTTTTTTGAGCTTCCGCAATTACATGCAGGCACAGCGTGGTCTTTCCGGATGATTCCGGACCGTAAATCTCGACGATTCTCCCCTGGGGAATTCCCCCGACGCCTGTGGCGATGTCAAGGCCAAGAGATCCTGTGGAGATGGTCTTAATGTCGGGAATGACGCCCCCGGCGCCCAGCTTCATTATTGAGCCTCTGCCGAACTGGCGTTCGATCTGGGAAACCGCCATTTCCACCGCTCTTGCCTTTTCAGAATCGGGTAGATTCCCGTTCGGGATTTCTCTCCCTTTTCTAGGTTTGGCCATCAACGTTCCTTTCTTTTGACTCGGAGCGATCTGCAACGCGGGAAAAAGCCGCTTGGTCTTGAAAGTACGGAGCATGATTTTAACTCATTGTCATAAAAGACTGAACCCTTTATGTGAAAAATAGTCTTAATGTCTCGGAAGCTCATTTCAAGAGGCCTTGTCTCGCCCGGAGTCAAAAAAACAGCGGCACATCCGCTATTCGGATTGCTCTCTGGACAAAGATTCTGCTCTAATGATAGGAAGAATTCAAGGATTTTGGGCCCGACAAAGTTATGAGGCTCCAGAGGCGAATTGAGAGGCACAAGGTGCACGTTGTTTCAGCCAGTCGCAGAACCGACATACCGTCCTTTCATGCCGAATGGTTTATGCAGAGGATTCGTGAGGGATTCGTGCGCGTCTTGTCACCATTTGGAGGCGGAGTCCTCGAAGTGTCCCTTGCTCCTGAAGATGTGATCGCCATCGTCTTTTGGACAAAGAATGCTGCTCCAATTTTGCCTCACCTGGAGGAACTGCGTAACTTAGGGCATTGTTTCACTTTTCTGTACACGATAAATAATTATCCTGCCTTTGTGGAACCGGCCGTCCCGGAATGGGGTCACACTAAGAGTATTGTGGAGCAATTGTCCAAGCGGTTTCCTCAAGCAGCGTTCCGGTGGCGATACGACACCATAGTGCTTGGCGAATCCTTGGACTGGAAGTGGCATGTAAGGAATTTTCGCGGGCTGTGCAGATCACTGGCGCCTTATGCCACGGAGTGCATTTTCAGTTTTTGTGACTATTACCGAAAGACAACTAAGAATATGGAGCGCGGCATGCCGGATCACTGGAAACCCGGCGAGGCTCAATGCAAGGAGATGGCTGAAGAAATGGCTGCCGTGGCTAAGGAGTGGGGCATCTCTGTCGCCTCCTGTGCGCACGATTTCCTCATGTCGGACAATGTGGCCAAAGCCAAGTGTATCGACCCCGCATTTCTCGCTCGGGTGGTGGACTCACCGGAAAGACTAGCCGCTGTTACGGACCTGAAACGGGCCCCCACTAGGAAGGATTGCGGGTGCGCGGCTTCAAGGGATGTGGGAGCGTACGACACTTGCCTGCACGGTTGTCTATACTGCTACGCAAACGCGAATCCTGAAACCGCGGCAAGGAATGTCGAATTTGTCCGAAAAGATTCAGCCTGCCTCGATCCGAGAGCCGCGGGGGTAACCCCAGGAACCGATATCCGGATTGGCCGCAACAACAACACGGCCGCGGATACGTGCGACAAGAAGCCCCGGCCCCGTGGTGGGGTTTCCAGCCAGGCGTAAAGCGAAAAATGGAAGGCTTCATGCGGATAATGGTTGTCAGAACGGGAAAAAATTCTATGATATGTACATAGAGGGTCATGCACGAGACCGAGTAATTGAGGTTCGCCCATGATCAGAGGGAAAACTTAGAAAGTGAAATCCTTCGCCCACACAAAAATTGATAATGATAACCAAGATATGTCTCTCGACTATTGCGAGAATATTGATGATTCCTTGCGCCCTGAGGAGGCTGCGCGAGGAAGCGAGATCATGGAGACCTCCAGGCAGGAGAAAATCCTAAAATACTGTATCATCGCATCATGTATCCTACATGTGGGGTTCTTTGTGGCCTTGCCTCACCTGTCCGAACTGACCCCCACCAAAGCGCTTCTTAAGCCGGGTGAAACGGTAACGTCGGTTCGGTTGGTGGAGCCGCAAACGCCCAATACAGTCACTGAGCCACCACCCGAGAACGCGTCCGCAATTTCGGACCGAGATCACACAGCCGAACGACCAAGGCTCCCCAAAAGCCCACCCGCTCCAAAGCCTCCTCTTGGGAACGTGCAACCGATGGAAAAGAGGATGGCATCGTTGGTTCCCCCGCCCGCGCCCGAAGATCTTGTCAAACCCAGAGAAGAGCCGACAAAAAAGGACGTGACGACCAAAGCCCCCCCTGTTTCTGAAAAAGCTAATAGCAACCACAGCAAGCACCGAGATCAAACAGACCCGCTTGCGAAGAAGAACAGCCTGAACAAACGGCCCGTTGACCTGACCCCTACGCTTCAAGATATCGCCAAAGGTTTTTCCTCCCCCGGTGGGGCCACGGATTTCTACCCTGACGGCGATCTGGAAGAGGCCGTAGTTGATATAAACACTCGAGAAGACCGC
Source organism: Desulfomonile tiedjei (assembly GCA_016212925.1). NCBI lineage: Bacteria > Pseudomonadati > Thermodesulfobacteriota > Desulfomonilia > Desulfomonilales > Desulfomonilaceae > Desulfomonile > Desulfomonile tiedjei. Next base: position 140,207 of record JACRDF010000010.1, read on the forward strand.
TTTTTCTCATATCTTTGGCATTTGAAGCAGAAAATCCAAGGTGTGTGGGTCTATCCTGCGGTCGCGGCGAAATCCGGCATTGGAGGGGCGCTGTCAGTCGAGTTTTCCGTTTCCAAAGAAGGGGAGTTGTTATACGTGAATTTGGTAGACTCCTCAGGTCACACCATTCTCGATGAGTCAGCAATGAAAGCTATCAGGTCAGCCGCGCCTTACTTTCCTTTTCCCCCGAGGCTGAAGGCCAAGCGGCTGCGGGTTCGGGCGAATTTCATCTACGTTACAGGCAATGCTTTCAGAAGTATCATGTAAATGCCCGGTCAGCCGAGTCATCGGAAGGCATGCGCTTGAAGAGGGGTGTCATTCCGCGCTCGGTTTATTCCTCGCCTAAAGTTGTCAGCATTTTTTCGTAATCCGCGCGCTTGAGCAACTCCTCCAACTCCTCCGGGTCCGCCGGCTCGACCGCCATCAGCCAACCGTCGCCGTAGGGGTCGTCTGCAAGGATTTCCGGGGATTCCGCCAGTGACGTGTTGCTCTCAACCACTATGCCTGAAATCGGCGCGATAAGGTCCGTGACAGCTTTGCTGGTCTCGATTATTCCGAACGCCCTGTTTCGTGTCACGGATTCGTCCACCTCGGGAAGCTCTATGTAATCCACCTGCCCGAGTTCTTCCCTCGCGTAATCCGTGATACCGATGACGGCCTGATCTTTTTCCACCTTTACCCACAGATGATATTCAGAATAGAGCCTGTCTGACGGGAAATCCATGCAGTGTCCTCCTTGAGGTATTAATGGCGGCGATATATTGATCAAAAACCGGCTGGGTTGTCAATCACATCCTGGAGGGCTCTCCAATCGGACATGGTGCGCCACACAAATTCGCTACCACAAGGGATATGGCCGGCATCCCGAGCCTCGCTGGACCGGCGACCTTTGGTAGGGCCGTTGTCGCGGCTGATTAGAGCAATTCTCGAAAGCAATCACGGATTATAGCAGTTGCCAAAATTACTGTCCGATTTGTCTCTCGAAACTGTGAGCGATAGTATTTCTCAGGTTCAAAGAGAAGCCCTGCCTTAGTACGGCGCGGCCCCCCGCGTCCGCCCTTGTCTTGGCGTCTCGTTGGGCCTAGGGCAGGCACGGGGGCCTGCCCCTACACAGGCTGACCGCATTCGGACAAAAATTTTGGCACTCGGTATAACTTATGGGGTGCCACTGCCGGCTTGCCCAGCAGTGCGATTCGGGAAAAACTTCTGAGAATCACTATATTTGTTTGAACGAGAAATGGTATCCGAGTGCGCCCCTGCGCGACAGCCGCTCTCGTAACGACTTTCAACCTTCACGGCATCCTTGAAAGAAAGTTCTCGATCGGTTAGAATTTGTGGTTGGGGGAGGGAGAATTTTTCTTTGTGTCCTTTTTCTAAGGGTTGGACAGAAATCTAGTCCTAAGTTTGTTTCAGGTTGGAGGAGCAGATGTGGGAACGTTGTTCTGCATTGGCCGCCGTGCTGATGATTCTCGGCGCGCCTTGCTTGTGCTCGGCTGATGAATTTGCCGGCAAGCTGGAGCGGGTCGATCGAGAGACGGTCACTGTCCGAGGCGGCAACAATCAAAGCCTTATCCTTCGCGTGGACAGCGATAACAGGATTCAGGCCGCCCCGTTTCTGGGGAAGTCCGTAGCTGTTGATTTTCTAAACGAACAAGGCGTGTTCCGGGCGCTCCGCTTCCGGTCTGTTCCCTAGGCGCGCTGCGAGAAAGGGGGGGCCGGCAAAAGGAGTCCGACCCGCCCCCGCGGAGACGGTGCGTTTATTGTCCGCTGTCCAGAGGCAAGATCTCATAGCCTGTTCTTACCTCTTGCCGCGCCGCCATTTCGTATTTCTGAAGCCTTTGCTGCATCTCCTTCACGCAAGAACCGTCCGGGCATCTCTGCGAGCCTAATTCAATGGCCTTTCTTTGGTGGTCCACGGCCTTCACCGGATCGCCCTGTCGAAAGTAGGCTTCAGCCAGGGTTTCATGGACCACCCCGTCCTTGCCTTCGCTTAATTCCAGAGCTTTCTTGGCCAATTCCAGAGCTTTGGACGAATCCTGGAGTTTTTCATCCGGGCACGTTAGAAGAAACCAGGCTTTGTCCTGGATGGACCAAGCGTCGTTCGAGTTCAACTGTTCGACCTTTTTGAAGGCCTCATTTGCCTCTCGACATCTTCCCATGCGATTCAACACCCATGCCTGGAGACGATAGGCATCAATGAAATTAGGATTGCTCTTGATGGCCAGGGTAACGTCCGCCAGGGCCTTGTCTTGATCCTTGTTTCTCGAATGGATGTCCGCCCGTTGTGCGTAAGCCCATGCATAACGGGGGTTCAGCTTTACCGCGGAGGAGAAATCCTGCAATGCCTGATCAGTGTTCCGCTGGATCTTATTTACAATGCCTCTCTGCCCGTAGGCCGCTGCGCTGCCGGGGTCCTTCTCCAATGCTGTTTTTGCATCATCAAAGGCCTTGTCCAGTCTTCCCAGGTGAAGATAGGCCCTTGAACGCCCGATAAACGCCTCAGCGTTGCCAGGATTGGATTTGGCGGCCTTGTCGAAAAACGAAACCGCCTTTTCCCATTGTTTGTCAGCCATCGCCGAGTACGCGGCGGCCATATCAGGATCTTGCTTGCCTTTGAAAACTTCCTTCCAGGGAAAATAAAGAAGCGCACCTATGATTACAGCCGCTAAAATGGCACCGCCCATAAACGTATAGACCGAAAAACCGTTTTGGTCTCTGAGACCACGCAATGACACACCTGAATAGAATTTCATTTAAGTCACCCCTCACAGAATTTATTAATTACGGGCCGATTCTCTCACCGTCCCGCCAGTCTCTGCACAGATACGACGATGCCGGGGGGGACTCCCCGGGCTCATCTTGTCAGGGCCGGGCCGAATTTTTTTGCCGGCAGCCTGAGACTGGTTGACTTGCGAAACTGAACTTAAAATTATACTTCCTTCAAAGGCTAAATCAATGAGTATGTTCCAGGGAGCCAGGCAGAATGAACCAAGGACCCGATGAACAAGCGCGGCTGGAATTCGAGCAAAAGAACGATCCCATAGAAGTTGTCGCGTTTGATTTTGGCGGCGTGCTGGCCGAGGAAGGTTTCAGAAAAGGTCTAAAGGCAATCGCACGCCTCAACGGTTTGGATGAGCAGCAATTTTTCGAGCTGGCCACGGCAACGGTGTACGACACGGGCTACGTTGTCGGCAAGGCGGACGAGAATTTCTTCTGGCAGGCATTGCGCGAGCGGACCGGAATCCGCGGATCTGATGAAGAGCTTCGTGGAGAAATCCTCGACCGGTTCATATTGCGCCCCTGGATATTCAATATCGTCAGGACGCTTCGCTCGAAAGGCTATGTGGTAGTCATTCTCAGCGATCAAACTCAGTGGCTTGACGTGCTTGACCAGCAACATGATTTCTTCAAGGAATTCAACCGCGTGTTTAATTCATACCATATGGGCAAGGGAAAAAAGAATCCGGAGATTTTTCGTGATGTGTCAGCGCAGCTGGGAACCAGCCCGTCCCGAGTCCTTTTCATAGATGATAACCTCGGAAACGTGGAAAGGGCGCGCTCCGAAGGTTTCTCGGCAATTCACTTTAAAGATCGGGAGTCTTTGGAGCAAGAAATGAAGAAACTCGGATTGCTGTGACAGAGAAGAGCCAAAGGGGAGAAATCTGCGCAGGCAACCAATCTATTGTGAAAAGGAGGTTTCCGCGTGCGCGTTTCCCAATAAAGTCCTGTTACTTGCCGTGTGCCTTCCGCCACTGGCGGAAGGCACACGGCAAGTAACAGGACTTTTTGGAGAGGGGTGCGGGGCCACTCGGCGTGGGGCCACATATATCTTCGATTAACTCTTCGCTGCACGAAGGCCTCGGCGGCACAAGGGCGCGTTGTCGCCCTGCGCGCAGCAGTTTTTGCAAAAAGGTCCTCCCCGCAGGCTTTATCTCATCAATCCATCTCGAATCCGGCTTGGCGGACCATTTTCAGGTCATCTTCGGCCGCGCGGCCGCCGGTGGTGAGGTAGCCTCCGATAATCATGCCATTAGCGCCAGCTCTCAGAGCCATTCCTTGGAAGTCTCCCAGGTTCCGTTCTCTGCCGCCTGCTATCTTAATGGTGGCTTTGGGGTTGATCAGGCGGAAGAGGGCAACTGTCTTCAGGATCTCCAGTGGCTCCGGAGGCTCTGTATTCTCCAGCGGGGTGCCGGGTCGTGGATTCAAGATGTTGACGGGGATGCAGTCCACTTTGAGTTCGGCAAGCGAGAAAGCAAGATCAAGCCTCTGGGAAGGCGTTTCCCCCAGACCTATGATCCCGCCGCTGCAAGCGGAAAAACCGTTGTTCAGGGCCAGTTGGACGGTTTCCACTCTCTGATCGAAACTATGAGTGGAACAGATGCGAGGATAATGATCCTTTGATGTTTCCAGGTTATGGTTGTAGCGCGTCACCCCCGCGGCAAGAAGCCTCGCCGCGCGTTCCTCGTCCAAGAAGCCGAGCGACGCGTCCAGACTGATGTCAACCTCGGAGTGAACGTGTTCGAGGGATTGGATCAGCCTGTCGAATTCTTTAGGGGAGAGCGCTCCTCCGCTGGTTACTGTGCAGAAACGAGATGCCCCCATTTGTCCGGCCGCCCGGGCCGCGGCGAGGATTTCGTCCGTGCCGCGCAGGCCGTAGGTCTCGCATTCAGTTGCATGGTGTTTGGACTGGGCGCAGAAAGAACAATCTTCTCCGCAGCGTCCGGACCTGGCGTTGATCAACGAGCACGAATCAAAGCGGTTTCCCTTGAACTGAATCCTGATACGATCTGCCGCAGCCATGAGGTGCAAGAGTTGTTCATCCGGCGTTTCCAGCAGGCGTTCCGCTTCAGGCCGGCTGATTGCGCCCCCGGCAAGAATACGTTCCTCTAGCGAATTTATAAGGTTTGAATTCGAAAGTCTTTCTGATTCCATATCGCCCTCCGCGTGAATCTATATTCATACACCGAAGCAGAATGAAAATCCATAGTTGAGGTGAAGGTTCACTGCATGCGGTCCCGCACGATCAGATACCAGGGAACAAAATCCAAGCTGGGTTGACAATCATGAAGAGAGTGATTATCAAGAAAGATGCCCATTGCGAGGCAGAGGTATGTGGATTCACCGGCAAAACGCGGTGAAGGACGTAGTAAACAATTCCGGAGGGGTAAATGAATTATCCTGTTGTCGCGAATCCAATTAATCATTTCCTGGCTCAAGTCAGGACCATAAAGCCTTTGTCGCCGGAACGCGAGCACGAACTGGCCGTCAGATACACGGAGACTGGTGACGTTGAGGCCGCTCACGAATTGGTAGTGTCCCATTTGCCTTTTGTAGTAAAAATTGCCTTTCAGTATCGTCATTACATGATTCCACTCCAGGATTTAATCCAGGAGGGGGCAATTGGGCTGATGAAGGCGGTTAAGAGATTCGATCCGACAAAAGGGTTTCGCCTTGTCTCTTTCGCAATCTGGTGGATAAAGGCTTACATAAAGAACTTCATCCTGAAGTCCTGGAACCTGGTCAAGCTCGGTACCACTCAGGCCCAGAGAAAACTGTTTTTCAGAATCGGCGACATCGGAGAGCACGCGGATGCGGAATCCAAGAGCGCCCGGGTCGACGAACTTGCCAAAGAATTGAAGGTAAAGTCTGACGACGTCATCGAGATGGAAGCGCGGGTAAGGGCCAGGGAGTGGTCTCTCAATGAGGTCATCGGGGAAGACAAAGACGTGACTTCAATGGAGCTTCTCGAAGACCATTCAGCGAATCAGGAAGAGACTCTGATCGATCACGAAAGGGAGAAAGAGCTTTCCCGTGTCACCAAGAAAGCATTGCGAAAGCTTGATCCTCGCGAACGCTTCATTGTGACTAAGAGGTTTATGGATGATTCTCCTTGGACGCTCCAGAAGCTGGGCGATCACTTCGGAACCAGCCGCGAGCGTGTCCGGCAGTTGGAGAAACGGGCACTGACAAAGCTAAAAGGTGAGTTTTCTCCACAACTGGTCGAGGACCTTCTGCCGGCATAGTCAAAATGGAGTTTGTAAGGACAGAAAGGGGCTAATCCTTGTGGTTAGCCCTTTTTCATTGGAAATAGCACCTGCCAATTAGCTCAGTGCCAGTTGGATCCCCGAGGGGTTCTCGCAAAGGATGCCCCATTCATCGGCGGTCTGGCGGAGGTGCTTGTTATGCCTCTTCCATCCTGATTTCTATGGTCTCCGGGCTGAAATCCTGTTCGTTCGGCCACGTGATCGTCCCGAATTCAATTCTGGCTCGTTTGAAATAGTCGTAGTCTTTCAATTCTTTGAAGATTCCTCGATCGAGATATGGTGTTACGTCGAAGACCCCCTCTTTCCCATTGGATAGTGTCACTTTTATCCTGTAATCAGAGAGGATTTCAAATTCAATTACGTCCGGCACCATTTGCTGCCTCCTACTTCAGAGGTTCAATCTTGAATGGAGTGTTTCCTTCCACGGCGAGAGCCCAATCGGCCATCAATTCGTCGCGGTGGATTTCGACCCACGCCTGAACCAGTCTCAGTTGGCGCAGAGGGATTTCTCCGTCCAGTATTTCTGCGGTCTGTATGTCTATAGAAGCTCTGAATTCAGCATATCTTACGTGGATGTGCGGTTTCGCGTGTTTGTCGGTATCGAAGAAGAAGAGCTGAACTATGATCCCATAGAACATAGATATTACAGGCATCTTTTGGCCTCATCCAATTCAATCTGCGCGACCTCTAGGAAGCGAATCGTCATCCGAGACCCTATTTGTATCTTTCAAGAACCTTTTCTAATGTAGCGGTCTTAAGCTCTCCGCCTTCGTATGCGTCGATTCGACCCTCTGCCTCCTCAGCCCAGGCCGCCTCAAGTTCCACATCTGGCTTGTCCAGACTGGAGAGCAGCTTGTCGATCAGCTCCGCCTTTTCTGCCGGTTTCAGCGTCAGCGCGTCTTTCAAGATTTTATCCGTAGTAGCCACTGTACCTCCTTCCACTTCTCTTGTTGGTCCTCAGTTCCCGGAGGGGGACCCAGCCACATGTCCTCGTGTTGCCAGTGTACGTATCGCACCAATTTCATTCCCCCATAGTACTCCCGTCCATCGTCCGTTTCAATCACCCTGTTTCCCTTTCTCATCGTCTGACACTCGGAAAGCTAACCGTCCGCGGCAAGATGCCACAGAATATAATAAGCGACCGTCATGGACGTCCCGGCGGACGCGCAGTCCCTCCACCAAGAACGCATCATCAAGCCGTTTTGGGCAAGGCTTGCTCAAGCCAATCTTTTACATACCCTGCAATGTCTTGCCAGCCCGGCTCTCCAAGGACCCAATGAGCATGATTTTCGAATTCTTTGTACGATGCCACGGCCTTGTATTTCTTGGCCACTTGCCTAACAACCGAAGCAGGGGTGATCCTGTCTTCCGCTCCGGCAATGACCAAGACAGGGCACGTCACTTTCGATTCGTCAATTCTGCACGCCTTTTTTGAGTCAAGGAGCCAGTATCCGATCTCACTCGCCGCGCGGCCCGATTCATAAACGGACTTGTCGTAGGCTTCTTTCTGATCCGTCGGCGACAGTAAATGCATCATGGAGTAAACGGCTTCATCGAACGTCAAACGCATCGGCTTTCTCCAGAAGCCCCATGTTGTTTGCACGCTCCAGAAGCTTTTTATTACGGATGGCTTCAGCGCCAGAATGCCGGCAGGAGCTGCAGGAGTGAGAAGAACCAGCGCCTTAGCTAACCCGCGGCCTCCCAAGATCTGTGCGAGCAGTCCTCCCATGGAATGCCCAAGAATGATGGGCTTCACGCCAAGTTGTCGGATTTCCTGTTCCAGGTCCGCGGCATAATCCAGCATGCTGGTTGTTCCAAGTCGAGGATCAGGAGCAGCCTTCGGGTCCATATCGTGGAAACGCAAGGTTGTCGTGATGCATTGGTAGCCTTCTTTTTCGAAGACGCTCTTGTAGTTCTCCCAATGCCAAGCTCCACCCCACATGCCGTGAATCATGAAGATAGTCTCAGTCATGGTTCCCTCCTTCCTGGTTCAAGCGATTTGGAGACGCGGCCCAACGACTAAAGCTCACCGGCGGATATAAAGTAGAACGAAACAGTCGTCCCGAGCACGCATTGTTAACCGGTTAAGCTATGGCAGCCTTGGGGTTGGGGCCGTACTGATTCTCACCCGGCTGACTGTCTTGCACCGTGAAGACAATTAGAACAATAAAGCCAATGAGCGGAATCAAGCCGATGAGCCACCACCATCCACTTCGATTGGTGTCGTGGAGCCTGCGGACCGTTACAGCAATGCTAGGAATGAGAACAGCCAAGCTGTAGATCCCTCCGAGAATGCCTGGACCGCCGACAAGGCCCTCGATGACATAGAGCAGAACGGTGATGACCAGGTTGAAGAGGACGAACATCCAATACTCTGTTCGCTGTGCCCGCCCGCTGAACACAGCATACTTCTGCAACACCTGAAGGTACCACCTCATGTTCCCTCCTTTCTTGTTATCCCCGTTGATTTGACCGGACGCGTGTCCGTGCTAGGTTACCTCCCAGCGTATGGGCGACGAGCTGACAGTGACAACACGTCTTTCCCCGGCCATTCGCAGTACCTGTTCTTCGGCCTAACGCCATGTTCAGCCGCTAAGCTGCCGGAGCTAAGCAGAGGCAAGGAGGCCGGCCGGAGCACCTTGTCAGGCTTGGCCTTCATCGGACAGGGAAACCCGTTCACAAAAGCTTCAATGCTATCCACCGCGGCCAAAATGTCTTTCAAATATATTTTGTAATCTCTCATACGGGGACGGCCTCTTTGAGAATCAAGTCCCTGAGTTCTTCGCGCAAGGCTTGCTTGGGGATCACATCAACCCTCCGCTGAAGCTGTTCTTCCAAGAAATTTGCCAAGCCGACCAGGTCGAAAAGGTCTGCCCCTTCCTCGAATTCAACAAGCACGTCGATATCACTATTTTGTACTTGTTCCCCTCGAACGTTTGAGCCGAATAGCTGAATTTCCTTTGCGTTGAATCGCTTCCTGATTTGAGGCTTCAGGTCGCGCAGTCTCAAAAGTAGTTCCTGAGTCATTGCCATATTCCCTTCCGGCGTCCAAATGCCCAACTCCTCGCCCATATACTCCTCCGCCATAGCCCGCTCAACAGCCGAATCGAGCTTGGCACATTCCCTGGCGAGGCGGTTGCGTTCCAGTTTCTTTAGCTTTTCCTCCACTGCATCCTCTGAACGATTACCTCGTCCTCTATGCCGCGGTTCTCAGGGTGACACGCATGCCGGCTCTGGTCGCAAGGGTGATAAGCATTTCGAGGCTAAATCTTTCCCATTTGCCTCTGATCAAATCTGAAACCCGAGACTGGCTGACGCCCAGGACATCCGCAGCCTTGGCCTGTGTAAGTTTCTTGGCTTTGATGAATTTTCGGAGATCGGCCATAAGATCCGCTCGCATTTGAAGAATTGCGGCTTCGTCCGGAGAATAGCCAAGATCAATGAATACGTTTCCGGAAGAATTGATAACGGTTTCGCTCATAACTCACCTACAATCTGCCTGTAACGTTGGCGAGCCAAATCAATGTCATGTCGGCTTGTTTTTCGAGTCTTCTTTTGAAATGCATGAAGCACGTAGATTGCATCGTTAAGCTTGGCGACATAGATTACTCGCCATTCACCCAGCATGCGGATACGAATTTCTCTTACGCCTGGGCCGACGGCCTGGATTGGCCTCCAATCGCTCGGATCAAGTCCGCTTTGAACCGCACGGAGTGCGAAGCCTGTGGCACGGCGGGCTTCGTCCGGGAAGTTGCGAAGATCATCGAGGCTCGATCCCACGAATTTCAGCGGCTTCATGACCACCAGAACAATTATATAAGTTCTTATATAATTGGCAAGTTCAATGATAGAGTTTGAATCATGAGCCGACGGCTGGAGGTCCGCACTGACGAAAGCCTCATGGCCCGATTGTTAGGAGCCCGCGCAGGATGCGGTTTCCGTTGGTAACCCCATCCTAAGCGCTAAGGCACCGCGACCTCGTCGTAGAAGTGGCAGAACTTGCCTGTTCGCGCAATCAGGCGGACTACTTCGACCAACTCCTCGATGTCTCCATAACGGTGCCCGCGCATGTCGATGGCTCCAGCTCTCTCAGCCAGGACGGTCACAAAAGAGTGAGGAACCGGGTGAGTCGGCATCTTTCCGACCCAAGTGCCTTGCCAGGGAATCGGTCCGGTAACGTTGTTGGCCGCGGCCCAATCGTTGATTCTGTCGTCGACCCATCCGTGGAGCTTCCAGAAGATCGAGTTCACGTGGCTCGAATAGGTGTCACCCAGCCAGTCGTAGGCAGGGTCGTCCCACTGTAGGTCGATTGCGTTAGGATTTGCCGGGTCAGGGTCAGGCTTGATACCTGTGGCGGCTGGTTCAGCGCACCATCTCATGTGCATCTGGTTGTGGATCGTAAACTCGATGCGAGCACCGAACTCACCGAGAGACATCTGACGGAGTTGGGCCTCGTCGGTATACCTTGCCTCCCAGGCAAGAAAGTCCGTTTGGAAGGTGGCGTCGCTTTTCACTCGTTGAAGATATGTGTTGAAACCGGCATCTCCGGTGTCCCAAGCCGGCGGGACAGGGTAATCCTGGTCGGCCGGCCTCGGGACCTGAGTCCATCCTTCGACGCGAGGGTATTGCGGATCTCCGGCGAGGCGTTCATTGACTGCCTTGATCATCTCGCGATGCATGTAGAGAAAATCCTCCCCGGAGTTGTTGTCAAGGACAACCTCCGGGCTGCCGTCCTGTCTTGGCCGCCTGGCAGGCCGCGGTGGTTCCCATTCCAGGTTTCGGAGTGCCTGCCGCGTGGGCTCATCGTAGAATAGCCAGCTATTCCTGACTTCGTGCCACAGGTAGTGCTGCATTCGCCAGGCTCTCTCAGCCATCATCGCCACAATGTACTGGGGAATCTGCTGCGCCATTTTAGTCCTCCTCGCTGGTGTAGTGCGGCGTTTGATCGCCGCCTAACAAAGGGCCGACCGGCCGCGCCACAATGACACAGCCTTTCATAACAGCGACTGCAATTGACCGCCTTGCGGACGATGCGGTTCCTGTTGGTTACCGCATCCTACCCGCTAAGAGCTAGTCTCGTTTCTGACGGCCTATTTCTGCAATTGAGTAACATCTGGGCTGAGCGGAGCGGCCAAGAAAGCTGAAAAAAAGCCACTGGGCTTTCGCCGTGTTGGCTCTAGCTTTGGGTTCGGCCATGAATGTGAAGCATCACTGACTCTGGCCTTTGGCTGGTTGAGTTTTTTCCTGCTTACTAGAGTTCTGGACTGGCAGCTTATGAATACTCGCCACTTCTTTCTCCAATGAATCTATCCGTGGCTGAAGCGCTTCCACCTGTTTCATCAATTTTGATTCATGCACGCTGTTTTCAGGAGGGAACAAGTTTGGTTTCCAAATAAAGAGACAAGCAAGGACAATGTCTACCAACACGATGCAGATGATAGCCATGGATATCAATCTCTGGCCTGAGAGCCTCGGGTGTTTGGGATCGCTTCGCAATGAAATCACTCTTCCGGCACCATTGTATGAGAATATTCTGTTAGCCAACTTGTCCATCCATTCCTGATTCTTCCTGCTACTTGTGATATCCCTTCGTATGAGACCAAGTACCATCAAGACTAGGAGGATTGTAGCGATCATGATGATCGAGCTCAAAGGGTGAGCCCGTAAAGCATAGGCGGCAGCTAGCGCCCCTCCTTGAATAGCTAGAAGAACCTGTGTGCGGCTCCAAAATAGTCGATCATAGTGCACATAATGTGACATTAGCGCACGATACATGCCAGAATCATTTGGTACTGTCGGGCTACAAAAGAATGCTTTAGTATTTGGGTGCACTCTACGATCATTTAGTAAGTCACTGATGTCCAACCATTTGTATTCACTGTGTTCATCATTCTCGGGCAATGTGAACGTTTTTGATATCTTGATTTCATACCCCAACACAACATAGTGAGTGCCAAAACCTTCGATCCCGAACCTATTCGTTTCATAGAAATGATCGAACGCCCCCAGCAAATGAGCATCCTTAAAATCCAATTCTAATCCCAACTCAGTACTGGCAAGCCGCTGGAAGGCTTCATCAATGGCTTCATTTTTCAGAATACGTCCCCCTGGGACAAACCAATAATTCTTAGCTGGATGATTCTTTCTCAGTGCGAGAAATACCTCATTTCGCGGATTCCTTACCACTCTGTCGATGGAAACTAACGGAGCATTCCTGATGACCTCACCGAATTCTTCATCACTCAGTCTTGAGACATTCCTGTTGACCATTTGTTTTTTCCCTTTCCAAATAATAAAGAACCGGGAGGCATTGAGGGCCTAATTTAGTTTAGGTGGTTTCCAGATAAACCCGCTTCGGATTATTTCTTCCAGGCAACACTCCACTAAGATCTTCACCCAAACCTTTTCTGCCCAATGGCTTCAGACGCGATTAGCTTGAATCCGGGCCCAGATCCTATGGGGCGAGGGAAACGCACCGCATCCTACGCGCTCGAGCGAAAAGAGCTGGTACCGCGAACGATGCGGTTCCGGTTGGTCACCGCATCCTACGCGTTGTGCGCCAGCGGTTGTGAAGCGTGAAAGCGTTGTTCGCGTTGAACTCTGTCAGATATTCGTTTAGAGACGGTCGACTTATATTGCAGGCGAAGACGTGTTGGGTAAACGCGAATGACAAGACAACGTCTCCACATGGCATCACACCCATCTCGTATTGATAAATCTGATGTGTTTCCAACTCGCCCAACTCGTCCATCCGTGTCGAAACCTTCAAATGGTCGCGGTGCGGGTAGATGCCGTACGCCACATCCCACTCTTGAGCCCGATAGCCGAAGCGAGAACATCGGCGAGCAAGGTCAAACTTAGTTGAATATGGATCCACTCTTTCCGAGAGCAGTAAAAGCTCAAGGCCTATTTTGAGGAAAAAGCGTGCCAACAAATCGCCGTAGGAAGGCGGCGGTTCGACAACGACCAGACCGCTGTCGAGGACGCGCTGTGCCTTGCTCAGGTCGTCATAACCAGCGACCAGAATTCGGTTTGTGGATCCGGTGGAGTGAAGGGAGAACCCGTCGCCATCGTACCTGGCGAGCCTTCCTTTTTTGGTCGGAATAGCAAATGCTGTTCGCTCGATACTGAATGGCGGGGAGGCCAGCACCTTCGACTCGATCTTTGAACCGAAGTATTGGTTGCAGGTATCACACACGGAGCCGCGTTCGAGAACGAGATCGTCGTTCCCAAGTGACTCGGGAATCAGATGTTCCATCCTACGGAATGGACCATTGGTGCTGCGGCAGAAGAGACATTCGAACCTTGGCGACCGCATGATTCCTCTTCGGCTCAACATTGTCTAGATTGGTCCGGACAAAATGCTGAACACAGGCTTGTGCCGTTTGTAACACAGCATTGAAACAACGAATGCTGCTGCAATAATGTCGATATTTCCAGCCATTTACGCCTCTTGATCTTTGGCGTCGTGCCGTCTTATGCGAACCAGTATAACAAGCCGCTTTGTCCACCTCAAAGCCCGTCAACCGCCCTACTACCCCCTTTGGTGCACGGCTGAAAACCTGGATGTAATTCGGGCGCTCACCTCTCACTGAGACCCGTCGAAGCAGATACGCCGAGCTGTGCCAGCATACCGAGGGCATAGAAGAGTTCCCACTCGTGGCCCAACCTCACCCCATCCGCCGCCTGCTCCAATATTCCGGCTTGCGCTTCCCGTGCGCGACCGCGACGATCCAGATTGCCTCCTCCAACTCTGCATAGAAGATCATATACGGGAAACGTCGTATGACATACTGACGAACATCAATGGACTTGTAGGGAGCCCCGAGTTGCGGGTGCTGTTGAATCCGTCCGATGGCTCCCTCGACCGCGGTTTGCAGATCCAGCCCCAGCCCCGCCCGCTGTTTTTCGTAGAAGGCGATCGCCTTGTCTAGCTCCACTTTCGCCTGGCTGTGGATGATGACCGGCTTCACGAATACTTCTTTCGCAGTTCGGCAAATACCTTTTCCGCAGGTTGACCCACGGCTCTACCGGTTTTGATGTCCTCCATTCTAGCTGCAAGCTCGGCATCCCAGGCAGCCTCTGCGTCTGCGTCTACGCCTTCATCCAGGGAGTGAATCAAGAAATGGGCCAACTCCGCCCGCTCCTGCGCAGAGAGCCGGGCGAGCTGGGACTTGAGTTTTTCGGCCGTTTCGGTCATGGCTTGCTGTCTCCTTATAGGTCAATATCATTCTCCAAAATCCAAGTCTTCGGATGCCCCCCGGAATACCTAGAGCTGCGTTTATTTTACATCTGCTTAGCCCTCAGTGAAACCTTGCGAGGTAGAAGCGCCGAGCTGAGTCAGCATTCCGAGGGCATCGAAGAGTTCCCACTCCTCTGCGATTCGGCCATCTTTGATGCGGCAGATGTGCATGGACTCAATGGTGACTCGTCTTCCTGTTGCGGGGATGCCGGGCAAGTCTCCGGTTTGAGTGGCACGCATGGTGATGCGAGTCGCGACCTTATCACCCTCTGCGATTTGATCCTCGATGAAGAGCACTCGATCGGGGAAGGCTTTCAGAAAGACTGAATTGCGTTTGATGTAGCCTTCAGGCCCACCGCCCGGATCGGGGGCATTCGGGTCATGGTGTTGATAGCCGGATGTGTGCAGTTCGTTGACTATTTGAAGGTTGCCCTTGTTAAAGAACTCGTCGTAGAAGCGCCGGACGATTGCCTTGTTTTCTTCTGCTGGCGTCAAAGACTCCCCCTCCGTGTTGAAAATGAGCCGTCTCGCCTTGTCCAGGCCGGAATCCTGCGGTAGCCTTGGTCTCATTGCTGCAAAAACCTGTTACCCCACACTCTTATAGCTCAGGGCTTGGCTTCCAGTCAAACATGATCTTGTAATCATTCACTTACGTGCGGGAGCGTCTCCCATGCCCCGAAGGGGCAGCCCGACAGTAGCCACGGGCGTAAGCCCGTGGAGAATGGTCCACACATCCATTTGGATCTCCGACCCTGGAGGGGTCGACCATGAATGTGAGTTGGACGTCGGGATTGGTCGACCCCTCCAGGGTCGGAGATCCAG
The DNA here is from genome assembly GCA_016212925.1 of Desulfomonile tiedjei. Taxonomy (NCBI): domain Bacteria; kingdom Pseudomonadati; phylum Thermodesulfobacteriota; class Desulfomonilia; order Desulfomonilales; family Desulfomonilaceae; genus Desulfomonile; species Desulfomonile tiedjei. The sequence continues at coordinate 155,354 of JACRDF010000010.1, forward strand.
GCCTGTGGCAGCGTCCGGTCCGCGGGTTACACCCGTGGCTACCATTGGTACGCCCCTTCAGGGCTCAGAATCCCTTCTACCCCCGCAAGACTGAATGCTTACATGATCTTCGCCGTGGTCGTTGACTTTCGCGAGCAACAGGGTTATCACCTCACGAGTATGATGCGTTGTAACAAAAAGCCCCGGCGCTTCTCGCGGACCGTGCACACCGCGTTTGTGGCATTTCTTCTGGTCTTTCCGGCCGTTCTTTCTTCGGTAGACATCCTTCCCGCGAAGGATATGGTCATTGCCTCCGATGAGGACCAGTCCGCGCCCAAAGCCCCGGTCTCCAATGGACAGCAGCCGACTGTAAGGGACCAGGGACAAGTTCAAAAGAAAGAGAAACCCGGCGAAGGCGTTGAGGACGAAAAGACAAAGCTGCTCAAGCGAAAAGAAGAACACCTCGCGCGTCTTGCCCCTTTTCTGGAACAAGAGCAGCGCGGAATGCTGGAAGCTGTCCAGATCCTGAACAATGAGGCTGCATACGAATGGCTGGGGGCTTTCATATCTTCAAGGCCGCTGAACTGCCCTCTGAAGACCAGGAATGAATGGGTCAGGGCCATCGTGGCCGCGGTGCAACACAACAACCTGCCCGTGTGCAAAGAAATCCTCGGGCTGGTGGCTTCAATAGTTTCTATAGAGTCGGGATTTAATGTCGATCCGCCCGCGTTGGACCCCTCCAGGGGCGAAACCATGCCCAATCTTCTTGACCGGGCCGAGAAAGAATTGCACCAGAAGATGGGACCGGTGATGTCCATGCCGCCGGTACCGCAGTTGTACAGCTCGTACAAAGAGAAATATCAGCCGCGCTTGCTGCGGTGCCGTACCGAAGGCGAAATCGAGGCTGTGGCCCGAACCATGGCCGATGAATTGAAGCGGGACGCGGAAGGGCTGCCCGGCTTCATCAAGAACATAATCCTCAAAGAGGTCGACAAAGTAGCCAATGTGGTCAAGACCAAGGGGTCAATGCAGCTGAGCTTTGCCCGGGCGCGGCAGGTGATGCTGGACCGCGGGGAAGAGTTCACCGACAGAGAGCTTTCAGACTACATGTACACCCTGAACGGAGGCCTGGACGTTGGAGTGGCTGCCTTGAAGCCTATGTTCGTTCAGTACGCGGCGCGCTACGGTTCGGCAGGCACCCTGTCTTGGCTGTTCTTCGTGGGGATGGACTACCATTACGGTCCGTTTACCAGTAGAAATGTCATGGAACAGATAAGAATCCGAGACCTCTCCGGACGAAAAATAGCCTTGGATGGAGATTTCCTGCCTTACGACGAAAAAGGGCGGCCGGAAGACAAGGAATCCGAAACTCTGCAGGCCGTGAGAAGCATCTTCCCCTCGCTTCCCAGGGACGCTATCTACGAGGCTTTTCTCTTGGAAAAGGAACCGCATTACGTATACTCCGACCTTCACAAATCCATAGCCTCACAGCACACGGAGCGCTTTGGAGCAACGCCTTTCGCAGTCATAGGCGAACTCTTCACCGGAAATCAGACACGGATCAAACACGGGTTCGCGTGGAAGACCCGTATTTACCTGAACAAGCTCGACCGGTACCTCAACTGCATACCCTGGGACGAATAATTCCGTTTTGCGTTCAAAGTGGCAACTTGGCGAGAAGAGAAGAATTTGGGGAGGCCCTTTTTGTAAAAAGGGCCTCCCCAAACCCCTCCCCAAAAACTTTTGCATCATGTTCTGCGTGCGGCTTCCGCCCATGGCGGAAGCCGCACGCAGAAAGGGCTACCAAAGTTTATTGGAAACGTCTAGGGAACCTTTCCGCACCATGGCATGGGCGCCGAATGTTGTCCCCCTCTTGAGGTGGGTGCCACTGACCTGGGGCACCAGGTCAGTGCGGATTTTGCTTTCACCTGTCTTTCACTGTTTGAAAGCGAACTAGTATAAATTATCGCTTGTCAGCCACCCGGCAATGAATTGCCGGGCTACTTTCATTGAGCGCCTCTGGGGATCCCAAATACGGCGAGGCCTGTTATTCTAACTCTTATGCCTTTTACCCCTCTTTACTGAGGAGGCCATGCGGGGATTTGCTGACACTCTGCTTCGCACCTTGGATTAAGGTGGCCTCTCTTTGAACGCACATCGGCCTGACGAGTCTTCCCGTCTCAGTTTCGGGGGTAGTGAAACTTGACATGAGACCGGAGTTATGGCACCATTGGCGGCAGCCTAGTGGAGTGGTCATGGCCGGAAAACTTCTCATCGTCGGTATTTGCCTTGTTATTTTCGTTTCTCCCACGCTGTGCGTCGGGGGATCGTCGGAAATAACGGATTCGACTTACTGGTCGAACCTGGTCCACGAAGAGAACTCGGTGGCCGCCAGCGTGTTATACCTTCCCTATCTTATCGGCCAAATCCCGATCCGCATTATCGACGCGATAGTAAATCCAAAGCCCACCAGCATGTCTACAACGCCTCCCCCCGCGCACAGACTCTCTCACTAAATTATTTCAACGTGGCTTTAATAGGCGCTCGTGTTGGAGCGAGGACCTGTCCGTACATCAAAGAACGTTTTGGCGCTCGGCATAACTGTTTTTAGGGCTATAGTAGTTCTCGAAATTAAACACGGATTAAATTGCGGGTGTCCTGCCAACGCGGGCTTACCTCATTCGGGAGGAGCTTTTGGGAACAACCATAGTAGCCCCTTCTCTCAAGCAATGCCTTCTGTATTGGGTGCCACGGACCTGGGCCATACCAGGTCCGTGCTTCCCGCCAGCCCTATTGCCACAATAATTCAGGAGATTCCCCGCTTTGCGGTAGAATCGGCTCGCTTTTCAATTTGCTGTTCAATGCGGGGGACAACCTTACCGTTTACCAAAAATCACGGCACGGACCTGGGATCCGCCAGGTCCGTGGCACCCAGAAGTCAATTCGTACTAACTTTCGAGAACTCCTATGTGAAAGACAACGGATATTCGGTGGATTTTCGGGCAAAAAAAAGCCGGGCTAGCAACTGCCCGGCGCTGTAAGGAGGTAAAGGAGTGTTGAAGTTTCGTAATTCATGTTGTTCTTCAACATTCGTAAGTAATATACCATAACAACTAGTTTTTTGTCAACCACTTTTTGGAATAATCCGCGCTTCGGGCCGGACCTTTCTATTGGAGGATAGCCCGCCCAGTTTCACTTCCTCCTTACCGCGGTCCTTTAGGTTTCCATTTCGGAGTTCACTTTCGAAAAGCGCCACAAGGCCTGTTCTCCGGCTGCGCAGGCAGACTTGAGTTGCCCATTCCTGTGTTGGAGCACGATACACGAATCTAGATGTGTTTATTGATAGGGAACAACGAGGGACTTCTTTTAAGCGGGTCCCCAAGCAATTTCCTTACCTGGGCGAAACTTGCAGGGAGCGTATCAGCGGCGGGAGCGGGCGCCGGTCGTCTGCGCCTCGCGCATCTTCGTAGTAGTTCGATAGCCTATCAGCCAGCCCAGGGCGACCACATTGAGGACCAGGCTGCCGAATTCCAGTACCTTGGTCAAGCCTGAATCCATGTATCCCGCGGCTTCCAGCCGCATCACGTGGAAAAGTAGCACCGGCGTGTCAATAATTAGAAAAACGATAGCCCACGTTACGATCCACTTCCTCTCATTCCATAACATCAGGCCCAGTAAGAAAGCCGGTAGAATGGTGACCGCGAAATAAACTATCTCGACCGAGATCAGGCCTGAGTACGGTGGCGGATCCAGGCCGAGCATGTACAGGTAGCATACGTAGAGGAAGCTTTTCAGATAGAACCAGAGACCCGCAAACCACAAAGCCAACGGAAAACCAGGATCAAATCGCCTTGTCGGAAAAAGCTGCCACGATTGATCCTTGTCATTACGGCTACTCATGATTTGTCACCATTATCGCTTTGGATATACAGAGGGAACCGATCGCACAGTTCGATAACCTCCGAGCGGACCTTGCCGATAATGGTTTCGTCGTGGGGATTTGTCAATACTTTGGCTATGAGGAAAGCAACAAGGCGCATTTCTTCCGGTCCCATGTGGCGAGTGGTCACAGCAGGGGTCCCCAGGCGGACCCCGGAAGCCTTTCCCGGGGGCAGAGGGTCAAAGGGAATGGTATTCTTGTTCACCGTTATTCCCGCGTTTTCCAATATATCCTGGGCCTGTGCGCCCGTGATACCGATGTCCGTAAGGTCCACGAGGATAAGGTGGTTGTCCGTGCCGCCCGATATAAGCTTGAAGCCTCGTTCTAACAGCGCGTCGGCCAGGGTTCGGGCGTTGACAACCGTTCGCTCCTGGTACTCTCGAAACTCCTCGGTGTTTGCCTGGGCCAGCGCGACTGCCTTTGCCGCGATTACGTGCATGAGCGGTCCGCCTTGCATTCCCGGAAAGATGCAGGAATCCAGGGCCGCCGCGTATTGCTGGCGGCACATGACCATTCCGCCTCTGGGGCCTCGCAACGTCTTGTGGGTCGTTGTTGTTACGAAGTCGGCATGAGGAATAGGGGAGGGGTGCAACCCGGCTACCACAAGCCCCGCTATATGGGCTATGTCCGCCATGAGCACAGCGCCTACCTCTCGAGCGATTTCACCAAACGCCTGGTAATCAATAATCCTCGGATACGCGCTTGCACCCGCAATAATCATTCTTGGCCGGTGCTTGCGTGCAAGGTCGCGGATCTGGTCATAATCGATTCTGTGGTCGTCCGGCCGTACGGAGTATGGAATTACACGATAGATCTTCCCTGAAAAATTCTTCGGATGACCCATGGAAAGATGGCCGCCATGGGAAAGGTCCATACCGAGGTAAGTGTCGCCCGGATTCATGACCGTGAAATAGACGGCCATGTTGGCCTGGGTCCCTGAATGGGGCTGAACGTTCACATGGTCCGCGCCGAAAAGCTCCAAGGCGCGCTTACGAGCCAATTCCTCCACCACATCCACGTGGAGACATCCGCCGTAGTAACGCCTGCCGGGATAGCCCTCCGCGTACTTGTTGGTAAGGATGCTTCCCTGAGCCTCCATTACGGCAAGCGAGGTAAAATTCTCGGACGCAATCAACTCCAGGCGGTGCTCTTGTCGCTCTCGCTCTTTCCGAATAATTCCGAAGATTTCAGGGTCAGTTTGCTCGAGGGGGGTCATCTTCTTCCTTTGCGACCCGGTCAGCAACCAGGATTCGGGGCTTCCTTGTTTACGAAGTTCCCTCAATGAGATCTATTCTCCTCTGATGTCTGCCGCCGTCAAATGGGGTTTCCAGCCAGGCCTTCAGAATTGCCAGGGCCAGTTCTTTGCCCGTGACGCGGCCTCCAATCACCAGGACGTTGGAATCGTTATGCGCTCGACTCATCCTGGCATGGAATTCGGTAGTGCACAGCGCTGCTCGAATCCCCTGGAAACGGTTCGCTGCCATGGACATGCCAAGGCCTGTGCCGCAGACCAAAATGCCTTTGGACCCCTCGCCTCGCCGAATCCTTGAGCACAAATCCTCGGCGAAGACCGGATAGTCGCAAGAGGTCTCCGAATCACACCCCACATCAACCACGGAGTAGCCCTGTTTTTCCAGGTACTCCTTGAAAAACACCTTCAGGTCGAAGCCGGCATGATCAGATCCGATAAGGACTCTTTCCATTTTCACTATGTCGTTTCAGCGCTAGGCTGGCGTTTTGCCCACCGAATGCAAAGCTGTTCGAGATCGCATATTCCACTTCTCTGCGGGCCGCCTTGTTCGGCGTGTAGTCCAGGTCGCATTCCGGGTCGGGAGTTTCGAGGTTGATCGTAGGCGGAATAACCCCGTTTTTGATCGCCATCACCGAATAAATGGCCTCCACCGCACCAGCAGCGCCTATCAGGTGTCCTGTCATGGATTTGGTGGAACTAATTGCCACTGTCTTTGCAGCGGGTCCCATCAGCCTCTTGATGGCCGAAGTCTCCATCTTGTCGTTAAGCTCGGTGGAAGTTCCGTGAGCATTAATATAACCGATTTCTTCCGGTGTGACGCCTGCGTCTTCCACGGCAAGTTTCATGGCCCTGTAAGCGCCTTCTCCATCCGGATCAGGCATGACAAAATGGTAAGCATCATCCGTAGCGCCGTAACCGACGATCTCGGCCTGAATCACGGCGCCCCTGGCCAGAGCATGCTCGTACGACTCCAAGACCAGCATTCCTGCGCCCTCTGAGATGACGAACCCATTCCTGTCCTTGTCGAATGGTCTGGAAGCCTTTTCCGGGTCATCGTTGCGCGTCGAAAGCGCTCTTAGCGCATTAAAAGCCGAAATAGCCAACGGGGTAACTACTGCTTCGGCGCCGCCTGCCAGCACCAGATCGGCACGGCCCTCTCGAACGAGCCTGTATGCCTCACCAATCGCGGAGGTCCCCGATGTGCACGCGTTGACCAGGCCGAAGTTCGGTCCCTTGAAGCCGTACTTGATCGAGATTATCCCCGGCGCCAAATTGATTACCGACATGGGGATCATCATGGGCGGGACTCTCCGGGGGCCGTCCTTAAGCAACACGTTGTGGCCGTTCTCGATGCTGGCCAGTCCGCCTATGCCGGACCCGATGACCACGCCGCAACGCCAGGGATCGTCCGGTGGGAACTTGATCCCGGAATCCCTGATCGCTTCGCCCGCAGCAACCAGAGCAAAGTGCTGATAACGATCCATTCGCCGCAGCTCTTTGACAGGAATGAACCCTTCCGGATCGAAGTTGTTTCGTACCTCCCCCGCAATGCGGGTGGCGAACCGCTCCGTATCAAAGAGGGTTATGGGGCCTATTCCCGAGCGGCCCGCGGTGACAGCCTCCCAGTTGGCTTTGACACCGCTGCCGAGGCAGGTAACCATTCCCATTCCCGTTACGGCAACTCTGTGCTGCACGGCATCCTCCGACGCAAACTCTGTCCAACAAGACGTCTGTCTATCAAGACGCCTTCCTGTGGTCCTTTATGAAATCGGCCACATCCTGCACCGTTTGGATTTTTTCCACTTCTTCATCGGTGATTTCCAGGCCGAATTCGTCTTCCAGCAGGGCAATCATGTCGTAGATGTCCAGGGACTCAGCCCCAAGGTCTTCCACGATCTTTGAGTTCATCTGGATGTTTTCCTTGTTAACGTCCACCAGTACCTCAGCGATGAGGTCCACGACCTTTTTTTCCAGATCATTCATATTCGGTATCCTCCCGACATAGTCGCGGCAAGCGCCGTCCGACAACTCGTTGGGCGGGTGTCGAACCGGCGCATGCCTGACGAATTACCGTCCGCAATGCTCGCTAATGCTACATATACAGCCCACCGTTAACACGTATCACCTGGCCGGTGATATATTGCGACATTCCCGAACACAAGAACAGGACCGCCGCGGCCACATCTTCCGGCGTTCCGGTTCTGCGAAGAGGAACATGCATGCGAATCGCGGCCAACTGATCTTCCGTCAGTTGCTCGCTGATTCCTCCTCTAATTATCCCAGGGGATACCGAGTTGACAAGTACGTTTCGCGGGGCCAATTCCCTGGCAAGTGCTTTGGTGAATCCTATGAGTCCGGCCTTCGCAGCGGAATAATTCGCCTGGCCTGCGTTTCCTATTTCTCCCGCTGTCGAAGCTATGTTTATGATCCTCCCCTTTCGGTTGCGGATCATGTTCTTGCTTACCGTGCGGCAAAGATGAAAGGCCCCTGCCAGATTCGTGTCAATGACGGCCCTCCAATCTTCTTCCTTCATCCTGCCGATCAACCCGTCGCGAGCAATCCCCGCATTGTTGATCAGGATATCTATGACAGGCCGCTCGGCCAGGATGTTGGCCACGCCCTTATCTACTTCGGTGGGATCGCTTACGTCAAATGGTTCCAGCTTTCCATGCCCGCCTCGGTCCAAGACCATATCGAGTGTTGTGCGAGCCCCATCCGCGTCCGACCTGAAGTTGACGATCACGAACGCTCCGGCTTCGGCAAGGGCAAGGCAGATCGCTCTCCCTATTCCGCGTGACCCGCCGGTCACAAGGGCGGTCCGGCCCTCGATGGAAATCCAGGAATTCGGCCCGGCACTCATGCAGATGCCCCGACAAAAGACCGGATGCTTTGCATGTCTGAAATGTTTACCGATGCAGCGGTCTTGTCGATTCGCTTCAAGAGCCCTGTCAAGACCTTGCCGGGTCCGATTTCTATGAACGTTTCCGCTCCCTTAGATCTCATGAGGCTGACGCAATCTTCCCAAAGCACCGGCCGGACTATCTGGTCCATCAAGAGTTGGTTGACGGCACCACGGGAAACGGGATAGGTCTGGGCGTTCACGTTTGCAACGACCGGAAACATGGGTTCTCTCGGAACGAGAGCCTCCAACTTGGATCTCAAGGCCTGTCTTGCCGGTTCCATCAAGATCGTGTGAAATGCCGAAGAAACCGGAAGCAATACGGCCCTGGTGCGCTTCTCCTGCTTCACCGCTTCCACTGCACGGTTAACGGCCTGAAGATGACCGGAAATCACAACTTGATCCGGTGAGTTGAAGTTGGCCGCGTCCAACACATCATCGCCACGACATTTTTCCACAATGGCTGTTGCTTGTTCCCTGTTGAGCCCCACCAGGGCAGCCATGCCGCACATTCCCGGAGGCTGAGCCTCGTCCATTCCTTTAGCCCTGACATGGATGATCCGGAGCGCTTCATCGAAGGTCAGTACCCCGGCCGCGCAAAGAGCGGAGTATTCCCCGAGAGAATGCCCTGCGGCCACCACCGGAGTCAATAAAAAATGATCTCGGAGCACCTCCAGCAGCGCCATGGAGTGGACGAAGATAGCGGGCTGTGTGTGAACCGTACGGTTCAACTCATCCCCCCGCTTTCCGGCCATAATTTCGCTCAAGGCATAACCCAAGATGTTGTCGGCTCTTTCCAGAATCGACTGAGCCTTGGGGCTTTCCTGCACCAGGTCCAGGGCCATCCCAGGAAACTGAGAGCCCTGGCCGGGGAACATCAGAGCCACTGATTTGTGTTGCGAAACGTCTGCCGGGGCTGTCATGACTGCCGGGTTTACTGCTCTTTCTCGATTGCTGTTCTGCCCTTGTAAAATCCGCAGCTGGGGCAGATCCTGTGGGGCATCATCAACTCCGAACATTGCGGGCACGCGGTTAGATTGACCGAAATGAGTTTCTTATGGGTCCTGCGTTTGTCCCGCCTCGTGCGCGAAACTCGTTTCTTGGGTACGGGCATGGCGTTTCCTTTTTCACAAGTATCTATATCTTTTCAGGCGAACCACTTCGCCACCAAATGTCAACCCGACACGAACCCGAAGTCTCCGATACGGCCTCTTGAGCCAACAAATCCTCTCATCGGGCGAATGGGTTTTAATAGCTCCTGTTATTCCTTACCCATCAGAATGCAGCATTCCGGATGCACTTCTACGACGCCAGCCCTTTCTTCAATTTGGCGAGGGCGTTCCATCTCGGGTCAACCGGAGCTTCCCGAGGGCACGTGCACTCGGGTGATCCTTTCAATGCTCCACATCGCGGGCAAAGCCCGGGGCAGTCCTCTCTGCACAGGGGCTTCATCGGGGCCTCCAAGAGAATCTCCTGAAGGATGATCTCCGCCAGCTCAATCTCCGGGCCGTCAATATAGACTATGTCCTTGTCCGCCTCATCGGATTCACGTTCGCTGACTGATTCAACCCGGTGGCGAAACACCATGTTCAGGTCGATCTGCCTTTCCAGGCTGAAATCAACCAAGCACCTGGAACATTGGAGGTGCATAATCCCTTGAACTGTCCCCAGCAGAAAATAGTCCTTCGCGCTGACCAGTATCTGAAGGTGTCCCTTAACCCTTGGGTCTATGCGAATTCCTTCGGTCGGCGGAATTGACTCCAGGGCGTGGGAGAGGGAGTCCTTTTCCTCCGAAAGTTCCAATTCCAGGCCTTCTTCAGGTATGTCGTCAAATCGGATTTTCATTGATCGAGCCGGTCCTCCCTTCTTCGGGAGTAAACTAAAAGAATATAGCCGTTTAGAAACTCAAGTCAAGAGAAAAGTAAAAGCGTCCATCTCCGTTCAGTTAGCGGGGGGTAGAAGGGATTCTGAGCCCCGAAGGGGCGTACCAATGGTAGTCCCGCGTCCCGCGGGACTACCATTGGTACGCCCCTTCGGGGCATGGGAGCCGCTCCCGCAAGTAAGCGAATGATTACGCCTGCCATACTTTGCAAACCACTTTATATTAATCGCTAAACTGATTGACTTCACAAGATTAAAAATGGTATACTCTTTCCGAACATCCTCCCTCGGAGGCCTTGGCCATGATACAAAAGATCCTATCTGTCGTGCTCCTCGTTTTGCTTGCACTAAGCCTGGTGGCGGGCAACGTTTACGCTCAGGCGATCAATCCGTACGCTCCGACCAACGCTGTCGGGGCCGAGCCTATGACTCCTTACAACTTGTGGGATATCCCGGAGCGCTCCAGAACCGAATATCTTCCGTGCCCCACTTGCGGGCCTCAGAGCGCCCAACTGCCGGACCTTCCACCGGTCTGGAAGCCTTTTCCCGGACCCTTCTGCATACCTGTCCCTCTGCCATAGGTTTGAATTGCGAGGGGCTAGCACCACCAAAGTCTCTTCATAAACGGATCCGAGGTGGGGCGGCCGCTGGTCGCCGCGGCCAATCACCCATCCGTCTTTGACAAAACAGGATCGTGGTCGGTCAACCATTGCAGTATGAGAGGGAAGACCTCACTTGCCGCTCTTAGGCCAACCATGAGATCCACATGTCCGTAATCTTCCTCGCACCCCGAAGCTTTCCCCAGTACCGTACACCTGCTCTCTGCCGAGGATTCCTCCCTCGCGAAGTCCGGAATCAGAGAATCTGGTGGGGCCAACATGTCCTTGGCTCCGCCGATCCTTAAGAGAGGGACCTTCGAGGACGGCAGGTTGGTCAGGTAAGGTTCACCCAGCTCATTAGCGAACTTCTCGGCCTCCACAAATCTGGAGAAATCCAACCATAGCTTGCTGGAGGCAAGTGGTTCTGCTGCCAGCGCGACGGTTTTTCTCGATATCTCAGGCTCAACGTTGGCCGCGTTGAAAAAACCGAGGCCCACCCTTGGGACCAATGGAATGCCCAACCTCGCCACGATTCCCAAAGGCGACAGAGGGATCAGTTGGAGCAGTGGTTTAGCCTTCAGAAGTGATTTTAGGTCGTTGGCCTTCACTTTGGTAAAGTCAGCGGGTGACCCTATAGCAACTGCGGATGCCACCGGAGGATTACCTCCGGCAGCCAGATGAGCCTGGATAAGCATCCCTCCCATGCTGTGGCCCACCCAATGCAAGGAAGGGCTCCCGGTTTTCTCCAGCACAAAATCGACTATCGCTGGAACGTCCTCGCGCAGGTGATCTTCAAAGCCCCAGGCATACGGAACATCCGAGTAGCCCAGCCCCGGGCGGGCACTCATCCCCGATCCTCTCAGCTCCGGTACCCATACATCCCAGCCGCTTTTGCTTAGGTATCTGGCAAGACCGGGCCCGGAGGGAAGGTCGAAGGAGTAGCGGTTGGAACTCAATCCGTGGCAAAGAACCACCGGGTGCCCAATGGTTGGTTTGTCGGCGCGGTATCGGTGAATAGCCAGGGGCCAGCCGTCTTTGGTCCGAATGAAATGAGTTTCGTCCTGCGACGTGGGAGACGCGTAGTACCAGTTCCAAAAATAGGAAACCACAATCACCACAATGCCTGCCGCCACCAAAGTGAAAAAGACCTTCAGAATCGTATCAACCATCATCCCCTCCAAATGGGATCATTGCATGGTGTTCAGATCATCCTCCACATCCAGGTTGCAACCAGGCCTCCGAGGATGGCCCAAACGATCGGGTAAAACCCCTGTTGAACCCGCTCCCACCAGTGGTTTCCGTTTAACAAGCCTGCGTAATCGATCATCCGATACGGGATTTGTACACAGGCAAAGAAGAAAAGGACAGGCCCCATGGGATTCATGTGAAAGGCCCGCACAAATTCCCCATGAGCCACAGCCACGAAGCTCCTTGTAAGTCCGCATCCGGGGCAAGTGACACCGAGAAACCTAGTGCTCCAGCATATAGGCGGCAAAGACACCGATGCTCCCATCATTGGAATACGAAGGCCGACGCTTCCATCAGAGGACAGATCCAGGACAAAGGAGCTTAAGACCACAGCGGCACAAATAAGCAGGACCCACAAATGTTCGGATCGGTCTTCGGCATGATTACTCGTGGCCATGATGACAGCATATTGGGTTGACCAAGGTTGTCAAGTCTCCTCGTCTTTTTCCCCGGCAAGGAAAACCCATGCTAAGCCCGTTAAAACAGGCAGATATTTTATTATAATTCTTGACAATATTCCCATCCTCTGCTAATTCCTCCCAAATCAGCGGGTCCCGTGAACAAGCGTCGACCCGGACACGAGGAGGGCTTCAATGGGACCCTTTTTCAGGGACCGGTTCCATCAGACGCTGATGGCATTCCTGACCCTGATTTTGACCATTACATGCACATCTTCAGTCAATGCAGATGACTGTCGAAGAGTTTCGAATATCCTTGTCCTGTTCGACGCCTCGGGGTACATGCGGGAAAAGGGGCGCTACACTTTTTTTCTGCAGCAGATGGGTTTTTTCTCACAGGCCATGCCGCTGACCGCGGACGGTTTCTTTAACGTGGGGATTCGCCACTACGGTCTCAAGGTAGGCATGGGCTGCGACAACACGGAAAGCATTCTGGCCATAAGACCTTGGGACCCCGAAAGATTCCTTAATTCGTTCCCCAAAACCATTTCTTACGGATTCAGCTCTTTATCCGCAGGATTGAGGGCCGCTGCCGAAGAGGCGTCAGCCGCACAGGGGAAAAGCATCATAGTCTTGATAGGGGGCGGAATCGAATCCTGCAAGGCTGATCCCGTCAAAACCGCCGAGCAAATAGCGGTGAACAACCCTGAATTGGAAATCCATACCTTTCAGATCGGCAACGACCCTGAAGGAAGGTTTTACCTTTCCGGCATCGCTCAGAAAGGCCGAGGCAGTTTCAATCAGGCCGACTCATTTCAGTCGGCAGCGCCCTGGTATGCGTGGATGAAGAGGAATCTGGTGGTCCCATGCGCGCCCACGACGCCGACCCCCGCTCGTCCTCCGACGACTCAGGCAATTGCCCCGGTCACCTTTGATTACAAGAGCTTCTCGGTCAAATCTCAGGACCCTCAAGCGGACGCACAAAATAGCGCGAGCCTGGGGGCAGTCGTGCGGACGCTCCAGCAAGATCCCACACTTCGAGTCGTGCTTCATGGTTATTCGGATGGGAAGGGCAGCCCTGAATATAATTTGAAGCTCTCTCAACAGAGAGCGGAAGCCGTAGCCCGTTATCTGATGAAGACCCATAAGATCCCGGCATCCCGGATCAGCGTAAACGCCCATGGCATGTCACAGCTGCCGGGCGCGACCATGATAGATGACAGGACGGCCCGCCGGGTGGAGTTCGAATTCGTGCGCTAATATGTGACTTTCGGCGGCATAAAGACCATCGGCCTACCGGTTGGACGGTTTTGCCTTCGAGGCGTTCAATTCACATCCTCTTGATAAGATAGTCAGAATGCGCCCAGGAGAGTTGCGGGGCGGAGCTTCCATCAAACCGGCTACTCCTGAAGCCGCTCTTCTTTCAATTACAATCGGTAAATCAGTTTGGTTTTGGGTTGTGAGTATTGCCTTTCCAAATTCCTCGAACAGATCTATTATATTAAAAATGTATCCATTAGGTTACCAGCGGCGAAAAGCTGTCATTGCGAGCGCAGCGAAGCAATCTCAGTGCTCAAAGGCAGAGATTGCTTCGTCGTTTCACTCCTCGCAATGTCAGAGAACGGCAAAATCCCCCGCGTAACTGAATGATTACATTAAGATTCGGTATGAACTTGCCACGACACACAAGACGGGAGACTGTATATAGCTTTTTTCGGGCCGCGCCGTGGGTAGCGATCATGGTGCTATTGGTCTTGCCGCGGGTAGCTCTGGGCGGTGAGCTTGAGGATGCCCAGGCTGCCAAGCTGCTCGGCACCGGACAAGCTCTCGCGGAAAAGACGCAGTATCTGGAAGCTCTTGATTTACTGCAAGAGGCGCGGGACATCCTCGAAGGGCCGGGATCGAAGAATCCCGGAATCCTCGGCGATGTGCTCTTCGCCCTGGCACAGACGAAGATCAAGGCACGTTTGCACCAGAGCTTTCCGGCACACTATGTGAAAACGGCACTAGAAGACGTCCAGGCCGCGAACAGACTTAGAGAGAAACTTCCCGGCATACTTCCGCAGAAGCTTGCCGAAGGATACTACCTGGAAGGATTCATACACAAAAAGTTCTTTATGCGCAGGAACAAAGCCTTGGCCTGCTTTCTCAAGGCAGTCAACATCGACCCCGGGGCTACCGCCGCGAAGAGAGAGTTGAGCGAGCTAATTACCAGCGAGGAACAGAAGCAGGACTGAGAGCTTTGGGGCTGCGCGGTCATGACAGGCGGCCTGCACAAAGAGGATCACAACAAAGGGCCTGATTATGAAAAAAGCCAAGGAACAGGAAGAGCCATCCGGGCACTTTGACGAGCAACTCGAGAACCTCAGGTCCATTGTGGAAAAAATGGAACACGGAGGGCTAAGCCTGGACGAAAACTTGAAGTTGTTCGAAGAAGGAATCGCCATTTCCCGGCGCTTGTTTGACATGCTCAATCGTGCCGAGGGCAAAGTGGAAGAGCTTTTGTCTACCATGGAGCGAGTCCCGTTCAGCAGGGGAGAGGACTAGGTGTGCAGCAGGTGAACCTGGAGGAATTTCTGTCCCTGAATCGTCGACTGGTGGACAACGCTCTTGACGACATGCTTCCCAAAGAGGATAATGGCCCGGTTATCTTGCACCGGGCGATGAGGTACAGCGTTTTTGCAGGTGGCAAGAGGATCAGACCCATACTGGCCATGGCTGCGGCCGACGTTGTAGGGGGCGAGTCTGAAACCGTCTTGCCTTTGGCGGTTTCCTTGGAATGCATCCACACTTATTCCCTCATCCATGATGATCTCCCGGCCATGGACAATGACGATTTACGTCGCGGGAAGCCTACCGCCCACAAAGTTTTCGGAGAGGCGGTGGCCATTCTAGCCGGCGACGCGCTATTGACCTTTGCCTTTGAAGTCCTTTGCTCTCCCGGACTGGCTCGAGTGCATCCTCCGGACAGGCTTATGGCCGTCGTCGGGGAGTTGGCATCGGCCGCGGGCCCTGCAAGCCTCATTGCCGGCCAGGTGATGGACATCATCAGCGAAGGCCAACCCGTTGACGCGCGGACGGTCGAGCAAATTGTGAGAGACAAAACAGCGGCGCTTATCCGGGCATCGCTGAGGTGCGGAGCCAGGCTGGCGGGCGGCAGCCCGGAGGAGATCCAAATTCTCGGCCGGTTCGGCGATCATATAGGCAAGGCCTTCCAAATAAGAGACGACCTGCTGGACCTGGAGGGCGACCCGGAAAAGCTTGGAAAAGCCGTGAAAAAAGACGAACAGCGAGGCAAGGCCACCTACCCGATGCTTCTGGGACCGGACGGAGCGCGAGACCTTATGAGAGATCTCATTGCTTCAGCCTTGGAGGTAATTCAACCCCTGGGGCGGAAGGCCGATATCCTGACCGGTTTGGCAGAATACCTCGGCCGTCGAGCGAGTTGACTGTTGGGAGCCAGATGAACACTCAAGGCACGGACAACAATTCCATTTTGGAACAAATACAATCGCCGGAAAACGTTAGGGACTTGCCTCTCGAATCTCTGAAGGTGTTGGCCGAAGAAGTGCGAGAGTTGATTATTCGCACGGTTGCTGAACGTGGCGGCCATCTTGCATCGAGCCTTGGAGTGGTTGAGCTGACAGTGGCCATGTTAAAGGTTTTTTCGCCTCCGAAAGACCGTATAGTGTTCGATGTGGGGCACCAGGCCTACGCTTACAAGATCCTCACCGGACGGAAAGACCTTTTCCACACCCTGCGGACGCGCGGAGGAATAGCGGGTTTTCCGAAGAGGAGAGAAAGCGAATGCGACTTTTTTGACGTGGGCCACGCGGGCAACGCGATCAGTGTGGCCGCGGGTCTGGCTCAGGCCCGATGCTTCAGCGGCCTGGACCACAAGGTGATTGCGGTGGTGGGCGATGGTTCGCTCACCTGCGGCGTTTCGTATGAAGGACTCAATCAGGCAGGCGCTGCTGAGAAAGATCTGATCATAATTCTCAATGACAACGAAATGTCCATCTCGCCCAACGTGGGGGCGATGGCTGCGTATCTCAACCGCATAATGACAGGCCAATTGGTCACTCGCTTCAGGGCGGAAGTGAAAAACATCCTCAAGAACATCCCCGGCGTGATGGGGCGTTCCATGTACGGGTTGGCCAAACAGTTCGAGGATGCCTTGAAGGGCTTTGTGACGCCGGGGCGCCTTTTCGAAGACTTGGGGTTTAATTACGTCGGCCCGATAGACGGCCACCAAATAAAGCATCTCGTGGAAACGTTCAACAATGTGAAGCGATTCCGGGAGCCCATGCTGATCCACACGATAACCTGCAAAGGCAAGGGTTATTGCGAAGCGGAAGAAAACCCGAGCCGCTTTCACGGCGTGGGGCCTTTTGAAATAGCTACAGGAGAAGTTATAAAGTCCGAAGGGCCGCCATCCTACACGGATGTGTTCGGCTGGACCATGATCAAGATGGCTGCCAAGGACCCGAAAATCGTCGCGATTACCGCGGCCATGGAATACGGTACGGGACTGGCCGAATTCGCCCGCCTGTTTCCCAGCCGCTTCTTTGATGTTGGTATTGCCGAGCAGCACGGCGTGGTTTTTGCCGCGGGTTTGGCCAAAGAGGGCTATCGCCCGATCGTGGCGATTTACTCGACGTTCCTGCAAAGGGGTTACGATCACCTCCTCCACGACGTATGTATGCAGGAGTTTCCTGTGGTGTTCGCGTTGGACCGAGCCGGACTGGTGGGGGAAGACGGCCCCACGCACCACGGGGCTTTTGATATCTGCTTTGCCAGGCATATCCCTAACATCACAATTATGGCGCCCGCTAACGAAGACGAACTCGCTGACATGATTTGCACCGCCGTAACTCTCAACGGCCCGTGCGCTGTGCGCTATCCAAGGTCCGAAGGGTTGGGCGTCCCGATAAAGAAAGAACCCGAGCCACTTCCCGTGGGCAAGGCCCAAATGCTCACGGAAGGTGATGATTTGCTCATAATAGCCGCGGGTTCCATGGTGGCTCCCTCTGTTGAGGCCTCCGCCATACTTGCCTCGGAAAATATCTCCGTGGCGGTCATGAACGCACGCTTCCTCAAGCCTCTCGACCGGGACCTGATCCTGGAGAAAGCTGCTATAGCCGGGAAGGTCCTGACCGTTGAAGAAGGGATGCTGACAGGTGGCTTCGGCAGCTCCATTCTGGAACTGCTCGCGGACGAAGGTCTCGGGGATATCAAGACATCCCGACTGGGAATACCCGACACTTTTGTAGAACACGGCACCAGATCGGAACTGCTGGCTGATTTCGGCCTGAATGCCGAAGGAATCGCTGCACGAGCACGCGCCATGCTGGAAGGCCTCACCGAAGCCAAACTACGCAGCCTTTCGTTCGGGAGCGGAAGGCCTCGTTGATTTGCCCCAATCCCGAACACCTGCGACGGAGCTGAACTTTCACGCGGCCTCGCGGTCAGAACAGCTCAGATAAGCTTCGAGCGCCTCAAATATCGACTCCAGCCGAACTAAGGTCGTCTATAGGGCGAGGAATTTGTGGGGAGAGTTTTTTAAGAACCATTATCTTAATAAACCCAACTAGCTCCGCCATTTTGTTGAATTGAAATAGGGAGGCGGTCTTTCTTTTGGGCAGGAAGTCTATTGACAAACCTACGCCACTGACGCACATTGAGCATACGAAGGTCTTCATTGAAGTGCCTGTCTTTACAGAGGATGCGCGAAAGAACCTTCGAGAAGATGAACTCAGAGCCATTCAATATGTCTTAACGGTCAACCCCAAAGCGGGCACTTTGATTCCGGGATGTAAGGGGCTTTGGAAACTAAGATGGGGAGCGAAGGGACGAGGAAAGACCGGCGGAATAAGGATCATATATTATTGGGCAGCAAAACATGATCAAATCCTGTTTCTTTACCTCTTCCCCAAAAACGAGACTGAGGATCTGACAACGAAACAATATAAGATTTTGAGGGAGTATGTCAGGAGAGAATACAATGAATGAGCAAGGTTTCAATAGACTGATGGAAGGAGTGAAACAAGGCGCTGAATATCTGAAGGGGCTCCGCAAACCCTCCCGCATAGATAAAGTGGCCGTTCGGATTCCCGACGTAAGAAATATTCGAGAAAAATTAAAAGTAACTCAGGCTGAATTTGCTGAAATGTTAGGCATAAGCGTAAGGACGCTTCAGAATTGGGAACAAAAGCGCCGCGTGCCTGATGGACCTGCACGAATCTTGATAGAATTGGCAGCGACTTACCCAAATCATGTTCGGAAAGTTTCTCGAAGAGTCGTGGAACGAGGAGCCGAGGAAAAGAGAGCCGGGGCGGGCTATTGACGAATCAGGCGCCGAGTTGAATACTGTTTCTCAGCCGGTAAATGACTACAAGAGCGACCTATCTCCGGACGAATTTATAAAGCTGTGCAGGACCATAACGACTTAAACTGACCAGAAAAAGCCCTCATAATGAACAAGCCTGGCCGGTGAATTGGGTTCCAAGGAGGCGCGGGTTTGTCAAAACAATGGTTCCGTTCTTCGTAATAAAGAAGTATCCTCCGGGCATCTATCCGTTGAACGCACATCCGCATTGAAGGTTTCTTCATGACTCCGCAGAATGGGGACATTCTACAATCAACTGTTAAAGAACGCGCAGACGAGCAATCACCCGCCGCGATTGAAGCTTCCCACATTGATCCGGCGAAGATGATCCTACTGTTCAACGCGTCCAAGGCCTTTGCGTCCACTACGGACCTGGACCAACTCCTCAATGTTATAGTGAATGAAGTTCAGAACGTGCTCTATTGCGAAGGCGCAGGGGTCCTGTTGTACGATGAAGAGAAAGACGACTTTTACTGGAGGAGTGTCCAGGACAAAGGCGGCTTTTTCTCGTCCGCGCGGGAAGACATAAGAATCCCCAAAGACCAGGGCGTATGCGGTTGGGTCTTTGCCAGTGGGCAACCCGCTCTTGTTCACGATGCCGCGAACGATCCAAGGATTTACAGGCAGGTTGAAACCAAATCAGGCTTCACCACTCGAAACATGATCTGCGTTCCCCTGAATACCCGCGAGAGACGACTCGGCGTCTTGTATGCCCTTAACAAAACCGATGGATCGTTCACCGGCGAAGACCTTGAGATTATGCAGGCGTTGTCCAGCAACGTGGCGCTGGCCCTTGAGAATGCTTCGTACCTCGAGAGTCTGATGAACTCTCACAGGGAACTGGAACGGCTCAACCGGGTCAAAAACAAAATTCTCCACCATCTTTCTCACGAATTGAAAACCCCTCTGGCCATCATCGAGGCCTCGCTTAGGACGATGGTTCGCCGGATGGAAATGGAAAGCATCCCCAGGGACAAGCTGCCCTTTGAGCGCATCACCCGGAACCTCGACCGGTTAAAAACCATCGAAAAACAGGTGGGGCACATTGTCGAGGAAAAGGAGTTCCCAGAACGCAAGGTGATTTCAGAGTTTCTGGATCATCTGGAGGATTTCATCGAAATCGAGGCGGAAGAGGAGCCTCGACTAAAAGAAGCGCTGGAAGCGCTACGGCGTAAGATAGCCGATCAATTTCCGCCAAAGAAGGAAGACGCTGAAACGGTCGCTGTGAAGAGAGCGTTTCAGACTGTAGAATTTCGGGTCAAGCAGATGATACTGGACCGAAGGTTGAACATCGAATTTGTTCCGCCTGATGCGGTTATCGTAAGGATGCAGCCGCAGATAATGATATCCGTCGTCGAGGGCCTGGTGAGAAATGCAATCGAGAACACCCCCGACCATGGACGAATTGTAATCAAAGGAGAGAATTCCTCGTCCGGCTACAGGATCACCGTTACCGACTGCGGAGTGGGAATACCGGAGAGCGAGCAACCGAACATCTTCGAGGGTTTCTATCCGGTGCAGGAGACGGACCTTTACAGTTCGGGTCGCCAGTACGCATTCAATGCCGGCGGCACCGGGACTGACCTCTTGAAGATCAAGATCTTCTCCGAGCGCTTCGGGTTCAGCGTGCGCTTTCAAAGTTTCCGTTGTCCGTGCATCCCCACCGGTCGCGACGTCTGCCCCGGTGACATTGCTAAATGCGCCTGCTGCGAAAAGATCGAGGACTGCTACGAGAAAGGCGGCACTGAATTCGTCATCGAGATCCCACCGGAATTGGTCGAACCTGGAGATGAAGGCCAGAGCGCAGCCTCGGGTTCTGTAGAATAAACTGTGCGAGGAGCCTCTATCAGGGAGAGGATGAGTTCGGAATTCAATTTCCTGGAGAAGTCGGAGCCCCTGTGTGATAATCGGGGTACAAAGGTCAGGGGAAAGACGATGCTGCGACCTGAATTGTCAGGGATCATGAGTTAGACGACATGAGATCTGACAGGCATGCGTAAGAAAAATTACCAACATTGCTTAGTGGACTGGAACAATGAAACAAAATCAATCCCATGTGGCACAACTGGAATCGCTGGAGTGGCTCGCTTTTGACTACCCTCACGAGACGATTGGGCGAGCTTTGATGATTCAGTCGGATTGTCTCGAATGGTTAAGGACGTCTCCCCCTGATACGTTTCACGCGGTGGTAACTGACCCTCCCTACGGAGTCAAGGAATATGATTTAGACCAGCTTGAAAAGAGAGCCAACGGCGTGGGGGGCATTTGGCGAATTCCCCCCTCCTTTGATGGACACCTTCGGTCTCCGCTGCCTCGGTTCACGGCGCTCTCTGAAAAGGACAGGATGATTCTCAAGAAATTCTTCGTGGAATGGGCAAGACTCATTGTGCGCGTGCTTCGACCCGGTGGTCACGTTTTCATAGCCGGTAACGCGTTTCTCTCCCAGTTGGTTTTCTCCGCTTTGATCGAGGGCGGATTGGAGTTTAGAGGAGAAGTTATTCGTTTAGTGAGGACGCTGCGAGGCGGCGACAAACCGAAGAACGCTGAAGAGGAATTTCCGGAAGTATCGTCGCTAGCCAGAGGTTGTTATGAACCCTGGGGGATTCTGAGGAAGCCGCTTCCCCGCGGCATGAAAGTGAGTGATTGCTTACGCCGATATCAAACCGGTGGGCTAAGAAGGCGTCCAGACGGCAGACCGTTTGATGATGTTATAATAAGTGAGCGAACTCCACAGCGGGAGCGAAAAATTGCAGATCATCCAAGTCTCAAACCACAGTCATTTTTGAGACAGGTGGTCCACGCTTCTCTTCCCTTGGGAGAAGGCGTCGTTCTCGACCCGTTCATGGGATCAGGCTCCACAATGGCAGCCTGCAATGCCGTAGGTCTGGGATCCGTGGGCGTGGAGAGATTGCCAGAATACTATGAGATGGCCAGAACTGCGATACCCAGACTTTCAGTACTAGCCGTTGGCGAAAACCTTGATGAAAACCAACTCCTCTTGTCGCTTTAGTCATCTGGCAGCCTATAAATCCAATTCCCACGCATTTTCTCGTAACCAGACTGGGTTATGCTGGCAGTAATCGTTCGTCGGCTCGTGCCTTTCCTGCCTGCAAATGACCAATCTTGTTGCGTCACGCGCGCGCCCAAAACCTCGCGAAAAACAAAGGGTTTGGGGCGAACCAAACTCAGGTCATCAGCCTGTTTATTACTGTCAAAGACAAACACCATCAGCCATGTGTCCTCGGGATTGTGCCCTTGCCAGCCCTGTTGATGCCGAGAAGCCTTAACCTCGATGCCTTCCGCCGCATGTTGAGCCGAATTGCCGGGGAACCGACCTGCCGGAAGAAGGTCGGGGTGTCCGTTGTGATATCTATTTCGCACCAATCCATCGCAGTAGTAGGGAATCCGCATGTGCAAAAACTCACCTACGATGCTACTGAAATTGGCCGCCATAACTATGCTTTCAAGTCGCGGAATCGCTCTGCTGTAAAGCTTCTTGTTGATAAGCCCCAAGAAATCCACAAAGTCCGTCATGGCACGATAGATATGCCCTGTCGTAAGCCCGTACGGTAAGGATGCTTCCGAATTAAAGAATTCTAGGAGAGGCATTCTCGGCAGGCAGGCTAGTTTTTCCCAATTTGGCGGCACTACGGCTCCTTGCCGCGCGCGCTCTATCACTACAGAGAGTCGGAGTCAACTGGAAAAGCCAGGGAGTTTTAACCATGCCCTGCCTAATGTTGCCAAGCGCCGAGGCATCCATCCGCGTGACATGGTGCGCACCCAGTTCTCATCATGTGAAACCTTCCAAGTGTGCCCAGGTCACTTTCTTGACGGCCGCTGCCAGATACTTAGGCTTTCTTGGACTTTATAAATGTGCCGTCGCGGTACTCTTGGAAAGCGATCCTCAGCTCCTCTTGCGTATTCATCACGATGGGGCCGTACCAAGCGACAGGTTCACCGATAGGCTTGCCTGACATCAGTAGGAATCTCACGGAATCGCCCTCCGTTGAGACCGTGATCCGGTCGCCGTCGCCAAAGAGGACGAGAGTCCGGTCGCCTATGAAGGGGTCTGTTTGCATATCGAAGTAGTTTAGGCCCTCGATCTCGTAGGAAAGCGGCAGCTTCTCGTTGCAGAAACAACCCTTGCCGCCTATGACGTAGGCAAAAACAGTGTGTCCACGCTTGGTGGGATGAATGAATTCCGATCCCGCGGGGACCGTCACATCCAGGTATTCCGGGTCGGTAACGATATCCTGGACCGGTCCTTGTTCATCGCCAACACGGCCGCATATGACCTTGATGCTTGCGCCATCCTGCAGTTGGACTTCAGGGATCTGCTTATTCTTTACATCTCGATAGCGAGGGTCCATCATTTTGTGGGATTTCGGAAGATTGGCCCAAAGTTGGAATCCATACATCCGTCCGGCTGCGTCTCCTTTGGGCATTTCCTGGTGAACGATTCCGCTTCCGGCTGTCATCCACTGCACATCACCGCCGGATATGACTCCCTGATTACCCATGCTGTCTCCATGTTCCACCTCTCCACCGAGAACGTACGTGATGGTCTCGATTCCCCGATGAGGATGCCAAGGGAACCCTTTGATATAGTGCGCCGGGTTGTCTGACCGGAAATCGTCCAGTAGCAGAAAAGGGTCAAATGCGGGAACATGGCTGAATCCGATCACTCGCTCCAGGTGCACACCCGCGCCCTCGATCGTCGGTTTGCTCTTTAACACCTTACGGATCTTTCTCATTTCAATCATTTCTTCCCCTTTCGCTTCCAAGCTAGAAATGCCCTCCCCCGCGTTTGCGAAATGGTCGCGATGGAGGCTCCCACACGCTCATCTGCCAATTATCCGGATGGCTGGTCGCGCGTATCCATGGTGGCACGGAGATGCGGAAATATTGTGATAGTGAATAAATGTAGGGTTCATACATGCCACGGAGTTCCTTGAGTTGTCCGTCCGCATCGCTTCCTTCGCGGAGCTTTAGACCGGACGCTGCCAGTGTGGAGCGCAAGTGTGCCAACTCTGCCGGGGAAAGTCGATCCCGCTCCGGCTCAAGCGGAGGAGTGTAAAACACTATGGCAAGGTCCACAACCGCGTGTCGTGCCATAGCAAAAGTGCGCTGAGCTTGTCGTCGGCAGGCTCCCTCTACGCCGGTCATTACCAGCGCACTGGCGTCGAGGACTGTGGTAAGGGCCGCAAGCCAGGACTGGTTGTCGTGTTGTGAACGAAAATAAGCGAGTACCGGATACGATAGGTGGATCTCAAGGAATTCCGCGGACCAAAGCTCCCACTCGTGGAGAAGCTGCTCCAATTCCTCCATTCCATGTGTGTCTTTGTGTCGGAACAACATTTCCGCCGCAGTCGGAGGTGAACCCGCCCGCGCATCCAGCAGGGAGATGCTTACCTCTCGGCGGGAAAAGGATTGATTAAGCGGAGGTACATATCCGATGATCAAAGCCAGAAACGCGAACCCCATACCTGCTTCCATTACGACAAGGAATCTCGCGAGCGCGGTGCGAGGCGAAACATCACCTAATCCCAGGGTGAAAAAGGTTGTACCGCTCAGATACAGGTCCGTAAGGAAGCTCTGCCGACCGTCCGGGGTGTTAAGCTCGGACCCTGCGGCCCAGTGCAAACACGCGAAGCCGACCATCAAGCCCAGCGCCCACAAACCCACCAGTACCAACAAGGAAAGGGGACCGTAGAAACTAAAGTAGCCTTCCTTGCGTTTGCCAAACCACAATGAAGAAACCAAAGCAGAATATGCTACCCAAGTGTATCGGTAGAAAAGACGCGTGAGGCGAACGCGGCGAGTCACGCGACGCGGAAGAATAATTGTTTCAAACGCATCCCATAGCACGACCAGGATGAAGCCCCCTCCGAGCAACGCGGACAAAATTCTCACATTTACCCCCGATTCGGCTTCGGCCCCTACACTTGCCATGGAAGGAGCTTGTCCTTACTCGGAATCAAACACCGAAAGCATTGGTCAAAGCAATTGAAATTGAAACCGAAATCTTTTCCTCAATTCTGATCACAAAATTTCCGCAATACAATGCACAATGAATATTAAGCTCATTTCTTTTGAAGAGGCATTTGGATACTGTGACTCCTGAATCGCGAGCACAGTTCCGAAAAAGTCATCATCTTTTGTGAATGTGGGGCGTAGGATACCTGGCATTACATGCGTCAACAGCGATAGACCTCTCCAGCTGCACGGAATTCCGTTCCCCATTTGAGCGTTGGTGCACTGTCCATTGACTTTTGAACAACCAACGATTTTAATAAAGATTGTCGGTGTTCAGACCTGCAAGAGAGGAGAGCCTTATGGCGCCAAAGCCCGATCGTCGCGAGTTCTTGCGTTGCGGCCTGGTAACTACAGCCGCTTTGATGACAACCGGCTCCGTGGGACTATTCAATGTCAAGGATTCTTATGCGGAGCAAAGCCCCGACCTGGTTATTTCTCATGGCGGCAACCCCGCTGCCTTGGCCCGATCCGCGGTAGACGCGTTAGGCGGAATGAAACGGTTTGTGAAACAGGGAGCCAAGGTGGTGATCAAGCCCAATATGAGTTTCGGGAGTGGACCCGAGGCAGGGTCCAACACTCATCCCGCGATAGTAAGGGAAGTGGCGCTGATGTGCTCCGAAGCCGGGGCTTCCAGCGTGCTCGTTCTCGACAATGTTTTGCATGCGCCTCAGGACTGCCTGGCCAAATCACAAATCCCCGCTTATTGCAAGGATGTTCCCCGTACTTCGGTGAACGTGGTAAAGGACAAGCGCCTCTTCAGAGAGGTGAAAGTGGAGAAAGGACGCCAGCTTAAATCTATGGAGGTCCTGTCCGCAGTCCTGGACGCGGATGTGCTCATAGCCGTGCCGGTGGGCAAGTCTCATTCCTCCTCGGGGGTGAGCCTTTCCATGAAAGGCATGATGGGACTTATTCACGATCGCGTCTCTTTCCACAGCCGATATGACCTGCATGAGTCGATAGTGGACATGGTTAGCGTGCTCAAGCCGCATCTAGTGGTCATTGACGGCACCCGCATCCTGAGCACCGGCGGCCCCGGCGGCCCGGGCAAGGTCATCCCGCTGAACCTGGTAATAGCCTCTCCCGACATGGTTGCGGCAGATGCGCAGATGGTGGCTTTAGGCACGTGGTACGGGCGAGAGTTCAAGCCTGACCAGGTTCGCCACATCAAACTGGCAGCGGAACGCGGTCTGGGCTCTATGGACCTGCAAAAGCTCAATGTGAAGAATATTAAAGTGTAATGCGATTTCAACGACTTACGCAGGCCGTCACACTTACGATCTTCGTGGTGCTGATGGCCTTGGCCGCGTACCCTTTCGATGAAGGCCTGCTTGCGGAATTCTTTCTGCGCTTGGACCCGCTGATTACCGTGGGCACAAGCGTAGCTACCCGCGAACTTTCAGCCTATTTCATCCCCGGATTCGTCTTTTTGGCACTGGTCCTCTTGATGGGCAGGTTCTTCTGCGGGCACATTTGCCCGATGGGCACGACGCTGGACGTGCTGCAAGTCCCTCTCGGTCCCAGGAGAAAGCCTTCCGTCAAAAGGAATTCCTATGAAGCCACGGTGCGATTCCGCTCGTGGAAATATCTGGGCCTCGCTGCGATCATGTTCGCTGCTCTGGGCGGCATATCATTGGTGTTTCTCGGGTCTCCGCTGTCGTTGGTGACTCGCTTTTACGCACTCGTTCTTTACCCCTTGCTTCTTCTGACGGGTGATTCGGCTTTCCAGTGGGTTCGCCCCTTGCTTGCCGATTCATGGTTGCCCGGCGCGGCGTATATTCAAATTCCTCAGAAAGTATTTGCCACGAATTTATTCGTGGCGATGCTTTTCATAGGTGTCGCTGCCCTGGCATACGCTCAACCCAGGTTCTGGTGCAGGAATCTCTGTCCCGCCGGAGCGTTGATGGGCTTGTTGGCCAGGTCACCTCTTTTTAGGCGCCGAGTTGATGATTCCTGCAACGGTTGTGGACGCTGTATCCGAGAATGCCCCACAGCAGCCATATCCGAGGATCCGACAAGGACCGCATATTCCGATTGTATCGTCTGCTTGCGATGCGTAGAGGTTTGTCCGGAATCGGCCGTCAGGTTCTCCGGTATCCGGCGGTCCGGCGAGGTTCCACGGACGGTGGACCTGACCAGACGCGGTATTTTGTTGGGCATGGGGTCAGGACTATTGACAGCAGGGCTTTTCCGGACGTCTATTAGCCAACCCAGAGCCCTGGGCACGGAGAGGGTACTGGTTCCGGAGGATCTCATACGCCCGCCAGGCGCTCTACCCGAACCGGACTTCCTCACACGGTGCATTCGTTGCGGTGAGTGTATGAAAGCCTGTCCCACTAACACGCTTCAACCCGTGTGGCTCAAAGCCGGCTTAGAAGGGCTGTTCAGCCCCGTGATGATCCCCAGGCTGGCTGCTTGTGCGGTTCACTGCAATGTCTGCGGTAAAGTATGCCCTACTGGAGCGATTCGAGATCTTCTGCTCGTTGAAAAAAATCATGCCAAGGTGGGTACGGCGTGGATAGTGAGGCAGAACTGCCTCGTGTGGGAACAAGACAAGAAGTGCCTCATTTGCGATGAGGTTTGTCCGTACAATGCTCTGTCTTTTCAGGCGGTTCCAGGGCTGCACAATGCCGCGCCCTTTGTCCTGGAGAACCGATGCACCGGATGCGGGTGGTGTGAGAATAAATGCCCCGTCGAAGGCGCCTCCGCCATCAGGGTGAACGTTATCGGTGAACTGCGGCTGGCCAAGGGCTCATATGTGGAAAAGGCGCGAGATTACGGTTTGATATTCAAGGCAAAAGACAACTCGGCCGACCGGCTGGCTCCAGGTACTTTTGACGTGCCACAACAAGAACTCGATGCACAACCTTTGTCGGAGAGCCCAAATTCCTCGGAAACCGGGCTGCCACCGGGATTCATCGTGAAATAAACACTGACAGAGTCGCGACGATCTGCTATTATTCTGGAGAGGAGAAGTTCGCTTTCTCCAGGAAATTCACGCGGATAGAAAGCAGGATTTAGAGCCGAGAACATTCGTGTTACCCTTACTGACCCAAACACTATCCCAATGTCCCACGTTCCCTGAATCCGCCATCTCCTCAGACATGTGCGACGTAGACCATAGGGGCATGAAGGATCGGAGTGAAGCACAGGCATGAACGGCGCCCAGGCTGACGACAGCGATATAGGCCGCATGTGGAAAGAAGCGGAGTTTTATGAGGCTCAAGGACTGTATGACCATGCGGTCCTGGTGTACCAGTCTATCCTGCATAGAGAACCCGATAATCGCAGGGCTCAGGCCAAGGTCGTACAAATTCAATTGACCCAGCGTATGATGGATACTTCGCTCTCTCGGCGGTCGCCGGGCGAGGTTTCGCCTCGCATGGCCCTGGACTTGGGTGTCGCCTACATGGGCATGAATCTGTACGCTGAGGCCCTTGAGGAATTCAAGAGGGCTCTCTCTTCGGGCCCGCCGGTCAAAGTTGAAGCGCTGCGCTATGCTGCGGCCTGTCTGGTCAATTTGCGGAATTATGAAGAAGCTCAGGTCATTCTGGAAAAGCTGATCGGGAACCCAGCCCTAAGAGCGGCTGAGAAAGCCGATATCATAGGTGAAGTGGTCGGGATATATATTGATCAAGGGGCTTTTGACAGGGCTCGCGCGCTCTTTGCCAGGCTGACGGACGAACAGAAGGAGTTCATAGAAGGCTATGAAGACATAGTCAGTGCCCTTGCCGCTGGAGATCTCAAGAAGGAGGTCCGCCCCGAACAGCCCGGCGGGAGAGAAGTCGTGGCGCGGCAACCTGCTGCAGAACAAGTGGAAGAGGCGCACCCTGAAGACTCCCGTGTTATGTCACGAGAACTCGAGCAATTCATACCTCTGGACACTCCTGTAAGCTATTCCTTGAACAACAAAGCCTGGTTTGAGGGCAGTTGTTCGAAGCTGTCGTCTAATTGGGCACTGCTGCACCTATCTAACCCGCTTGACAACGGGGACAACCTGATCGTGCGGATTAGTCTGCCGACTCTGAGCCGTGACGAGCAGGTGTGGGTTATTTCCACTGTGAGCCAATCCCTTGGGCAGGGTCGCGATAAGCATCGCAATTCGGTCAGGGTCAAATTTGTGGCTTTCTTGCCTGGTGGGGAGGCCTTGCTCAAGACCTTCATCGACGATGTGGTAAAGGACCCGAGTATTCTTGCAGGCAGCGTGAAGAAGGTGTCAGAGAGCCATGTACAGCGATCCAATGTTATGTTTGGCGACCTGGAAGAGCGAGCTGTCAGGGCCATGCAAGAGATCTTGCTGCCGGAGTCTCCTGAAGAGACGGAAAGAATCCGCGAGGGTCGGCGAGCTGAAACGCACGCGACCGGAGATCTGGAGTCGCAGACAAAGTCCGAGAAGGAAAGAGTGCCCGGGATTCGTTTCGCATGTGAGTGTGGGCAGGTACATGTAGTTCCAATGAAGTTTGTGGGACGAAAGGGTCAATGCGCGGCCTGCGGCAGAGCCGTGACAGTTCCGGTTGTCGATGCAAGACCCGATGTCCTCGCGGACCAAATGATCGGAAAAAGTGTCGGAGGCTGTCGCCTTCTATATAAGATCGGCGGCGGCGGTATGGGAGGCGTGTTCAAAGGCCACCATCTGGGGTTGGACCTTCCCGTTGCCGTAAAGATACTCCACTCCCACCTGGCCGAAAAGGACCCCGTGTTCATAAAGAGGTTTATCCGCGAAGCCAGAGCCGCGGCCAAGCTTCAGCATCCGAACATTGTCGGCGTCTTGAACGTGGGAAATGAAGACGGGCTTCATTATATTGTGATGCCTTTCGTCGAAGGCGGAAACGCTGCCGCATTATTGGCCAAAGTGGGCAATCTCCCGGTTGAAAAGGTCCTAAATATTGCCATAGACATCACCAAAGCCCTGGGTGTGGCCGAAGAGCACAACATGCTTCACCGTGACATCAAGCCGGCCAATATTCTTTTCACGGGCAAAGGGGAGTCCAAACTGGCCGACCTGGGGCTCGCGAAGAACTTTCTGGAATCGCAGGACCCCGGCATAACGCAGACCGGTATAGCCTGCGGCACCCCCCTTTATTTCTCGCCCGAGCAGGCCAAGGGGTCGAAAAAATTAGACATTAGATCGGACATTTACTCCCTGGGAATCACCCTTTACCACCTTCTTGACGGCTCTCCTCCTTTCAAAGGTGAATCGGCCTATGTGATTTTTCAAAAGCACGTTCACGAACCGCTTCCACCATTCGAGACAGTGGATTCGGGCGTGCCTGAGCCTGTGTTTCAACTCCTCCAAAAGATGACAGAGAAGAAGGCTGATAACAGGTTCAAGGATTCCGCGGAACTTCTTGATGCCTTGCTGGCCCTGAAACGAGAGGTGGTAGGTTCCCGCAAACCCACCGTTCTCAAGAAGGGGCTTTTGGAAAGACTTGGTATAAGGAAGCCCAAGTAAGAGCCCCGTAAACCTATAGCAGTTCTCGAAAGTAAATACGGATTGACTTATGGGTGTCCCGCCAACGCGGGACTGGCTTGTCCAGCAGTGCGGTTCCATTCAGAAAGAACTTTCGAGAATCACTATAGTAGCCCCTTCTGTCAAGAGAGGACTTCTGAATTGGGTGCCACGGACCTGGGCCTTACCAGGTCCGTGCTTCCTCTCAGTTCTGTCGCCACGATAACTCGGAAGACTCTCAGCTCCACCTTACCATCGGCTCGTTTTTCAATTTGGTGTTTAATGCGGGGGACAACCTTAGTGTTTTCCCAAAACGCCGGCACGGACCTGGCGGAGCCCAGGTCCGTGGCACCCAGGAGCAAACCCGTAACCATTTTCGAGAACTGTAATAAGGTTTTCATGTCACGTTGTGAATAATAGGGCATGAAGCGTCGCGGGAGTGAGGTGTCTGAACAGAGCGCATTGCGGGCAGTGACTCGTTATGGGGTCACCGGCAGCCATCGTGGCGGGCACGGCCCGCGCTACAGGAGAGGTGTGGCTCCATCATAGGGCGGGCCGTGCCCGCCGACTGTATTCGTTGCCAATACTCTCGATCGGGCCGCAGTTCCAGTCACTATTTACTGCAATGACCCTAATCCGATTTCACTTTGCCGCGGGAAGAGTCGTGGCCTGGTGCGCTACCAACTGCCAGCCGGCCGGGGTTTTGGCAAACACGTGAGTAAATAGGTTCACTCCCGTTATCTCTTTCCCCTTGGAAACCACTTTCAGGTCGAACTTTCCCGTCACGATCGCTGTGTCACCAAAGATCCGCACATTGAGATCTTCCGGGACAATTGGAGCATACTTTCTGTCACCGGACCTGATAGCGTCGATGAATTGAGCCTTGGTCTCCACCCGGCCCGTAGCATGGATATGGGTAAGATTGTCTGCAAGCAGTTTTTCCAGAGTCGCAACATCATGGCCGGAAACCGCCGAGGCCCATTTTTGCTCCAATTGAATAATGTCCTGAGTCGTTGGCGGCTTTGAATGTGCGTACAATTGGCCAAGACCGAGCGTGGCACAAAGGGCGCCAATGAGAATAGCTGCAAAAGTGATTTGTTTCGCAAAGTCACAAGGCAGCTTTGTGAAAGCCAAGCGGCAACTCTTCGCTCCCCATCGAGGTTGCCCCTGATGTTTTCCAATAACGGCGTCGCATTTCTTCATGTGATTCCTCCCTTCTTCGGCGGCAAGTGGGAAAAATTGAGGCCAGCTCTTGAAAGGTTGTTCCCCGTCATTGCGAGCGAAGCGAAGCAATCTCTGGCTCTAAGCGCTGAGATTGCTTCGTCGCTCCACTCCTCGCAATGACATGTTTCGCGCGCGCCGTCTGCTCCGCAAGACTGAACGGCACCGCTGACTTCAATAATATTCTTGACTTATTCGCATATATACCGTAAACTATTATAGTATTCCTACAACAACTCGCCGGAGGATTTCACATGAGCCGCCTTGTTCGTCGAGCAGCACAGTTTCTTTTGATCATGATGTTCTTCGGATGGATAACGTATCCGGGGTGGTACTACGAATGGTATTCCAATTACCCCGAAAACTATGCTTTTCCGGCAAGCATGTCCAACGATCACGACCCTCGCTGGGGCTTCTGGTTCTGGTAATAAGGAGCATCCCTCCGCGTCCCCTGCTATCTTGCTGTGGGCCGTGGGACGTTCGCGGTACTATTTTCCCCTCAGTAGGCCCTTTTCATAGAAGTACTGGAACACTACGAAGGGGTCTATCCCGGTCATTTCCGAGACCTTGAAAATGGTCACAGACTGCCTGGCCATTTTCAGTTCGTTGATCAATCTGGTTATTCGCCCGTAGACCTCATTGCTTTCGTTGATATTCATGTTCATAGCTCCTGCCGGCCGTTCATCGCGAATGTTGGCCGCGGCAAAGAAGTTGTTCGACCTCTTCTGTAAATTTAACTCAATACATCAGGTAAAGATAGATTTTTTCGTGTTTATTCGGCCAGGGGGTGAGGCGGGGAAGGGTGCAGAACACCTTTTCGTGGCAGAGACTGCGAAAGGGTAGAGGCACGGCAGGCTAAGAGGGAAGAAGTCTATTTGCTTCAAAGGCCGGGACGATCCCATTTTTCGCGGACCCGCGCCACAACCTGTTCGTGCAGACAGACCACTTGTTCCAAGGTTTCAACTCTGGCCGGCGCGATAGTTTCCAGCGATTCCAGAACAATCCGCGGAATGTGGTTGAACGGTACTTTTGCGGCCAGAAACAAATCCACGGCTACTTCGTCGGCCGCGTTCAGGACCACAGATGAGGAGCCGCCGGCCTCCAAGGCCTGATACGCGGCCTTTAGCAATGGGAATTTGCTCCAGTCCGGTTCGAGGAAAGTCAGAGATCCCAGCCGCGGGAAATCCAGGGCCTCTGTCCCGGAAGTTATGCGTTGAGGAAAAGCGAGTGCGTACCCGATCGGAATTCTCATGTCCGTGGCGCCGAGTTGAGCCATAATAGAGCCGTCTTTGAATTCCACCATTGAGTGAACAATGCTCTGAGGATGGACCACGACCTCTATCCGACGACCCGGAACATCGAAAAGCCACGCGGCTTCAATTACCTCAAGGCCCTTGTTCATGAGGCTCGCGGAATCCACGGTGACCTTGGGTCCCATCTTCCATCGGGGGTGGTTTAATGCTTGTTCGCGGGTCACGCTGCCCATTTCCGATTCAGGCATATCTCGGAAAGGCCCGCCGGACGCGGTCAGGATTATCCTGCGAATTTCATTGTCTTGATTTCCCTGCAAACACTGGAATATGGCGGATTGCTCGGAATCGACCGGCAACAGGTTCACACTGTTCTTGCGGACTGTGGCCATGAAGAGGGCCCCTGCCATTACCAGCACTTCCTTGGTCGCCAGTGCAACGTCCTTGCCCGCGTGAACCGCGGCAAAGGTGGGCTGAAGGCCAGTACTACCCGGAAGCCCCGCTACCACGATTTCCGCGTCCGCGGCAGTGGCAACTGTTTCCAGTCCTTCAGCAGAGTGGCCAATCCAGAGATGCCCGGAATAGTCAGCCAGGCGTTGTTTCATCTCCAGGGCCGATTTCTCACTTCCGCATGAAATCAGGGACGGATGAAATTCTCTTGTCTGTTGTTCAAGCAGATCCAGATTGCTCCCCGCGGCCACAGCCACCACCCGGAACGTGTCAGGGTGAAGTCGCACGATGTCCAGGGTCTGTATTCCGATGGAACCTGTGGAACCAAGAATGGAGATGCCTTTCATCGAGGCACCGCATATCCGGAAAGCATCAGGAAGTAAAACACTACAGGAAAGGCCAATATGAGGCTGTCAGCTCTGTCCATGACTCCGCCGTGCCCCGGCAGGAATGTCCCAAAATCCTTGATGGCAAGGCGCCTTTTTAGCGCTGACGCAATCAAGTCGCCCACCGGACCTGCCGCTGCCAGCAAGAGTGTGACAAGAGCAAGAGGCTCGATGGCGAGAAGCCCGGGAACCATCGCCTTCATGACGAGCATTCCGGCGAAATTACCAGCCACGCCTCCTGCCAATCCTTCGACGGTCTTGGATGGGCTGACGTTTGGCGACAGCCTGTGTTTGCCGAAGTGCTTGCCCGCGAAGTATGCTCCCGCGTCGCCAAGACAGATGACCACCAGCACGTAAAAAACCCACGCGATGCCCAGGTCCAACCGGGCCAGGAGCAAAGCATGCCCCAAGGGGACAGCCACGTAACCCGCGACAAAAATCATCTGGCTGGCCGAATCCAGGGTATTCTCAATAAAGTTGTACAAAAATAGATGAAGGGCCACCACCACCAGAGGGAAAAAGACCACGACCGCTGGAACCGCACGGTAAGGCAGGGCGTAGAATGCTCCGATGACGGCCAATCCCAGAATGAAGGTCAGCCACCTGGAAAGCCGCGATTGAAGGCCCGGCAGGCTGCGCGAAAGTTCGCCAAAGGCCACACCCGAACACACGGCCACGATCAGCGCCACACCCGTCACTCCGCCCCACACCAGGAGAGGGACCAGGATTGCTAAGGCAACAGCCGCACTTATGATTCTCGTTCGAAGCATTACAAAGCTTTTTCGCCGGCTTCGATTTGCTCGGAGATTTTTCCGAACCTTCGCTGGCGAGAGTTGTAGGCACTAATGGCTTCGAGGAACGCGTGTTCGTCGAAGTCGGGCCAAAGAGTGGGTGTGAAATAAAGTTCTGCGTAAGCGCATTGCCACAAAAGAAAATTGCTTATTCGCATCTCCCCGCCCGTGCGTATGAGGAGATCCGGGTCAGGCAGCCCAGCGGTATCGAGAAAACCGGCAAAGGTTTGCTCAGTTATAAGATTCTCGTCAAGTTCGCCCGATCGCAAGGCACGAGCCACCTTAAGCGCGGCTGTCAGGATGTCCTGGCGGCCGCCGTAAGACAGGGCAATGCTCAGGACCGTGGACTTATTTTGAGCGGTCCTTTCCTTGGCCGCCTCTATTTTTGCCACCAGCTTGGCCGGCAACCGGCTTAGTTCCCCGACGGTTCTGAGCCTGATATCGTTAGCATGGAGTTCCTCCAGTTCGGAGTCCACGAATTGGCTCAGCAATTTCATGAGGCCTGAAACCTCGGTCTGAGGCCGTTGCCAGTTCTCTGTCGAGAAAGCGTAAAGGGTCAGGTATCCTATGCCGTTTCGCGCGGAAAACTCTACAGCCTTCCGAACGGCTTTTGCCCCCTGGCGATGTCCTTCCAGCCTCGGGAGTGTCCGCTGCCTGGCCCATCGGCCGTTACCGTCCATGATGATCGCCACATGACGCGGAAACTTTAAAGGCGGTTGTAACGGTGGGTTCAAACAAAGTCTCCTGACAACAGGATCGGAGGCTGTAGCGAGGCTGCCGGACGGGCTTGGCGATCAGAGGAACTGTCACTCGAATGGCAGCAAATTAGATCTCCATGATCTCTTCTTCTTTTGCTGACAAGACGCTGTCAATCCTGGCAATGAGATCGTCCGTGGTTTTCTGGACACGTTCCTGAGCCCTTCGCATGTCGTCTTCCGAGATCTGCTTCTCTTTCTTCATGTCCTTGAGCATCTCGTTGGCATCACGCCGATGGTTCCGAACCTGGACCTTATACTCCTCAGCCATCTTCTTGACTACCTTGACAAGCTCTTTTCGTCTTTCGGCCGTGAGGGGGGGGAGGTTGATTCTGACAACTTTCCCATCGTTCGTCGGCGTCAGCCCCAGCTCGGATTTCAGGATGGCCTTTTCGATGTCGGTGAATGCGTTCGTGTCCCAGGGTTGGATGACTATCTGGCGCGCCTCCGGGATCGAAAGGGTAGCCAACTGATTTATGGGAGTGGAGCTGCCGTAGTAATCCACCATGAGCCCATCCAGGAGAGCCAGCGAAGCTCGTCCTGTGCGGATTCTTTTGAGGTCCTTTTGCAGGGCCTCAATCGACTTCTCCATGGAGTCTTTCATTTCTTTGTGCAGGTCGTCGATCATTTCGTCCTCTCGCCAAGGCTGAGTTAGCTTCTCCACAAGGCTTATTCGATGATGGTCCCCACTTTTTCGCCTGACAAGGCTCGCGCTATGTTTCCTTCCACATGGAGATCAAGGACTATTATGGGGATCCTCTTCCTGGACAGGATTTCCACGCTGGTTGCGTCTATTACCGCCAGGCCCCTTTCGATGACTTCCTTTGCGCTAATCACATCAAACATGACCGCGCCGGGATGTTTTTTCGGGTCCTTGTCAAAAACGCCGGGAACCTGGGTGGCCTTTACCATCACCTGGGCGTCGGTCTCGACAGCCCGTAGAGACGCGGCCGAATCCGTCGTGAAACACGGATTTCCGGTTCCCCCCGCAAAGACCACGACTTCGCCCTGCGCAAGGTAATTCAGGGCTTTCTCTCTCTCAAACGGTTCCACGAATCGGCCCACAGGGAAGGCGGACATGGTTCGGGCCGGGACTCCACCGGCTTCGAGAGCTGACCGCAGCGCCAGGGCATTCAACACCGTGGCAATCATTCCCATCTGGTCGCCGACCAGCGGAGGCACGCCGATGGATGCTGCATCGACCCCTCTCATGATATTTCCACCGCCGACCACCACGCCCAGTTGACAGCCCATTTTTCTGGCATCAGCCAGCTGTCGTGCGATCCACCTGGTCTTGTCGGGGTCCAATCCGTAACCGCGGTCACCGGCAAAAGCCTCGCCCGAAATCTTCAGCAACGCACGGCTGTATCCCCTCGGTTCGGACATGATTTACTGGATCTCGCCTAATTGGAAGCGAACAAAACGTCCGACAGTGATATTTTCTCCCAGGGCTGCGATCTTTTCCGTGACCAGGGCCGCCACGGTCTTGTCCGGCTCTTTGACAAAGGGCTGATCCATAAGACAGACCTCGGAGTAAAACTTATTCAGTTTGCCTTCAGCTATCTTTTCCAGCATCTTCTCCGGCTTGCCTGCCTCTTTGGCCTGGGTCATGTATATTTCCTTTTCCTTGGCCAACACCTCTTCAGGGACCTGGTCAGACGTCACCCATCGGGGCGAACTGGCCGCCACCTGCATGCAAAGATCTTTGGCAAGCTCTGCAAACTGTTCGGTTCGCGCAACGAAGTCGCTTTCGCAGTTCAATTCCACCAGGACGCCGATCTTTCCATTCATATGTATGTAAGAGGCTATTCTGCCCTCTGATGTGGCACGGCCCTCTCTTTTGGATGCCTTGAGAATCCCCTTCTTACGCAGATGATCGACCGCTTCGTCTATGTCACCCTTACATTCCACCAGGGCCTGCTTGCAGTCCATCATTCCGAGTCCTGTCTTTTCTCTGAGGTCTTTTACCATCTTCGCGGTAATGTCCATCTATTAGTCTCCTATTGCTGGTTCATGGGAGCGGCACACGGCCTTTTGTCAGGGAGATGTCAAAGGCCGTTCAGTCAGCCGCGAACCCAGATAAGTAAGCTTCAGATGAAATAAATTTTCTCGCTAATGAAATCACACGAGACGTGGCACAGCGATCCTTGCCATGGTCTAGGGCTTTGCCGCACCTTCTTCAACGCCTTCGTCCGCTTCAACTGCGGCCGCAGGCGGGGCCGACTCGACCGCAGCCGCCTCTTCGTGAGCGAGCGCTTCCGCAGCCGGCTCTGCCGGTGCTTCGACTTCCGCGGTCTTCCTTTCCACCGGGACCTCGGCTTCACCGATGTCCTCTTTCAGAGAGGCTTCGTAAGAGTCACGTCCTTCGATGCAGGCATCCGCGATTTTCGAGGCGAACAGGCGGATTGCTCTGATGGCGTCGTCGTTCCCCGGGATCACGTGATCGATTTCGTCCGGATCGCAGTTGGTATCCACTATGGCCACTATGGGGATTGCGAGCTTCCGGGCTTCTTTCACCGCTATATTTTCTTTCTTGGGGTCCACGACGAAGATCGCGCCGGGGGGCCTGCGCATCTCTCGGATTCCTGACAAGTTCTTGTAAAGCTTGTCGTACTGGCGCTTGATATTTACAAGTTCCTTTTTTGTGAAGTTCGTTTCCTCCGGCTTTTGCAGTATGGTTTCCAGGCTGTTGAGCCGGTCAATGCTCTGCCTTATAGTACTGAAATTGGTGAGCATTCCTCCCAGCCAGCGCTGGTTCACGAAATGCTGTCCGGCACGAGCGGCTTCTTCGTAAATAGCATCCTGCGCCTGTTTCTTGGTGCCCACGAAGAGGACGCTGTTACCTTTGGCAACAGTGTCGTGGACAAAGCCGTAAGCCTTCTTAAACAATCTGACGGTCTTTTGGAGGTCTATGATGTAGATCCCGTTTCTGGCGCCGAAGATGTACTGCTTCATTTTGGGGTTCCATCGCCGCGTCTGGTGGCCGAAGTGGACCCCCGCCTCGAGCAATTGCTTCATGGTGATAGTTGACAATTCAGTTCTCCTTTTCGGGTTGATCCTCCATCCCTCGTGACGCCCCCAGGGGACGACCCGATGCAAAGGGATGTGCGAGTTAACCGCTTATTTTGGACCGAACTGCCGCACAATGCAAGCGAAAAAACATGCCCGGAGTAAGCCCTCAGTCACGGGCGGCAAAAGATTGTCATTGCGAGCGAAGCGAAGCAATCTCCTGTACCGCCAAAGCCTAGATTGCTTCGTCGTTTCACTCCTCGCAATGACACACGGCCCGCGATTTCCCCGCGTGACTGAGGAGTTACTGCCCGGAAAACAAAATGTTAGATATCGTTTTTCCCGGGTTTCAAGAAAAAAACGTGTATGTTTCCTCAACCCACAATATCACAGGTATCCCTCCGACCACTGAGCGGGTCGGAGTTACGAGCCACGATTAATGGGAGTGGGCAGGGTTGCATTGATTTGTGCGGCTTGCGGTATCGATACTGGACTTCGATGAGGGTCAGGACGTGCGCATGGGACCACCCGGAGCTTTGGCAGAGAAAAGATTATTTGAAATCATTCCCGAACATATCAAGGTCAGACTCGTTGAACCCAACATTTACTCCGTTTACCCCCAGGCCGAGAACATCGGTTCCTATGACAAAACAGGGGGTATTTACGACGCCGTGGCCTGTAATCGTCTTTTTTATGGCGCCACGGATGTGCGAACCTCATCCGTGCACGAATGAGCCTAGCGGCACGTCCGTGGCACGATCCTCGCCAAAGCGTTTTCGTGTTTCGTTGTGGCGTTGGAAGCCATCGAAGTTGGTATGATAGTATTCCAGGGTCTGATTTAGCGTCACAACCTAAGGAGCCTTGCCGCGTTTTCGTGGTAAATCAGTTGCTCCACGGACTTGTCGCCACCGCATGCTTTGGCCACAGCGGCTATGCTGGTCTTTCGATCGCCCCAGGGCCAGTCTGATCCATATAGGACGCGCTCCGGGCCGAAAGCTTTCACGAGTGCCTTGATCTTCTTAGGGGACTGAAAAGAGATGTCTACAAATACGTTTTTCCGATGGCTGAAAAGATCGATGGTCTCCCGGTATTGAAACACCCCGGCGTGGCCGACGATAAACGCAACTTGGGGAAAAGCGGCGCACATCTTCACTGCGTCCGCCGAGGCGCCGTATTCCGGTTTTTGTTTCTCCTCTTTCTCTTCGCCCAGATAGTAAGACTGAACACCACTGTGGAAAAGGACCGGCAGTTTGTGAACCGCGAAGGCCTCCACCACGTCCAAAGTTCTCTGGCTGGAAAGAGGCTCTTTCTGAATTATGGGATGAAGTTTCAACCCTCTGGCCCCAGCGGCCACGTTATTTGGAAGTACAGCCCCAACATCTTGCTCCTGGGAAAAGTCGACACTGGTAAACGGGATGACTCCCTCATCGGCTTCCGAAGCCATCTTCAGGTCATCAAAGGTCACGTAAGGCGCTATGGGCATGCACGCGGACTTGGCCACGCGGTTCCGGTCCATAGACTGCCGGAAATTCTCCAGCGTGGCAGTCAGGTTGCGAGCCCTCGCTGCCTTGGTGACCTGATTCTCGCACAAAGTGCTGAGGAACCACTCGGAAATGGGGTTTGTATTGTACAGGCCCCATTCCGCCACGGTAATCAGGTCAAGGACCCGTTGCTTGCGCACCCCTTTTCGGAAAATCAGTTGGCCGCCGTTGGGAACGAGGATGTCGCCGAGATGGGTGTGAACGTCTATGATCATGATACCCTCCTGCGGGGAATGATGTTGGCCGGCATGGCCATTTCGACGTGTTAAGACGGCAGTATGTTTCCTACTCAGATTTTTCCTTCTTTTTTCATTCTTGCTATTGCTTCTTCTCTCAAAGCTTTTTTGAACAGTTTCTCAGTGGCCGTCATAGGGATGCTGTTTCTGAATTCTACGATTCTCGGAACCGCATACGGCGCCAAATGCTGACGGCAGAATTCCCTGATTTCCTCAGCTGTTACCTTGCTTTCGGTCCCGTCCTTAAGTTTAATGGCGGCCATTACTCGTTCGCTACCAGGCATGTTAGGATCGGGGACGCCAAAGGCGGCAGCCATAAGAACATGGGGATGCCTGAAGAGAACTTCATCAACTTCGGTCGTGTAGACCTTATTGCCCGAGACATTGACCATGTCCTTGATTCGGTCGCTCAGGTGAA
The DNA here is from genome assembly GCA_016212925.1 of Desulfomonile tiedjei. NCBI lineage: Bacteria > Pseudomonadati > Thermodesulfobacteriota > Desulfomonilia > Desulfomonilales > Desulfomonilaceae > Desulfomonile > Desulfomonile tiedjei. The sequence continues at coordinate 195,477 of JACRDF010000010.1, forward strand.
AGAAGCCGTCGTCCTCCATGAAACCGATGTCGCCGGTATTCAACCAACCTTCCGAATCCAGGCCTGCCCCTGCTTCCGGCCAGTAACCTTTCATGATCTGCGGACCTCGTACCAGAATCTCTCCGGCCTCGCCAAATGGCGCGTCCTCGCCGGTAATGGAATCCACGACCTTGCATTCCGTGTCCGGCGCAGGGACGCCCAACCCGCGTTTCTCTCTTGGCATGAATCCCGTTATCTTGGAAAAGGCTGTGATGTTGAAGTGGGTCAGGGGGCCGGTCTCAGTCAGACCGTAGCCCTCTGAAATCGGAGACCCCATCTCTTTCTTGATCTTTTCAGCCACCTCCACCGGCAGCGGAGCTGCGCCACTCATAGGGATAGCGTTCAGCCTGCCAACCTTGGCCTCTGCCAGGCGCATGAGCTGTGTTGGGACCGCCGGTATCAACAAGGGACGATACTTCTTGATATATTCAACCATCAGGCCAATGTCCCGCGGGTCCGGCATTAGGATGATTCTTAACCCCAGGTATGCGGCCGACTGGGCTATGTAGTGACCGTAAGAGTGAAAAAGGGGAACCGGCAAAAAGAATGAAGCCTTACCCGCGATACCCTTAAACATGGGCTTGAAGATCCAAGGAAATCCTTGCCGCAAATTGCTATACCGATTGAAATGGGTCACCATGACCCCTTTGGGCACACCCGTGGCTCCGCCCGTAAAAGCCAAAATGGCCAAGTCCCGCTTGGGGTCGATCGATACGCGGGGCGGAAGGGGAGGGTTATTCTCGATCAATCTGCGGAACTCGTGGACACCGGCTGGAAGGGCCAAGCTCACGGGCTCAACGTTGTGCCCTCCGGTGGACGTGACGATGATGTGCTCGATGTCGCAGCGGCCTCTAACGCTCAGCGCACTTTCGAGGTGTTCCTCCCTGCAGATGATTACTTTGCTGCCGGAGGCGCCGGCTTCGTGGACCAGGCCTTCGTCCGTGCGGAGGACGCTTACGGGAACTACCACAGCGCCGGTTTTCAAGATGGCCCAGTCCGCTATGAGGAACTCGGGGCAGTTCGGAAGGTACAGGCAAACCCTATCTCCCTTGCCCACCCCAAGCTTGGCGAGGCCCGCGGCCAATCTGTCCACCTGATCTTTCAGGTCTCCGTATTTGATAGTCCGTTCCAGAAATAGGATGGCGCTCTGGCCGGGGTACTTCGCTGCAGCGTCGTCCAATGCCGTAAAGAGGGGCGCTTCCGGGTATGGCGCCATACTCGTTTCCAGTTTGTACGGCCCCAGTTTATAGCTGTTGATCCACGGCTTGTCTGCGTAACTCACGGCTCATTTCCCTTCGGTCCGGGATGATTGGGAATGTCTACGAAACGCATGACAGGAGACAGTCCTTTACGCCGGCCAGATGTCCTTGATCAGGCCTTCCAGGCCCAACTCCTTGAGCTTCTCAGGAGTGGGTTTTCCAGTCTTCAAGTCCCAGCCTCGGTACTCGTAATACGCGTCTTTGAGCTTTTCAAGCAGCGCCTCGTCAATGACCATTCCTTCAGCCGGACCCTCCGGCAGTGGGTTTTTCATTAAGCGCGGCGGGAGCGTGTCGGCTGAACGATCGACACCCTCCCGGATGCAAAATGAGCGCATCAAGTTGTACACGCGCTCTCCGGCTAGGCGAAATGCGTTTTCGTCCATGTGCGAGCCCAGCGCCGAGTTAATCAGCTCCAGGTAATCGTCGACCTCCAGCAGTAGCGCCATAAACTTGCACGCTCCGATGCAGTCGAACACCGTTAAGGCGTTTTCCAGATCCACCAGGATTTTGGCCTCCCGAGGCTTGGCCTCGAAACAGTTGTCAATCTGACTGTCAGGCACAAGGAGAATAGGCGTGTCTATAAAGGCCGGGGCCTCGATGAAGCCGGTTATGTGATCTCCACCGCGGTTGGCGGTAACGTAGCCTAACCCACAGATCTTGGCGGCACGCGGGTCGTAGCCCGGCAGTTCAAGCCCCTTAACGTTCATGGCGAAATCTTCGGAGCCTTGGCCCAGTTTTCGAGCCATGCGGCGAGTGCCTTCCGCGAGAAGATCGCCCACCCCTTCACGGAGCGCGATCTTTCCCACCAGATCCACGACCAGGTTCGAGTCACCGAAGTTGAGTTGCAATCTACCGGTATGCTCCAGGGTCAGTATTCCCTTTTCAAAGCATTCCATGGCGAAAGCGATGGTGGAGCCGGCGCTGATAGTGTCCAGGCCGTATTCGTTGCACAGGTAGTTGGCCATTGTAACGGCGTTCATATCGGAGACACCGCACAGCGCTCCTAAAGTGTTGGCGCTTTCATATTCAGGTCCTTCGCCTTTGCAGCCCTTGAATTTGCCCTCTTTGATCTCAGATCCACGGCCACAGGCGATGGGGCAGGCGAAGCAGGCCACACCTCGGACCAGGACCTTCTCGGAGAGAGCCTGGCCGTTGACCTCGTCAATCTGATCGAAAACACCGGTCTGCCAATTTCGAGTGGGATAGCCTCCCCGCACGTTGACCATGTCAGAAACCATGTTGGTGCCGAAGCTTTCAAAGCCAACCTTCAAGATGGACTCATCGATCAGGTCCATCTGCCTCTTGGCGGACTCTTTGAAAATTTGCGGTTCAGCTAAATTGATGGATGCTTTGCCGCCGCAGGCAACGGCTTTCAACCGTTTGGCCCCCATTACTGCGCCCACACCGCAGCGCCCCGCGGCCCGGTGCTTGTTGTTCATGATGGCGGCAAAGCGGACAAGGTTCTCTCCTCCGGGTCCAATGCAGGCTACACTGAGCTTTCGGCCGGCAGCCTCTTGAATGGCGTCGTCGGTCTCCGAAACCGTCTTGCCCCACAGCCCCTGAGCGTCGCACAGCTCAGCCCGACCGTCCTCCAGCTTTAGATAGACGGGTTTGGACGATATGCCCTCGACGATTACCCCGTCGAACCCGGAGCGTTTGAGCGCCGGTCCGAAATTGCCTCCCGAATTGGCCTGGGCCCAGAGCCCTGTCAATGGCGATTTAGTTACTACCGAGTAACGGCTGGAGCTGGCCGAAGCCGTTCCCGTGAGCGGACCGCTCATAAAGATGAGCTTGTTCTCAGACCCCAGCGGATCGGCGCCCTGAGGCACTTCGTCGTAGAGATATCGGGTTGCAAGACCGGCTCCGCCCAGGAAGTCTTCAGCCCAGTCCTGCCGGATGTCCTCTCTGGTGACTCTGCCTTGAGCGAGATCCACTCGCAGTATTTGCCCCATAAAACCAAACGGCATGGCCTGACCTCCGAGAACTCGACAATCAACTAATTTCTGCGGTATCGTCTATACGCCCAGTTCTGCCCGGAATTTCTTTATATGAGTGCGATACGCTTCAAGCTCGTCTGCTGTCATCTCGTCGGGGAACTGAAGTTCGAGTCGCGTGATGGCATCGACGATGGTGTTGGCATAAGGCGCGACCATTACCACTTTCTTGATGTCGCCATGTTCCAACTTGATCTTCCCACCCATAAAGTCCGCCGTGAACTTGCTCTCTTTTCTCAGAATCCTCTTCCACCCTTGAGGCGGAGCCGCCAACAGAAAGTCGCCCTCCTTGACGGCCTGCTCTTGGGTGAAGAAACCGATCCGAGTCAGCTTGCCTTCGTTAAAAAAAGCCCCGAAAATGATAGCTTGATCTATTCCCCAGTCCGGTTCTGCCTGCACCTTGAAGCAGAACTTCCATGACACCTTTTTCAGCTTCACCTCAAACTCAGGGGTTGCATTGTAGGTCTTTGCGCTTTCTTCCAGCCATTCCGGTGTGCAGTATCTGTATGAAGACATCCTGACCCTCCTGATTGGTCTTGGTGACCCTAAGAAGACGGCCGTATCCTTGCGCCGGCCACGGCTGGGCCGCCGGGCATGCGTCCCCTCGCCGTTACATAAATTGGGTGGCGATCTCTTCTACTGGAATGTCTTTCTTTAAGAGATGGAAGAAGACCCTGCTGTCCACGATTCCTTCCGGCGCACATACGCCGGTCTCCTTGATCTGCCCGTTTACGAGCATCACGGCCCCCAGCACCGCGGGTAGGGCAGTGAGCAAGTCAGCCTCCGGAGAAGAGCACCTATAAGAAATCTGTGCAGGTTTGCCATTCTTTTGGCCTATCACATCCACTCGGAGGGCGACACCCTGTACCCCGAATTCGCCGTATCGATCCACGGTTTCCTGAATCATGGTTTCCACCAGGTCCGTCGCGATGGTCGGCAATGCCAGGACAATGGCCGTGGCCACGTCACGGGCGTAGACCTTGTGATCGTTCACGGCCATCTCGGTCAGGTCGGGCAGGCCGATGCTCTTCAAGAACATGGCGATTTCCGTGAAACGCTGTGGCCACACCCCTCCGTTGTTCGTCACGTTTTTCACTCCCTTGATATATCGCGGGATGGTCACCGGTTCGGGGTGCCCGACTTCTTTGACCTCGAAAAAACCTATGGGGTCAGAGAACTCCATGGTTCTGGTCACGGACATCGCGGGGATTTCAACCCACTCACCATCCCGGAAAGTTTTTATATTCCCGGATATGGCGTGGAAGTAGTGGTCAATGATCGCCCGTCCCGTCATTTTGGGGTCCAGGGCGGTCCAAGCCCATGCAGTGTGGATATCGTCCACCCGGTCCAGTTTGGATGATGCCTCCAACGCCATCAGATTGGTGATTCCCGGGGTAGCTCCCAGGCCTACCACGATGGGAATCTCCGCGTCGCGGGCGGCCTGGTCGTGCCCAAGCATCTTGACGATAGCGTCCCCGTCGTCGCACACGTCCACCATAGGCGTCTTGGCCGCTACGGCCGCTCTAACAATTGGTTCCCCGAAAATGTAGTAGGGTCCCACATAGTTGATCACGGCATCCGCGCCCAGAAGCGTGCTCACTAGGGAATTGAAATCCCGTGCGTCCACCGCTACGGCCGAGGTGTTGCCGCCCAGTTCTTCCGCTAGAGCTTGGGCAGCTTCAATGTTATAGTCTGCGATGACAGCTTCTATTTCGGGATAGCGCTTCACCAACTCTCGCACACCACTGGCCCCGATGTGTCCTGCTCCACCCAGAGAAATAATCCTTTTCATGATGTTTCCTCTTGCTTCTTTTCCTGAACAACCATCTGAACGTTTCGAGGTATCGTTCCTCCTTCAACGGAGGCGACCTAGCCGATGTCGCATCTCAAGCAGGAGAGTGAACGATCACTCTCCAACTCGAAGAAAAATTTTTGTCAACCTAGCTAAAGATCATTTTGACGGACTTCATGAGTAGGCCGACCTTCTGTTCGTCAGTCATCTCCTCACCTTCCTTGCCGAAATATATCCGAAGCCGCATATCAAAGTGCTTTGAGGCAAGCGAATAGATCAAGAGGTTGAGGTGACTATCAATGTAGTAGGCCGCGGCTTCATCCATGATGTGCTCTTTGATTTCCCCATTCGCCTTTGCTCTCCTCACGAGATCCATCCAGAACTCATTTGCGACCTCTTCAAGCTTCCTGGAGACATTCGAGGAAAGTTCGTTCATCGCGCAAGAGCCGATATCCGTGTAGATGGCCAGGAGATCCGAGTGGGTTTTGGCAAGAAGAGCCAGGTCTCGGAAGATCGTAGCCAGAGTCTCCGAGATAGGCGCATTGCTGCCCTGATGCCTGGCAAAGAGTTTTGAGACCACGGTATCTACCATGAAGTCGAAGATCGAGCGGTAGACCGACTCTTTGTTCTTGAAGTACTTGTATAGCGCTCCGTTGGAGATGCCGGCATTTTTGCAGATATCAGCCACGTTGGCCTGATAGTAGCCTTGTTGGGCAAACACCTTGGCCGCCGCGTTGAGAATGAAGAGCTGTTTCTCCGGGGGCAATTTCCTGAAAGTTTCTTCCAACTGACAAAGACCTCTGTGGAGAGTGATCGCTCACTCTCTATACGCGCCTGGCAAAATATTGTCAACAACTTTTCTCGGATCGCGGTCAGAAAATTCGAACACTTCAATATCTTTGATAAATCTGAGGAATAGGCGCGGAGGAGTTTTCTTGATTCGCTGCGCCGCTTTCCGGCCTGAAGTTGGTATCCACAGACAAAAAAATCCCGCCGACCGAAACGGTGGCGGGGGATTCTCATACCAACTCGCGTTCATACGCGGAGTATGCTATGATATCGATGCGCGTTCAAAGAAGTGACATTAGCCATGGCCGGCAGGGGCGCCGGCCGCTACCATAATCTGGTGGCGGTCCCGCGGGACGCTGGATGCCCGCCATATTCACTTGTACGAAAGCGCATTGGTATTATCCACATCCAGAAATGACGCTTAGGTTGATCCCAATATTCCAACCAATTCCGGTCGCAGCGCGATGCCATAGAGTCGGAGGACCATTGCATCGACAAGGTTAGTCAAAGCGGTATTTGGCGCCCTGGATTCGTTTCCTGATCGAAGTATTTCCTCTACCAGCCACTGAATGATTTCCGAAATCAAAGTGTCTTCGCGGGGCCTAATGTCCGCACCAAACAGAGCCTTGACAACTTCCAGGCAAGTCGTCAGCGAGGCATTCGCCTCATTCATCAAAGACCTCAGATTCATCTGCGCGGACCTTAGAGCCGTCGATGCACCTTTCCGACGAGGTATTCTCGGTATGGGAAGCGATTCGATCTCCGCGGCCGAAAGGTAATTGTTTGTGCTGGTTATTTTGAGCCGCCAATTCAGGAGTCGGCTGTTTAGCAAACCCAGAAGATAATTCTTAGGCACGGCGGCATCTGCGATGAAGTTCGTCATGTCCCCCAGGAAGACCCCACTGGGCACAACGGCTGCTTTGAGTCTTCGCGATGTGGCCATATTCACCACGCGGCCCAGAACGATCCGATCCTTTGCCCAAGGTCTTTCTCGCACAACCGAACGGGGCATCTTGCCGGTTGCGCATGACACTCCGGGTAAGGATGAGGTCCGCTCCATGCAGTCACTGGCGTATTCCGGAAGAATCCAGTCCAGCCTCCCCGGTCTGGATGATGGATGGGAAACGCGAAACTGCATGACATGTTCCCCGCGTATTAAGGGGAATGCTGTTGGCCGAGCGGTAATGAACCGGCGATGCACGCTCAAATTTATTTCCCCCTGGTGAACGTGCGCAAGGGGGGCCAAATCCGCTGTGCCCTTCAGCGGAGGATGCGCCGAGATAGCTTCCAGAAGTCTCTTCTCGTCCTCGGATCTCAAGAGCGGTATCCTGAAATTAGTGGCTTCAATAAGGGTCCCAGGGATCTCGACCGCTCCGCTTTCCGGGATGTTGCCTTTTCCGTTCCAAAAGACAGGATGCATCTTGCTCGTCGTGCGGCCTTTCTTGAGGACAAGTATCAGCAGCGCCTGGGTCACGTTCTGAAATATCCCGGCCTTTTCGGGAATGACTACAGCGTGGCTGACTTCGGCATGCTCCAGCACCATGCGTCGCAGGGCGTCCGCGGTGGAGTCCGCCAGAAGCGTGGCAGGCAATATAAACCCGAGTGTTCCGTGGTTGGTCAGAAGGTTCAGCCCGCGCTCCAACATTAGACGGTACGTGTTGATTTTCCCGCGACATGCTCCATAAACCTGCCTGAAATACCGCTGTTCCGCGGCCCTCTCTCTCAGGCCGGATTCTTTGACCGAGACGATCTCGTAAGGCGGGTTGCCGATAATTGCATCGAAGCCGCGAGGTTCCCTGCCGAACACTTCCGGGTATTCCACGGGCCAATGGAAAGCTCTTGTCCTTTTGGACCATTGCCCCACGTCATAAGAATCCGGCGAACCCCGGCCGAAGAAGGCTTTCGCGTGCCCGCGATCAAGCTTGTTCTGGCAGGCTGAATCGAGGTTACTGTTACCCTCGCCTATCAGTGAGTTGCCCACCCTGATGCGGAGCCCGATGTCCGGGAAACACGCCGGATGTCCGCAGGCCTTTGCGATTAACGCCTTGCGGGCGATTGCCACTGCGATAGGATCCAGATCCACTCCGTATAGGCAGTTCTCAAGGACGTAGATCCTGACCGCCACATCGGCATTGAGGCCGCGGCTCGGTGCCCGGTGTAAAAGCCTGGCCCGAGTCTGTGCGACGATGTCGCATATTCGTCTGCTCAAGTGGGTCTTCCGGGACCATCCTGGAACCAGGACCCGATTGGTAATTTGGTCCAGGGCTTCAACCAGGAATACCCCCGCGCCCACGGCAGGATCCAGGACCTTCAGGTCCAGGTGATCCTCCGGGTTAATGATGCCAAGCCGGTCCAGCGCGGCCTTGACTATGAATCTGACGATACTCGGTGGAGTGTAGAAAAGGCCTTGGTTTCTCTTCCCCCTGACGCTGGGAAGAAGCTTCGGCCCTTCTTCCGGGCCAATGTGTACACGAAGGCCTCGCAAATATTCATAAGCCTGTCCCACCTCCTCAGGGGTCATAGAGGGAACGGGCAACGGCACTTGAGCCGGTTGCTCCAAAGGCCTTCGCTCAACCCCTGACGATGAGTGTTCCTCGGTTTTACGGCCACGGGAGAGCAGCCCGTCAACAAGAGCCGCCATCGAGCGCGTATATAGTCGGCTCGGATCCGAAGCTAACGAAGGATCGCTTTGCAGCACGCGTCGAATCCGATCGAGCAAGAGATGCTCCAAACTCAGCTTTTGATCACTTTTTCGGCTTCGGACAGACATTATCAAAGCCCTTGACGCGGCGTGAAATGGCCAGCATTATATGGATCGGCCGGTGCCGAGGCAATAAAGATCGGCCCGCTACCTCAGAGGAGATGAAACAGAGCTGTACCGTGGCCATGAGACTTACCAAGCCTGTGCGAAAGTGGGACCTGAAAAGCAGAGTGCAGATTTCATGCCTGTGTTTTGCCTTATTGACGACCTTTGTGGCAGCGGAGGGAATGGCGGCTAACGATGCGGTTCCGACGCCCTCTTCTCCGGCACGTACAATGGCGCCGCACAGCGTTGTACAGCCATCCGGGGACGGCCTGGACTGTCCGCTGCTTCCGGGTTGCCCTTCCGGGCCTGGAATTCCGCTGCCTCCGAGAATGAACCGACCCACAGACCCCAAGGCCCCGGCTCCTGCAGTGGACGAGAACAGCGTTGCAGAGGGCATGGGCAAATATAGGGGGATGATCTTCATCCCTGCCGGTCCGTTCGACATGGGCAGCCCGAACGGCGAGGGAAGGCCGGACGAACGACCGGCTCACCGCGTGGCCCTGAAGGATTTCTACATCGCAAGACATGAGGTGACAGTGAAGGAATTCGCCGACTTCCTCAACGCACAGGGTGAGAATTCCCGAGACGGTCTGCCTCGCGTAAAACTGGATGCTCCGGAATGCCCTCTTGTCAAGCAGACGGGTAATTTCTTTCAGCCTAAGCCGGACCTTGCCAACAAACCGATGGTATGTGTTTCGTGGAACGGCGCCATGGACTATGCGCAGTGGGCCGGGGGCCGACTTCCGACCGCGGCTGAATGGGAAAAGGCAGCACTGCTGACAACCCCGTACCCTCCGACTGACTCCCTGACAGTGCTTCCTCGAGAAGGCAGCGTGGTGGTGCAAATAGCCGATCCGGGAATTCGCGGGACCACCGGCGTGGTTGGGAACGTCTGGGAATGGTGCGCTGACTGGTACGCCCCCGACTACTACGAACAGAGTCCGAACAGTAGCCCATCCGGTCCGTCACTGGGGCAGGAGAAGGAAATAAGAGGAGGGTCCTGGGCCTCCGCGGAGGCGTCCAAAAGAATACGCAACCGGCACAGCGCTTCGCCTCGCGGCTACTTCCGCACCGTGGGCTTTCGTATTGTCAAGGACTGATTGCCCATCGAGAATCGCGTGAATCAAGACCATACCAGCCAAACACCAAGAATCCGGAGCTTTCCCGATCTGCTTAGGAAAGAGGTGCTTGCCGCTCTGGCAGGCCTGGCAATCTTGTGCGTTGTTGCAGCCGCTATTGACGCGCCGACGGGAGGACCGGCAGACCCATCCGGGCTGCCCGCTGAAAACGTCAAAGCTCCCTGGATCTTTGTGGGCATTCAACAGATGCTGCGACATCTCCCCGCTATTGTTGCCGGTGTTCTAATTCCTCTGATCGCATTACTCATAATAGCTTTTATTCCGTTTGTCTCAGACTCCGCCACCAGGCTACGGGCCGCAATCTTTTTCGGATCGTCTATTGCCGCGCTTGTCCTGACCGTTTGGGGTTATTTCTCATGAAGCAAACTCCACCGTGGTTCCGGATTGCTCTGGCGGCTACGGTTGCGGCGGTATTGGCCTGCCTGGCGTATGTGGAGTACCGAGCAAAGAACCCGGAATGGAGGTCCTTTCAGGAAAAGGGTATTGCTCTGGCCCTTCACCGCCTCGAGAACGAGTTGGCCGCAGAACCGTCGCACGAGAAAAAGGCCGCGATCCGCTCTGAAATAAAGGACTTGCGGAATCGCGAGCCTAAAATCATGGAGGTCAGGCCTTTCGGAGGAAAGCTCGATCCGGAGCGCTGCCTAACCTGCCATTTTGGAATCGAAGACCTTTCTCCGTCTCACCCCAATTCGGTTTTCGGGTGCGTTACTTGTCACGGAGGCAACGGCGCGGACCTTACCGCCCGAGGGGCGCATCTCGGCATCAGAGGCGGCCGCAATCCTGCTCGGCTTGACATAGCCGCGGCCGGCTGTGGCAGCAACCGGCTAGCTGCGGGGGCCTGCCACTCTGAACGGGAAGATCATCTTTTGAACAGGGTCGATAATGTCCCCCGTTCCATAATGGCCACCAACTCAGGAATAATCGGCATATTGCGCTTCCAATGGGGCATCGAACAGGACAGCAGGTCCGGATTTGGTATCAAGCAGGTCTCCGATGGAAAGACTGCTCTAAAAGCAATTTCACCGGAACGAACCCCTGATGGCAAGGTCAGTCTTGCCGACAGTCACTTTCGGAAGTTCTGCGCTTCCTGCCACCTCTGGACCTCGCGGCACGAGGATAGGATTGGCCGCCTCGAAGGGTGCCCGGCATGCCATGCGCCTTATGCAGAGGACGGCCGCTACCGCGGGGGCGATCCAACGGTTAACCGTGAAGCAACGGGTCATGCATCAACCCACACAATAACGAATCGAATCGGCGATGATCGGTGCAGGGCTTGCCACAATCGCAGCGCACGGGTGGCCCTGAACTACCACGGACATATGGAAAGTGAACAATACGGCACTCCCTTCGTCCGAGGCGGCCTGAACGACGAGAACCTTGGCGACGGGCGATTCTTCTTGAAACTCGTCCCCGACATCCACTACGAGAAGGGCATGGGCTGCATTGACTGCCATACGGGCCAGGACACCATGGGAGACGGGTCGGTACACCCTTTCATGAAAGATCAGGTCGAGATCCGCTGCGAGGACTGCCACGGAGGTTATTCCGAGCCGCCAAGGACCATGAAGGTGGACAAGAACGACAAGCTCCTTCAGACCCTCCTGCGATCCTCACCTTTCCTGAAAGTTTCCGAAGGCGACACCATTTTCCAGTCGTCAAAGGGCCGCCCTCTGGCTCAAATCAAGCAAACCGAAAGCGGATTCAGGCTGACGAGCAAGCTCACGGGAAAGGGGCATCCGGTGAGCGTGGTCACGGGAAAGAGAAACGGCCACACTATAAAGGGGCATGAACGGCTTGAATGCGACACCTGTCACAGCGCTTGGAGTCCTCAATGCTACGGCTGCCATCAGGTCCTTGACTTCAGCCATGAAGGAAAGGACCATGTCTCCGGCAGGGCTACTCCGGGCCGTTGGGCTGAAGGGCGGAGCTTTTTCAGGTTCGAGCGCCATATTTACGGTATCAATTCGCGAGGAAAGGTCGGGATTCTGGTGCCGGGCTGCCAGGTCTGGAACACGGTGGTGGATTCCGCTGGCAAGGTAATCAGTCCCTATGATTCCAAGGTCATGAACCTGCAGAACGGTCTCAATTCAATGGCCGTAGGACCGACTCACCCTCACACGACTCGCACGCAAGTGCCCCGTTGCATAGACTGCCATCTGGATTCCAAGGCCTTGGGCCTGGGAGAGGGTCAGCTTTCCTGGAATTCCAAGGATAGACAAGTGAGCGTGCAACCCATTTACGATTCCAGTGCATCGGGGTTGAAAATAGCTTTCCCTCTGGACACTGTCGTTGACGTCGAGGGCAAGGTCCTTCAAGGGACTTCGCACAAGCTGGCACGCGGCTTCAATTCCGGCGAAATCAAGAAAATAACCTCCATAGCGCCATGCCTGACTTGCCATGACCGGTACGACGATCCGGTCTGGGAGAAGCCCGGACCATACCAAGAGGCGCCTGCTTGCCTTGAGGCCGTGAACAGAGCCGCGCTCCCACCGCTGCCCGGGTCCTCAGAACAGGGGCCTAGACCATGAGCCTTTCCCGCTTCATTGAGTTCTGCTTTGCCTTGCTCGTGGCCTTCCTCGTCCTGGTGTTCATATCTTTCGCGAGTCTTAGACCGGTTCTGCAACAAGCGAGAAGCGAAGCCAAAGCCGAATGGAACCAATTCTTGCGAGCCGTAGCAGCCCGAAATGAAGCAATTCCCGGTCTGGTGGAGGCAATTAGGGGCTTCGAAGCAGGTCACGGCAAGCTGGCCGAGAAAATTCTGACCGCTCGCTCCATTTCCATGCGATCTAACGATCCGGAGGCTATCGTGGCGTCCGTGGATCAGATGGACGGGTTTCTTGGACAAATCGAGAAATTGGCTCAAGCCAACCAGGACCTGAGTCGGTACGTTCCGTTTGATACAAACTGGAAGCGAACCCTTCAAGCCACCTACCGGGTAACCTATGTCAGAAGATGCTACAACACCAACGCTGCCTGCTACAATCGACTGCTGATCCCATTCCCCCAGAATCTGCTTACCGCGGTGTTCGGGTTCCTTCCGTTAAGAGAGTACCCCGCGTCGCGCACAGTTTCGGGCCCTGGCGGCTCTTGATACCAACGCGCTTTCGTGGGAGCAAAATTGAAAGGTTGGGGCATTGCCGGCCGCGGATCAGCGAATTTCTCTGTTGTTTGGAATTTCTTCCTCGCCGACCTTGCGCACTCGGCCTGAAGAGACGACGAAGCTGGCTAGCACCAACCTGTCCGGTTTGGAAGGGTGAAGGTAACGAACGCTGAAGCCAGGCTTCCCTTCGAACTGATACGCGCCGATAGGAAGCACCCCGTTGAGCCTCAACTGCCAACTAATGACGCGTCGCTTGGACCAGTTCATAAAATATAGCCGAGTGTAATCGCATCCCGGATCTTTGCCTATGGGCGCGTAGGCCACGATATAGTTATTCATCGCCCCTCGGTCCTGGTCGTCGGTGGTATTCACGGTTCTCCATGCAACCATCCTCATGAAAGGGACCACGCGGGCTATGTCGTCCGGGGGGGTGAGCCTCAAATTGTGCGTGTAAATGTAACCGACTCTGCCATCCTCTATTTTTACTTTGTACCAAACGTCCTTTTTCACATCGTCGGAACCGAGGTCCGTGTGGGCGGGAGGCTCTTCCGCGGCTCCGGCCTGGCCCGCGGGTCGGCCTCTCGTGGCGCCTCCCCCGGGATTGGACCTGCGGACCGTAACAACTCTCTCATAGACTTCCAATTTCCTGTCCGGTGGGAGCACTTCAATGACTTCGTACTCACGGCCGGCCTGAAGCCTGAAGTTGGCCTTGGTCTTGGTCATGCCTTCTGCCTGTACAGGCATTCCCTCGATGGAACGTCTAAGCTCGGTAGTCAGTAAGATAATGTCCTCGCCGCCGATGACCTTTAGTTTCAGGTACCCTTCTCGTCCATCGCGCATGCGTACGCGGTACCACTCCCCAACTTTGTCGATAAGGTGTACAGAGGTCTCGGCCGGGATTTTGCGAATTACTTCCGAGTAGTCATTAGCCGTCTGGTGTAGAGAACAGGCTGTTATGGTTATTCCATCGCGCGGTGCGAACTGGCTTTTCGGTTTGAGCTTGGATTGAAGTTTGTTCCACACCTCTCGCTTGAGAGTGTCCACTTCCTGGCATGCCGTGAGCGACCAACAGACCGCTCCAAGTACGATGAAGAAGACTATTTGGCTAATCGGTTTCTTGTTTTCACCGCTATGCATCCAAGGGCCTCCGATGTTCGACACGGGAAGTAACTCTATATCTATTCATTCGATAAATCAACCTGTTCCGAGAACTAGATAAGGTTTTTGCGCGAAAATCGTTCGCAGGCAACAATTTAAATGATATTACTTGATTTCGTTGGTGAAATCAGATAAATTTCTTGGCGGTCTGGCCGTTTGAAGATGTATAGAGGGGTACCAGAGCATCCGCCCGAAACAGCAGAAGGGTGGCTGCATCACCCTAAACGCTTCCCCGGGCCAATGGAGGCCGTGTGATTGTTGAAGCCTGGGCTAAATCAGATGTTGGAAAACAGCGCACCAGTAATGAGGATTGTTACTACGTCGACCCGGACAAGAAGCTCGTCCTGGTGCTGGACGGGATGGGCGGACACAGAGCCGGCGAAGTGGCCTCGCGCTTGGCCATGGAAACATTTGTCTCGTTTTATAACGAGCATGCCCGCGACAGGACCAACAGCTCCGAGTTGTTCGAAAATTACGATCCGAACTTTTCTTTCAGCGCCAACCTGCTCCGTCAGGCCGCGTTCACGGCAAACCGAGCGGTCTTGGAAGAATCACTGGAAGAAGAACAATTCGTGGGCATGGGCAGCACCATAATAGGTGTGGCGATCGAGGACTTTCAGGTGTCCATGATAAATGTCGGTGACAGCAGGATGTACTTGATACGCAGTGGTTCTATCGAGCAGATTTCCAAAGATCATACTCTTGCGGAAGACCAAGTGGAAAGGGGCATCATGAGTCGTGAAGAGGCTCAAGAGTCCCAACTCAGACATATTCTGTCTTCTGTCATCGGGGTTGACAGCCGAGTCCGGGTACATATGGACGAATTCACGGTTTTCCCGGGCGACACGTTTGTCCTGTGTACTGACGGTCTGACGGCCGTAATGAACGAACTGGAAATCTTGGAGCAAGTTCTCAGGGATAAACCGGGTCCGGAGACAATTGACCGCATTCTTGAAGAGGTAAATCGAAGGGGCAGTCCGGACAATACCACTTTGGCGATAGCAGTGTTCCTTGAGGATGGCCCCAACAAAGCGGATGGACAGTAGCGCCTGCTGTTCGTGCTCTCGGCGGAGTCTGAGGAGAACGTATCGAGCACCTCGGATGACAATGACCGCAACGCTTTCCGGAGGATACCAATGTTTAAATTGATCCTGAAATTTCAGGACACGGTGATCAAGGAATACGAATTTGATGCAACCCCTATTACCATTGGCAGGCGTGACGACAACGACGTAGTGGTAGACAACATGGCTGTTTCAGGCCACCACGCGGTCATCGAGATGGAAGACCCGAATTATTACGTTCTGGTCGACCTGGAGTCGCTGAACGGCACCTTTGTCAAAGAAAAGAAGATAAGTCGCGAAAAGCTATTCGACGGCGACTCATTCCTTGTGGGCAAGCATCTCCTGACATTTGTGGATCGGCGCCCGGAATCCGAGCGACCCACCCGAGAGGAGCTGCCGGGACCGAAAGCCGCGGAAAAATCGTTCCGCGACACGATGATACTGGACACCCAAGCTCAACAGGAACTCTTGGCGAAACACGCCGCGGAAAAAGGTGTCGACCAGGAACAGCTGGCTGAAAAGCCCAAAAGGATAGAACTGTACGGTTCGTTGACAATCATTGCCGGTGGAACCCCACAAATCATCGACCTTACCAAGCGCCTTACAACGCTGGGGAAATCGAACGATTCAGACATCAAGTGTAGCGGCTTGCTGGTAGGGAAGACCTCGGCTCTAATTAACAAGCGGCCCAACGGGTATTTTCTTGCCTACAGAGAGGGCTTGAAAAAACCGGAAGTTAACGGCGAAGCGGTTCACACCCAAGTTCAGCTTCAGGACGGAGACGAAATAGCTATCGGAAATACCAGAATGACTTTTAATCTGCGGGAAGAGATTCTGTCGAGCTAATTCCGCGGCGAGGTTGAGTCCTTCCCATCGGTTCCGGATTCGGCCGCAAAACCAATTCGCGTTAAGGAGGGTAATGTGCCCATAATTCAGATAAATCTTTATGAAGGGCGATCTCAAGCGGAGAAAATAGCCATCTGCAGAAGCATTCAGGACGCTATAAAACAAGCGCTATCAATCACCCACGACAACTTTCACCATCGCATTTGTGAATTTAATGACTCAACTCTGCTGATTCCTCCGGGAAGATCCAAGAATTACATAATGATTGAAATAAACATGCTACCTGGAAGGGATGAAGCTCTCAAACTTGAAATGTTCAGGAAGATAGAAGCAAATCTGAAGCAGTTCAATATTTCCTCGGATGATATTCTGATTATATGTCACGACCCGAGTTTGGAAAACTGGTATATCAGGGGAAAAAGCGGAATAGAAATGCGCAGTAAATAATTCCGGCTATTAAGCCCGCCGAAGCCCTCGACCTATGCAATGACCTCGCGTCAGGAGCGGCGGAACCGCATCCTACGCGCCGCTCCGGTCCGGATTTGAAGCAGCTACGCAATTCCTCTTGCGATTAAAAGCCCGTGTTGGCTGCTCCGGCCCCGCGCCTCCCACGCGATCTTTTCGACCAGCGCACCTTAAGCATAATTATGAACAGCAGCAGCAATCCGGCCAGTAGCATCGTCACGCCCAGTATTTTTTGAAGGCTCGATGCATCGGCTTTTCGAGGCATTTCAGGTCTTTGGGGAGGCGAAGGAGAGACGATGTTCTTCTGCTCCTGCCCCAGACTGATTTCCGACGATGCGGCCGCAACCTCGTTCACGTTTATGGATGGAGCATCCAGACCGCCCGACGCGGCCCCGGCCTTGGGATTGTCAAAGAACAAACGATAGTCCTGGCCTCGTTGATGTTTGAATACCGCCATACGAACAGCAGCGGTGGCACGCAATTTGTCCACGCTCACAGCTCCGCGGGTACCCCCCGAGAGTTCAAGCTTGAGGTAACGGTATGTCTGAGGACTAAACCGAGCTTCGAGGCTCTCCTTCACAGCTTCTTCCCTACGCAAACGAAACATCGTGCCCTCGAATATCCGCTTCCATGATTCCGGGGAAGAGGAGGACGCTCCGTAGACGAGCACTTTCTTAGTGAATTCATTGGTGGGGGAAGAGAGCCGGACCAGGGCCGTAGGAAAGCGTTTCTCGCCCAGGTCCGCGACTATCGTCGTGGAACCCGTGGCAGGGTCGGATCGGTTTTCTCTGATCCTGACGTCAAGAGGCCAAGATAAGTTCGAGTCAGCCGGGGGTGGATAACAGAGGATGCCATCGACTTTCAGCGGCGGTTTGTCGTCGTCAATGATGCGAATATGAACGTATTGAAAATTATTCAAATGATAAAAGACGTTGAGACTGCGCACCGGCACAGGTCCTGCCAGGTCCGCTACCAGGCCGTCCATTTGAACCACGTAGCTCTCTTTGGTGTTGTCGGAGCCCCTGATTTCAACCTTGCGGACAAAATCCTTGGAAGGTGTCTGGATAAGAACTCCTTGTGTCAGGATTTTGGCCTGCTTGTCGATCCATATGTCAGTCCACTTGCCTTGTTTGCGTGCCATCCGGAATACTTTGGCAGGGAACGCCTCGCCGTCATCGCCGGCCGTGCCTTCCACGATGGTGAACGGGACAACAGCGTGGTTCGAGGATACTAATCTCAGGTCGGCCATATCGCGACGCGACTTCTCGATTAGTTCAGAATCCAGAGATATTCCTGCCAGGCCATCGGGGAAATGAGGCGGAATTCGAACTTCCCGGAATCGCTTCCATTCTCCGGAGTCAAAATCTGCGGCAGCGGCCCCGGCAAACAGTAAAGCGAGAACAAGCGGAAAAATAAGCCCTATTAGGCCCATGGGGCAGCGCGGCCTGACCGTTTTGGCAACAAGGACTCTCCCAAACATGGGGGCGGATTATATACCCGCAATTGCTTGGGATCAAGGAATTCTCCATGTCGGGATCAATACCTCCGGTACGGGCGGGCGCATCATTCATGCCGATGTCAATGATATGTGGGGCAGTCCCGCGAGCCGCGGGACTGCCCCACATATAAGAAACTGCCGCCCAAAAACTGAACGCCTGCTGTCGGAGGCACATGAACGCTGCTTCGGATAAATTCGCGTTACCATTCAGTTGTCAGCGGCGAAAGACTGTCATTGCGAGCGCAGCGAAGCAATCTCAGCGCTCAAAGGCAGAGATTGCTTCGTCGTTTCACTCCTCGCAATGACACAGAATGGCAAATTTCCCAGCGTAACTGAATGATTACAAATTCGCGTAGTTTCACGTTCTTGTTGCGCATTACTATTGTTATACTGGAGTTCACGTAGTTCGGCGGAATGCAGGCGGAATTTTGGAATGGAAGTTATTACCACACATTTGAATGCAGACTTCGATGCATTTGCCTCTATGGTCGCGGCCAAGAAGCTTTATCCTGAGGCTTTGGTGGCTTTCCCGGGTTCCCAGGAAAAAAACCTCAGGGATTTTTTCATAGAGTCCACGCTGTACATCCTGTCCATAGAACGGGCCAAGGACATTGATCTCGACCAGATAGATCGGCTGATCCTCGTTGATACCCGGCAGCGCAGCAGGATAGGCAGGTTCGCATCCGTGGCCGCTTCGGGACAAGCCGAAATCCATGTGTACGATCATCATCCCGATTCGGAAGATGACATAAAGGGGGACGTCGAGTTCGTCATCGAGGTGGGCGCTACAGTGACGCTCCTTATCGGAAAGATCCGAGAACGGGGAATTGAGCTGACCTCGGAAGAGGCTACCGTCCTGGCGCTGGGCATCTACGAAGACACGGGATCATTCAGCTTTTCGTCCACCACGCCCGCGGACTTGGAAGCCGCGAGCTGGCTGTTGGAAAAGGGGGCCAACCTCAACATCATTTCCAACATGATGACCAGTGAAATGAGCAAAGATCAGATCGAACTGCTTCATCAACTTATACAGGAATCGGAAGTCGTCAGTCTGGGAGGACTTGAAATAGTCGTCACGGCCGCCAGCTCGGAGAGTTATGTGGGAGATCTGGCAATCCTTGTCCATAAGCTTAAGGACATGGAAAACCTCGAGGCCATCTTTGCAATCGTCAGGATGGAGGATCGGGTCCACTTGATTGGCCGCAGCAGCCTGGATGAAGTCAACGCGGGTGAAATCGCCGCGGAATTTGGGGGCGGTGGGCACGCTACGGCAGCAAGCGCAACTGTAAGAGACATGTCTTTGTACGAAGCTCGCGAAAAGGTTGTCGCTCTGTTGCGCGAAAAAGTGCGTCCGAAGCAAAAAGCCGGTGAAATTATGAGCCGACCTGTCATTACCATCGGCCCTGACCAGACACTCGGCGACGCTGCCGACTTCCTTAGCCGCTACCAGGTAAGCTCTCTCCCGGTCGTGCGAGACGGCTCAATACTGGGCATAGTTCATCGCAACGCGGTTGAGAAGGCCATTCACCACGGTCTGGAGAAGGCGAAAGTGTCCGACTACATGAATCCCGGTGTAGTGTTTGTGACGCCTCAGGAACCCATCGAAAAGGCCTTGAAAATGACCGTTGGAGGCAGAAACAGGCTTGTGCCGGTGATTGAAGATGGCAAATTGGTCGGCGTAATCTCCCGGAGCGATCTGCTTGAACACTTGCGGCTGCCCCGGAGAAGCGATACCACGGGGCCGGAAGAATTCCCAATAGGCCGCGTGCGAAGCAAGAGCGTCCGCAAGCTTATGGAGGAGCGCCTGCCGGAGCACATAGTCAAGATCTTGAGGCGCTCGGGCGAGGTCGCTGCTAGGAGACATGAAGAGGTCTATCTGGTCGGAGGAGCCGTGCGGGACCTCCTGTTGAGAAACAGCAATCTGGATATCGACCTCGTGGTGGAAGGGGAGGGGATCCCATTTGCCAGAGGACTGGCTGCGGAGTTCCCGGGTTGCCGAGTGAGAGGCCACGAGAAATTCGGCACGGCGGTCCTTCTTTTTGCGGACGGCTTCAAGATAGATGTAGCCACAGCGCGACACGAGTTTTACGCCAGGCCCGGCGCTCTTCCCACCGTGGAGACCAGTTCGCTCAAACGGGACCTGTACCGCCGCGATTTCACCATGAACACGCTGGCGGTGAGCCTTAATCCTCGAACCTTCGGCCAGGTGAGCGACTTCTTCGGCGGAGCGCGCGATATCAAAGAAAAGGTCATTCGAGTCCTGCACAACCTCGCATTTGTGGAAGACCCCACGAGGATACTGCGGGCGGTGCGCTTCAGCAGTCGCTTCGGCTTTGCTATCGGCAAGCACACGCTTAACTTGATCAAGGGGGCCATAAAGCTCAAGGTTTTCGATAGGGTTGAAGGCAAACGGCTCCTGAACGAACTCATTCACATACTCAACGAGAAGAACCCCCTTGCCCCCCTGACACTGATGGCAAGCTACGGGATCGTCGAGGCCCTCCACCCTCCGTTGACACTAGGCCCCAAAACCCAGGAACTCATGGAAGCCGTATCCGGAGTGCTCTCGTGGTGGAAGTTTCTATTCCTTAAGGACAATCTGGAACCCTGGTTCGTATATTTCCTGGCGCTCACCGACACGCTGGGTGATGATGATTTTGAGGCTGCGATGCGCCGTTTTTCCATAACGGGATGGCAGGCGGCAAATCTTAGGCAGGAACGGATCGAGTTGCGCCAAGTGCTGGCCCTGTTTGCAAGGGGCCAGGTGGAACGGCCCAGTCAAATAGTGGCGCAGCTTAGAAGGTTTTCCATGGAAGCCCTTCTGTTCATGATGGCCAAGAGCGCCCGAGAACAAACTCGCATGGCCCTGGCAGACTATATAAATACCCTGAGGTATGTGAAGCCTCTCTTAAGAGGGCAAGACCTCATTGGCATGGGTTACTCGCCGGGACCGGTGTTCACGTCAATTCTTCGTGCGACTCGGAACGCCCGCCTGGACGGTAAGATCGTTACCGAGGAGGACGAGCGCGAATTTATCCGGAAGACATTTCCTTTGGAAACTGGCAACGGGGTGTTAGGTCCCAGCCCTTCTTGACGTGACTTTCGATGCGGACTTATAATGTAATTACATTTCAACCGGAAGGATTGCTCTATGAAAACCCGTTTAGTGCGTATCGGTAATTCGCGGGGCATCCGCCTCCCCAAGTCTTTAATCGCTCAGGCCGGGTTGACCGAAGAAGTGGAGCTTCGCGTGCAGGATGGGGCTATAATTCTCGAACGTACGACAAGTACGCGGTCAGGCTGGGCAGAGGCCGCGAAGGAATTGCGTCAGCGTGATGAGGACCTGTTACTCGATCCTATGAATTCTACCAATTTTGATGAGAAGGAATGGGAGTGGTGATGATGGCTGAGGCTGTCCATCGCGGCGATGTGTTTTTGATCGGTCTGGACCCCACTCGTGGCGGCGAGATTCAGAAGACCCGGCCTTGCGTGATAGTCTCGCCTGACGAACTCAACTCCAACTTGAAAACCTTCATCGTGGCGCCCCTGACAACTGGAAGCCATTCCTATCCATTCCGCGTGCCGTGCAGGTTTGAAGACCGCCCAGGCCATGTAGTCCTTGACCAGATTCGCACTGTCGATCGTGAACGCTTAGTGAGAAGACTTGGAAAGCTTTCGGCATCTACGCTTCAAAAGACTCTGACAATACTGCAAGAAATGTTCGCACCATGATTGGTGGCTAACATGGCATCGACCGGCCCGGCAGCCGGAAGGAGGGCTTGTTGACATTGACTGGGCGTGCTCGACACCCCTGCACGACTTCCCGGGAACCGGAGGCCGTACCATGAACATTCTCACAATTAATCTGCTCTTCAGCACCTTTGTGTTTTGGATTGCGGCCAGGATCTACGTCCTGCCAAGGCTCCCCGAACTCAGTCCCAGGACCGTGCTGCTGCCAATTCTTCTGCTGCATTCCTTCCGACACCTTGGACTGATGTTTCTGGCGCCCGGGGGCCACCTATCCCGGCATTCCGCCGCAGTTTGCTTATCCGGCTGCGTACGGCGATCTCCTGGCTGCTCTGTTGGCTCTGGCCTCGATTGCCGCAGTGGCGAGGGATTTCAGAGGGAGCCGATTTCTGGTTTGGACTTTCAACGTGGAAGGCACGGTGGATCTTCTTTTGGCGACAACACTGGCCACAATCTATGGAGCCCCACCGCACATGGGCCCAGCCTACTGGATCCCCGCGTTCTGGGTCCCTGCGCTGTTGGTGACGCACTACATCACGTTTGTAGTTCTGATCAAGTACTGGAGAGGAGCAGCCTAATACCGCAGCGGCGGCATTACTTGACCGATCGAATCTCACTGAGACCTTCGGTGGCCAGCGCGTCGGCTTGCCCGTTCTCCTGCCTGGGAATCCACTTTAGGCGCCAGCCGGGATGTTCACCGAGAAACCAGCGCATTCTCATAATAAGTTCGCGAAAACGGTTTGAATCACGGGTATGCATTTGGCCGTTGACCTGACACACGACGGTTCTGCTGTCCCCGTGTATAATCGCCTCATCAATTCTTAAGGAATAGAGGCGTTCCAGGACAGCGAGCAGTGCCAAATATTCGGCCTTGAGAGCGTCCCCGCGACCTGCAAATTCAGAAGCCTGATGAATGGGAAAACCGCGGCCATCGCGAATCACGTAGCCAATCCCGCAGTAGTTCAAAAAACACGAACCATCGAAATAAGCCTTGCAGCCCATGTCGCACCTTTCGTTGAGTCGTGTGATTAGAGGGAATCGCTGACATTTGTGTCACTTATAGTAACCCGCGCCCACATACATGTTGCGCCCGGGGACTTTTTTGACAAAGCTGGCTTTCTGAAACTGTTCTTTCTCCGCGGTTTTGG
This sequence comes from Desulfomonile tiedjei, assembly GCA_016212925.1. Taxonomy (NCBI): domain Bacteria; kingdom Pseudomonadati; phylum Thermodesulfobacteriota; class Desulfomonilia; order Desulfomonilales; family Desulfomonilaceae; genus Desulfomonile; species Desulfomonile tiedjei. The sequence goes on from JACRDF010000010.1 coordinate 218,321, forward strand.
CCCACCAGTATTCTACCCAGCCCGACCCGGACTCTTCAGCGGTCTGCTTGAAATGGGCAAAGAGCGGTTTTCCCTTGAGGTCTTTCATTTCACTCACGTTTTCGCCTATGAGATCTCTCCTGTACGGATGTGCCAGTATCACATTCTCCATCGAGACTGCAAACACATATAACTCCTTGTCGATGAAAGGACCTTTCTGTGCGGAAAATACCTTAAGTGCGTAGTCGCCGCCTTTTTCTTCGATAAAGGATATGGCTTTTTCCACCAACTGGACGCAGTCTGTGGCGCGATCCGAATTCTCTGATGCGGCGAAGACCGGTGCAGTCTGACATGTGACAACTAGCGCCATCACAAACGCAATAAACGGTTTCATAATGTCCCCCTCATTGCCTCAATTCATGCTGTCTTCAATATTCCCCGTCACTGTTGAGGCATTATGAGGTCCAAGCTAAAATTTCATGAAGACTGCTTCCTTGGAATTTCTATCATTATGCTTTATCGTGATCAGGCCGAATCGCCTTCCCATGCGGACTGCGTGGGTTTCCGTATCATGGTTGGACGCAAGACCAAGGAGCGTCCGGCCTCTTTCGCTAAATAAAGCCTCTCCGGTCAATCTTCAAAAAGCTTCTATAACCTGCCACCACACCTCCCGGCGCTGAATCACTTCACCACCATGATGCGTGCCCAACACGGCCACACGGCATTTACTGTCGCATGTCCGTTAGATACGGGGAAGGCTTCTCCCGGATTTAGCAGGTCAATCAACCGGGTGCCACGGCACGCTGGAATGTCCAGTTTGAAACGCGCGGGTTTTTCAGATGCATTGACCAAAACAACCACGTGCTCGTCTGCTGTTTGTCTAGCAAACGCAAACTGTTCATGCCTGATAGATAGTTGTCGATAATTGCCATACGTGAGCGCTTGAGAGCTGCGGCGAATCTTGGCCAACCTGGCGATGACTCGGACCAAATCAGGGTGTGGGCTGGTTTGGGACAGGGTTGCGAGGTCGAGATGCGGGCGCAAGGCCCTGTCGTCTCCGTTCGTCCGCTTTGCCTCCAGACCCCACTCGCTGCCGTAGTAGATCGAAGGAACGCCCGGCATGGTGAAGAGCAGGCAATAGAGCGTGTACAGGTGCGCCGGATTCGTGAGGTTGCCGGCAACCCGGTTGACATCGTGATTGTCGGCAAAGTTGTATAGCGGCACATCGCAATACAGCCCGCCATCGCCAAATTGGCGGTTCAATGCGTACGCGATTTCAAAGTAATTTCGGTCTACATGGCTGGAATAAAGCCCTTTGTAGCACTCGTAATTGGTGACCGAGTCGAGAGTCTCCGAGTTGGCCCACTTTCGGTAATTGCCGTGGACAACTTCGCCCATTAACCAGAAGTCGGGTCGGATGCTTCGGCAAAGGGACCCAAGCTCTTGCAAGAAACTCATGTCAATGCAATCTGCCGCGTCCAACCGGAAACCATCGGGGCTGAATTCGTGCAGCCACATCTTCACTGCCTGGAAAAGATGCGCCTTTACCGCGGGATTGAGCAAGTTCAGTTTCACCAGGTCATAATGACCGTCCCAACTCGTGTAAGTAAACGGGTCGTCAAACGGGCTTCGCTTTTCAAAGTTGAGCCCCTGAAACCAGTCACAGTACGCCGAACGCTCGTTATTTTGTCGCACATCACGAAAGGCCCAGAAATCTCTTCCAACGTGATTGAACACCGCATCGAGTACCACCCGGATGCCGTTTTGATGCAGAGCGGCAATAACCTCTTTCAGAGTCTGATTGGATCCCAGGCGGCGGTCAACCTGAAAATAATCTGCTGTGTCGTAACCGTGCACACTTGATTCAAATACCGGGCCCAACCATACAGCGTTCACGCCTAGATTCTGCAAGTGGTTAATCCAGCCGTATAGCTGCTCCAGCCGCGGAACGACGGGGGAGTTGAAATCGTTGCGTCGCGGAGCACCACAGAGCCCTGGCGGATAAATGTGGTAAAAGACTGAATCAAGAGCCCAGTGTTTCATGAGAAATCCTCCGAAGTGATGTGCACAGTCATCAGTCTGCTATACCGATCGGTATAGCCACAGGGCAAAAAAAAAGACGCCGTCAGGAAAAGATGCCGTGCATGTACTGATGAACCGCTTTGTACACAAGTTGGTCATTCAACTCGATATACCCGTTGAGCGACAAGCCGATATAGGTATTTATCATCCCCAGGAAGGTAGCGGCATACGCTCGATGGCGCCCTTTCATGTTGCCGTGGTCGTTCGCGGCCTGAATAAAGAGTTTCTCTAAAAGCCGCTGTTGCCTCCCGGCCAAGCGGGCCATGGCCTTGAACTCATCGCTGTCCGGCGGGGCAAACCATGTAGACAGCAGCATCCGGTAAAACAGCCCGTGTTCTTTTGCATAGTGGAAGTACGTCGCGGTGATTCGGTTGAGGGTAAAAGGCAAATCGCGGTGATAATCGGCCGCCTCTTCCACGGATCGGTACAGGACGGCAAGATGTTCTTCCAGCAGCGTGTTCAGCAGCCCACGCTTGCTCCCGAAGTAATGGTACAGGGTGGGCTTCGTGATGCCGGCTTCATCCACTATTTCCTGCACACCGACCGCCTCGTATCCGCGAGCGGCGAACAGGTGCAATGCGTGCTCTAATATGTTGGAACGATTGTCCATTTTACCGGTTTACCTCATAAAGTTCCCATCATCCTTGGGTCAGTATACCAATCGGTATAGAGACTGTCAAGCCAATCCGCAGCGTGGCAACTGACTTCAATCCCTGGCCTTTCCGCCCAAGCTTGACGTGAGCCTTGAACAGGGCTGATAATGCAATTCCATTTCAGCCGGAAGGATCATTTTATGAGAACCCGTTTGATTCGAATCGGGAATTCGCGAGGTGTACTGCTGCCCGAGTCTTTGATTGCCCAAGCCGGTTTGGGCGATGAAGTGGAGCTGCAAGTGCGGGACGGGGCCATCATTCTCGAACCTGCAACCGGATCGGCAGGGGGGGCCGAGCAGATGCCTGAGACAGATGACGATCTGTTACTCGATTTTCCTGCTTCCACCCATTTTGATGAGAAAGAATGGGAGTGGTGATAGGTCCGCATGCGTGGATGTGCTATAAGAAAAGCAGGAGGCATTTAGCGATGAAACTGGACCGAGTCACCATAGATCCCGCTCGCATGAACGGCCAGCCCTGCGTACGGAACATGCGCCTGACAGTTCGTCGCGTCGTAGAATTGGCAACTACCTACCCCAATCGCGACGAGTTACGTCAGGAATACCCGGAACTCGAAGATGAGGATGTCCGGCAAGCCCTCCTCTATGCGGCTAGGTATCTTGATGACCGACGTTGTGTTACGATCGGCACACATTAGTTTCGTGGGCCTTTAACATATGAGAAACAGCATAAATCTTATGGGCTTACTTTCGCAGGCAGGCAACCGAGACGAGCAGGGCACTTCGTTTGCTTTGCTTTGTCTAGGCATCATCGAGTCACTCACTGGCGGGCTAATAAGCTCAAACGATGCGCTTCGGCTATTCTTTAATGCTGAGAATTGTCTGTTTGTGCGAAAGAGCTTGAGGGAAAAAGTCGCCGATCAGATCATGAGTCACGGAGTTCAACTCCCGGACCTATTTGACACTCTTCCCGTGGAAGAGGCTCAACAAGAGTTCCAGCGTGAACTGGCAAAGATGCGCTCTCTATGCCTGAAACTTCTTGAGGGAAAGCGAATCGCGGCCTAACTAGACGGATCGGATTCGCGTAGGGGCTTCCGCCCTCTTGCGTAGGGGCACGGCGTGCCGTGCCCAAGTGACGCACCGCTATTCTCAAGGCGCTTGACCGTACCCGGTGAACCCCCGTTTCCGCTGCCTAGTATGAGTTGAAATCCTGGAAATGTGTGGAATAACAGCAGATTCTTTCATCTTTTCGCTTGACATCCCGCTACATTTCCTGGGATTATCCGGCTTGGATAGCGAATTAAGGCGGGGGTGTGCATATCTTACCGTGGACTGCCCATGAATGGCCCAGGTCCATGGGAGGATTGTCCACTTGCCAAAACATCAAGTTCACTAACCAATGACCGGATCAATCAATGCCACGACATAATTGAGGAATCTGCCTCGCTGCCTCAAGTTGCATTATGAGGCAACGCACTACCACCGCCCACGGGCATTGGATTTGGAAACATGAAGAGTAAGCCAAGAGGTAATTTGGGGGAGGCAGAATATCGTATTCGTAAGGCCCTTGAGACTGAATCACTTGATTTGGATTTGGCGGGACTTCTTTTGACCGAACTGCCCGAATCTATCGGGCAGCTCTCCCACCTCCAAGATCTCAACCTCCAACGGAATGGCCTAACAGAATTCCCTGAATCCTTCGCAAACCTCAACAGTCTCCGGCGTCTTGACGCCCAAAGTAATGAGTTCAAGACTTTTCCCGAGGCCATTAGACAACTCAGGCAGCTGCGGACGCTGGTCATCAACAGGAACCGACTCACGACTTTGCCCGAATTCATAGGGCAACTCTCGCAACTCGAGTGCCTCTTCGTAGTTAGCACGGATCTTACGAAATTGCCCGAATCTATAGGGCAACTCTCAAACCTCCATGAACTGAATGTCTCTTTCAACTCGCTTGCGATTTTGCCCGAATGCATAGGAGGACTCTTACAACTCCAAGTCCTTAAAGCCAGCCACAATCAGCTGAGCACGTTGCCCGAATGGATCGGAACGTTTTCGCAGCTAGAGGAGCTAGACGTGTCTGGCAACCCGCTTGCGATTTTGCCCGAATGCATAGGAGGACTCTTACAACTCCAAGTCCTCAAAGCCAGCCACAATCAGTTGAGCATGTTGCCCGAATGGATGGGAAAGCTTTCGCAGCTCAAGGAGCTAGATGTGTCTGGCAATCAGCTCACCATTTTGCCTGAATCCGTCGGAAAACTCGCACAACTCCAGAAACTTAAAATCTCGAGAAATCAGTTGAGCACGTTGCCCGAATGGATCGGAGAGCTTTCCCAGCTCAAGGAGCTAATTGTGCCTGGCAATCAGCTCACCACTTTGCCTGAATCCGTCGGAAAACTCTCGCAACTACGCCAACTCTACGTATATAGCAATCAACTCAAGACATTGCCGGAATCCATCGGAAAAATCTCACGGCTTCAGTTACTGGACGCCTCTATGAACCATCTCAAGACATTGCCGGAGTCCATAGGAAAACTCTGGCGGCTCTGGAATCTCGATCTGACGCAGAACCAACTCAACGACTTGCCTGAATCACTTAAGAGCCTTGGCTCCCTCGGGAAATTGCACCTTCATGGAAATTCCGAACTGGGTTTGCCGCAGGAACTTCTCGATCTGAGCAGTTCGGACGCGCCTGGGACAGGGTATCAGGGAAAGACTAACAGGATTCTCGAGTACTACTTTAGGATGAGGGTCGCTCGGCGTCCGCTCAATGAAGCCAAACTCATTCTGGTGGGTCGCGGAGCCGCCGGTAAGACCTCGATTGTGAACAGATTAGTCTATGACCGATTTGATGGGCACGAGAGGAAGACGGAAGGTATTCAGATCACCGAATGGAAACTTCCACTCAACGAGAGCGAAAATGTGCGGCTGAACATTTGGGATTTCGGCGGCCAGGAGATCATGCACGCTACCCACCAGTTCTTCCTCACACAACGCAGCCTTTACCTGCTGGTGCTTGATGGTCGCGGAGGGGGGGAGGAGGCAGATGCGGAATACTGGCTCAAGCTTATCGAAAGCTTTGGACGCGACTCGCCCGTAGTCATCGTGCTGAACAAAATCAAAGAGCATCCCTTTGATATTAACCGTCGTGCGTTTCGACAGAAATTTCCGGCTATCCGCGATTTCATCAGAACAGATTGCGAGGATGGGACCGGAATCGAACAACTTTTGAATGCAATTAAGCTTGAGACGGATAGCCTAGAGCATTTGCGCGATGCCTTCCCGGCGAGTTGGTTCCGCATCAAGGACAGGGTTGGAGGGATGAAAAAGAACTATCTGAGTTTTGACGAATACCGAAAGCTCTGCGCGAGGCTCGGTGAAAAAGATCCCGCCGCTCAGGAATCGCTTGCATTCTATTTGCACAGTCTCGGAATCGCGTTAAATTACAAGGATGATCCGCGATTGCAGGATATGCACGTGCTGAATCCCCGTTGGGTCACCAGCGGTCTTTACACTATTCTGAATTCGAATAAGCTAGTGGAACAGAAGGGCGACATTCGCTTGCGTGACATACCAGGTATCCTGACGGCCAGTGAATATCCTGCAAGAATGCATCTTTTTCTCTTCGATTTGATGAAGAAGTTCGATCTATGCTTCAGCTATCCGGATGACGATGCACATTACCTGATTCCTGAACTGCTTGATAAACAAGAGCCGGAAGCTTCAGCAGCATTCAAGGCCGAGGAGTGCCTGAATTTTCAATATCATTACCCGGTGTTGCCGGAAGGGCTGCTCCCGCGATTCATTGTACGCACCCATGCGGTCAGTGAGGGGCACCCGCGCTGGCGCACGGGAGTGATTCTGAGGTTTGAGGGCAATGTGGCCTTGGTGAAGGCCGACGCGCAAGACAAGAAGGTCTTCATTTCGGTTTCCGGACCCGTTCCCGGTCGGCGCCGACTGCTGGCAGTCATCCGGTCAGATTGCGAACGAATTCACCGTGATATTAGTAACCTGAACCCAGAGGCAATGGTTCCTCTGCCGGATTACCCCAATGTAGTCGTATCATATGATCACTTGCTGGTGATGGAAAAGAGAGGCATAAAGAAATTTACGCAAGTCGTAGGCAATGAAGTTATCGAACTCGGCGTGGATCAACTCCTGAACGGCGTGGACCTCGATCGGACCGGCAAAAAGGACAGGACGGAGGGTGAGTTTAGGCAGAGAGTACGATTGTTCTACAGCTATTCGCACAAGGATGAAAGCCTATGCGATCAATTGGAAACGCACCTGAAGATTTTGGAGCGTCGGGGACTGGTGGAATCCTGGCAAGACAGGAAAATCGAGGCGGGTGACGAGTGGAAGGAGAGGATCGACGAAAACCTGGAGGCCGCGGACATCATTCTACTGCTGGTCAGCGCCAATTTTATCGCTTCGGACTATTGTTACGAAAAGGAAATGAAACGGGCGCTGGAAAGGGACAAGAATAAAGAGGCGCGAGTGGTTCCCATCATTGTGCGTGATTGCAGCTGGAAGAAATCGCCGTTTGCGAAGCTGCAAGCCTTGCCAAAGAATGGAAAGGCTGTCACCAAATGGCGGGACAAAGATTCGGCCTGGCGGAATGTTGCCGACGGAATTGAAGAAGTAATCGAGGAGACGAGAAAGAAGCCACAGTAACGGCGCAAAAGCGATAGCCTTCCTTTTGGTGATTCATGACATTTCAGACATGGATAGCTTTCGCTGTTGCCGCGGGGATTGTTCTGGTTATCCCGGGCCCGACGATCATCGCTGTGATAAGCCATTCTCTGGCACATGGGCGCAGAGCGGTGGTTCCGCTTGTCGTTGGCGTCACCGTCGGGGATTTTACAGCCATGACGCTTTCTCTTGCAGGGCTTGGCGCTGTTATGGCCGCGTCCGCCACACTTTTTTCCATACTGAAGATACTGGGCGCTCTATACCTGATGTACCTCGGGGTTAAGCTCTGGCGAGCGAACCCTGATATAGAAGCGCCTAGTCGCGAAGTTCAGACAGCTTCCGGCAGATCCCTGCTTACCAATTTGTTTGTCATCACCGCGCTGAACCCGAAGAGCATAGCTTTCTTCATCGCGTTTTTGCCTCAATTTGTGGTCCCTTCGGCAGAAGCTCTGCCACAGCTGCTGCTGTTGGGTGGGACGTTTCTCGTTCTTGCGGCATTGAATGCCACCCTCTATGCGCTCTTTGCCGGCCATCTCCGGGAGAAGGTGAGAAGCTCGAAAACACGACGCTGGTTCAATCGCTGCGGTGGAACTGCACTGATCGGCGCAAGTTTGGTTACAGCAGCCATGCGGCGATCTTGATCAAACGAGGAAATTGCGGGGAGGACCTTTTTGTAAAAAGGTTCCTCCCCGCACCCCTCTCCAAAAACTTTTATATTCTGCTCACTTGGTGGCTTCCGCTGATAGCGGAAACTACCAAGTGGGCAATATGGAGTTTTCTCGAAGAGGGCACGCTGGAAACCTTTTTACACAAAAAGTTTCCCCCGAAAAACTCCTGTTTGAAAACAGACTCGTATCATTCCTCAAAGATCGTCACAGAACGGAAAGGACCAGTGCCATGGACGCGAACATCCGGCCCGCGCGAACCGACGATTCGGCCTTTCTCGCGTGGGTCATATTGACTTCAGGACGAGCGCATGTGAAGCGGGGAATATGGGAAGTCGTTCTTGATGAGCCCGAAGAGAAATGCCTCGGGTTTCTGCAACTTGTGTCTGGTACAGAAATCCCTCATCAGTTTCATTATTCGCGCTATATGGTGGCTGAAGTGGAAGGCCGCCCGGCAGCAGGCCTGGGTGGGTACGACCCCGCTGTCTTGGGTTTCCCGGCTCTTCAAAGAGCGGTGGCCGAGGTCTTCAGCAAACTTGGAGTGCCCCCACCACCAGCGGCAACAAGTAAAGAGTCGCAGAGGATCTTGGAATGCATTCCTGACGACATTGAAGGAGCATGGATTATCGACAGTGTGGCAACAGTCCCGGAGTTTCGGCGGCAGGGCATGGTCAGCCGGCTGCTCGAGAAGATGCTCGATGAAGGGCGCCGCCAAGGTTACAGGCTTTCCCAGATCAACATATATATTGGCAATACACCCGCGCAGCGCGCCTACGAAAAGCACGGATTCAAAGTCCTTGACGAAAAACGCGACCCCTATTTTGAAGCCCGAATAGGATGCCCGGGTATGGCTCGCCTTTCGCGAGATTTGTGACGTGCGATCTTGGTGAATTCCATCCCCGCCAATTGGGTTCACATTCAAAAAGAACCGGCGGCCCGCAAATCCCGGTATCCTCAACGGGCGCCGGTGTGCTATATTAACATGTTGATTTTCCCGCCGCATGGAACGGCTTTGGCAAGCCGGACTACCAGGGCCGAAAGGCACCATAGTACTTGGAGGATTCAATGAACTCAGAGACCGCGAAGCAGAAAGTGAAAATATTCGATATTACGTTGAGAGATGGGTCCCAGAGCAAGGTGGCCACTCGTATCAAGCTCGAGGACTTGCTCAAGGTTGCCCGAAAGCTTGCGGATACCGGGATTTACGGAGCAGAAACCTGGGGCGGCGCGACCTTCGACGTGTGCGTCCGATATCTTAAGGAAGACCCCTGGGAAAGGGCACGAATCCTAAAAGATGCAATGCCCAAAGTGAAAAACATGATGCTTATCCGCGGGCAAAACCTGGTCGCTTATTCCAACTTCTCCGACGATGTAGTCGCGAAGTTTGTGCAAGCCTCAGCGCGAAACGGTATAGACATTTTCCGCATCTTCGACGCTCTTGACGACGTGAGAAACCACGAAATGGTAATAAAGGCGGTCAAAGAGGTCGGCAAAATTGCGGAAGGCGCTGTGTGCTTTACCATCAGCCCTGTTCACACAATCGAGAAGTTCGTGTCCAAGGCGAGGCAGTTGGAAGACAAAGGCGTAGACCAGATAGCCATCAAAGACATGGCCGGCCTGATAGACCCCCAAACCACTTTTGCTCTGGTTAGCGCGCTCAAAAAGGCGGTTAATGTTCCTATACATCTCCATACTCACGACAATTGCGGTTTGGGCATGATGTCCGCTTTGAAAGCAGTAGAAGCGGGATGCGACATGATAGATTCCGTGTTGAGCCCGTTCTCGGGCGGGACAGGGCATCCGTGTACGGAATCATTGGTTTATTCGCTGCACCGCTTCGGATACGACACCGGTTGCGACCTGGCAAAGTTGACTAAGGCCGCCGAGGAAGCCAAGCTGATGAGGTCGTACTACAGCGAGTTCGAGGCCCCGTACAGCGGAGTGGACTGCAAGATGCTGGTAACGCAGATACCCGGCGGCGTTATGTCGAATCTTACCAGTCAACTCAGGCAACAGAATGCTCTGGACAGACTGAATGAAATAATTGATGAGATACCGAGAGTCCGGGAAGATCTCGGCTGGATCCCCCTGGTAACACCGACTTCTCAAATCGTAGTCTCACAGGCCACTTTCAATGTAGTCCTAGGCCGATACAAGATAATTGCGAACCATACTGCGAACCTGCTCAAGGGTTTGTACGGCGAAACCCCAGCTCCGGTGAACAAGGAGCTTCAGGAACGGGTCCTCAAAGGAGAGAAGCCTACTACGGTTCGACCGGCGGAGTTGCTGCCCCCAATGTGGCCTGAATTGGAAAAGAAATTCCCCGGCCTCACCGAGGAAGAGACCCTCATCCACGCGATCTTTCCCCATGAGGCAGAGGCCTACTTCGCGGAGAACAAGAAGGCAGCAAGCTGAAAAGGCTACAAGTGATTGCAGAACTTTGAAAGCATTTGACGGTATGCCGGGGATACCGCGTAACGCGGGACCCCCGGCACCCCTTTCAAAAACTCCCAATTATTTCGGAAACTTTGGGTAGCCCACTTTGAGGAAAGGTCCTCGCTGCATTTTCCTCATGTAATACCAATGCGCGTTCGAAGAAGTGACATTAGCAATGGCTGGCAGGGACGCCGGCCGCTACCATAATTTGGTGGCGGTCCCGCGGGACGCGGGATGCCTGCCATGTTCACCTGTACGGAAGCGCATTCCTATGATTTGAACAATCTTCACGGAGTATCACCATGCCTGAGACGGTTCCGCTACAGCATCGCTTACACCCGTCCGCACCTATACGGCACTGCTACGGATGCGGCGCAGACAATCCGAATGGACTGGGACTGAAGAGCTTTCTCGAAGGGGATGAAGCAATCGCCCGGTGGCGTGGGCAGAAGCACCATTGCTCTTATCCGGGATTTCTCAATGGCGGGATAGCCTGCACCCTAATCGATTGCCATTCCGCCTGGACCGCGGTTGCGCTCGAATGCCGGAATCACGGTACTGACCTGGGCCAAAACGCAGACCTCCCTACAGGATGGACCAGGGCCATGAGCATCGAATTCCTCAAGCCTGTTCCCCTCGACGCGGAGATTGTTCTGAGAGCCGGAATGGTGAAACAAGGGCGCACCAGTCGTACCGTAGCATGCTCTATTTACGCGAATGGCGAGGAATGCGTTAAAGGAGAAGTCACTATCGTCATGACGGGGGCCAAGTAATCGCCGACAGGTCTTGGCGAGAGTTCCGGAGGAATTCTTCCTCAAAAGAAAGAACTCCTCCGGACCTCTCCGGTGAAATCGCCTCCGCGGCTATCGCGCGGAAGACGGTACCTGAGAAAAGCTGAGGGTTGAGCCTGATGCTCTCACCGCTTCGTCTCTCGACGCAAATGGTCCCTGCACCTTGTTCCAACCATAGTTGGGCATCTCGCTCGTTACAGCGATTTGGCCGTCTCTATTTTGCCAGACAAAGTACTGATGCGCCTTAACCTCTCCCAAGGTCTGCGGGAAAGTGGTCCTTAGCGGAAACTCGGTGCCTGATCCCATTGCTCTGATCGCTTCATCCCGCGATGCGAACGGCCCTTGAGCACGAGACCAGCCATAGGCCGGTTTGTCGCTCGTAACAACTGTTTGTCCGTCTCTATCTCTTATGACGTAAAAGTTCCTTTCCAGATTCTTGGACATGGTCTGCGGGAAGACGGGGCTTGCCGCGATTTCCGTGCCCTTGCCTGCGGCTCTGGTAGCCTCATCTGGTGTCGCGAAGGGTCCTTGTACTACGGACCAACCGTAGCCCGGCGATTCGCTTGTTACCGCGACTCTGCCGTCTCTGTCTCGGATTACGAAGTATTCGTCAGCCGATGCGGCCGTGGCACCTATCCCAATCAGGGCAACCATCGCAATAATTGCATAGAACGTCCTCATCTTGCTGTACTCCTTTCAGCAATTTTTCAGTATTTTAATCATGAATCCTTCGACGGGCAAATTGCGGTCGATTTGGTCAGGCCTCCCCAAGGAATCTCCGGCGAGCATCTCATGTAGTATGCGGACTTCACTCCACTGAAGGCCTTTTCCTCAGTAGTTTCATGAAGTTTTCTCCCAGGATGGCCTTACGCAGGTCGCCGTCAATTCCCGCCTTGTCCAACTCCTTGGCGTATCTCTTAAGGGGCAACAAAGGATAGTCGCTTCCGAAAAGGATCTTGTCCGGCCCCATAATGCGGCTTACAACATCGAAGACCTTGCAATCATATAGGAATGGAGAAGCCGCTGTATCGAGGTAGGTGCGTGACAATATCGACCCCACTTCGGGCATGAGCGCATAAACAAAGACTCCGCCGCCGAAGTGGGCCAGGATGAAATCCACGTCCGGATTGGCTTTTATGATGCGCAGCAGCCCGCGAAAATCCACAGGGATTTTTCCCGGATAGTCGTGCCCGACAGGCTCGTTCACGTGAATGATTACAGGAACTTTATGCTGCTCCGCCAAGTCCAGACTAGGGCTGAGGGCCTCGAAATCGGCCAGACTCCAGCCTCCGTGGTACATGGCCAATTCGCCGAGTCCGGCAAATCCCGCGGCCAAGGTCCTGACCGCCTCGCGGTACGCCTCGTCGCCTCCGGAAGTTGAAAGGACAGCGAACGGAATAATTCTGTCGGGATATTTCTGGTGAAACTCCCAGACCTCATCGTTGTTCCGGCTTACCAAGTCGTGGTTCTCCCAGGGGAACCCGAACACCACGGCCTTATCTATTCCTGACGAGTCGAGATACCCCACTATCTGGTCTTCGGAAACGATCCTGGCCTTATTGGAGCAGTAGAGCGCAGCAAAGGCGCGATCGTGCTGACAGTAAGGGGTGCGGTCCTCTCGGACTTTGCCTGGCAACAAATGAACATGTGAATCGATGATCATATCTCTCATTCCAAACAGTAACTTTGTCGGCTGCCGTTACCCGACGCCGGTACGGCGCCGCGGTGCGCCATCGGGCCTCGAAAACCGGGTGAAACGCTTGATGAACTCTATCACAATCTTCGAGAATTCACAGAAATGTTCCGGGAGGCCGGGGAACCCGCGCCTGGGGTGCGAGTTTGGCAGCGCCTATGGGTAGGTTAGATGGGACTGCCCCACACATGTCCTTTGCCATCAGGAGAAGCAGATTGTAGCCCTTATCCAACTTTGCAGTTTAGCTTCTCGAGACACTCCAGGATGCCGTCGAGCTGGCGACAGACATCGTCGAGCATTTCCCGGTCGCTGCCGGTTTCCAACTCGCACCTCTGAAGCACCAAGTCCTGCACGCATCTGATCATGTCGGGGACGATGTCGCATCCTAGCCGCTGGGCCGCCCCTTCTTCGGAGAGGTAAGCTGCCACTGCAAAGAGGGTGCGAGGATGGATATTCTTGTTCCCGATCTTCCCGGAGATCCTGGCGCGGGCCAAGAGCACGCGCGCGGACCGCTGAAGCCTTGCCAGCCTCAAGCGCACACCCAAATCCTGCAATTCCGAGTGCAATTCGTCGAGCATTTCGGCGCCGGCAAGATCCAGGTCGCTGGTCATTTCCAGATCCAGTATCACCGTTTCGATCGGGGTATTCGCATCCCACATCAGGGCCATAATTTGATCCCGGATCGACTCGGCATTGGCATAGAATATACCTTCTTCGACCCGGACTATGAGAAGGCCTGGGATGATGAGGTTTGCCGGATTGTCGCGCACGTTGGTGAACTGCGGCTGTCCGGGGACCTTGCCGAGCACGCTGATGCGGGATTCGGAGGCTCGGGCTATGACTAGCAGCAGGGACAGGAGCGCACCGATGATAACTCCGTCCAGTACCCCTAGGACCAGCACGCCGCCCAGGGCACCGATCGCGGTCCAGAACTCCGCGGGCCGCAGCCGGAAGAGTCGGCGCAAGGCCGCCGCCTTAAACAGGCCTCGTACGGCTACCAACACCACCGCAGCCAAGATCGGTTCGGGCAAATTGGTGAACAAGCCGGTGAGGAACAAGACCACGAAGACGAGTGCCAAGCCGCCTATTCCGTTGGCCAGTTGGGTTTTCGCTCCGCATTCGTCATTCAGCGCGCTCCGTGAGAAACTTCCTGCTACCGGATAACCCTGAGTCAATCCTGCGCCCAAGCTTGCAAAGCCCAGAGCCAGCAGCTCCTGGTTGGCATCAACCCGATAATTATGTTGCCGCGCGAACATTCGCGCCATACTCATTCCTTCGAGATAAGCCAATAAGAAGGCCCCAACGGCTGTTCGCAGCACGTCTCCGAAGACCGGGAGGGAAATGGGCGGCCAGGCCATCAGCGGAAACCCGCTGGGGATTTCGCCCACCACACGCACGCCTCGAGCACCAAGGTCGGTAACGCTCATCAATCCGATTGACCCAAGCACAACAATCAGTGCCCAGGGCAACCTCGGAAAGGCGCGTTCACCCGCGAGCAGAATGACTATTGCCGCAATTCCCAGTCCCAATGCCCACTCATTGGTGTCTCCTATACGGTGCGCTAGGTCTAGCATTCGATCCAGAAAGTGGCCATGCGACCCGGTAACACCAAAGAGCTTACTGAACTGAGTAGCGGCGATGTACACCGCGGCCCCTGTCGAGAAGCCCACCAGGACCGACTCAGAAACGAAATTGACCAGAAAGCCCAACCGGACCCCGTAAGAAACAAGGGCTATGATTCCGACGAGCACCGCTGTGGTAGCGGCCAATGCAGCGTAATAATCCGGAGAAGAGATCGCGAGAGTTCCCAGCCCCGAAGCGACGAGAACAGACACGGCTGACGTTGGACCAACCGCGAGCTGGCGCGACGTCCCAAACAGCATGTAAACAACCGGGGCCGCGATGGCCGCGTACAAACCTGCTTTTGCAGGCAGACCTGCCAACTCCGCATAGGCTATTGCCTCTGGAATGGTAAAGGCCGCCAAGGTCAATCCGGCCGTGATATCTGGCCGTAACGACCCCCTCTGATAGGCCGGCAACCATTGGAAGATGGGAAAGATACGAGAAAGGCGCGTCACAACGGGAACCTTCTGATGCTTGGTTACTTTGGCGCGCATATCAGATTGAACTCCGTTAGCAGTTAGCCGTTAAGAGGGGCGGCTGCACCTCTCGATGCGAATGCACTTACAACTTGTATAATAGCCATTATTGTAAGGGATGGTGCACAAAAAAAGGAAACCCGGCGGCGATTTCATCATCGCAGGGTTTTTCGCCGGGGTTCAAGATTTGGGATTAAGTTGGTAGGTGAAACGATAGTAGATATCTTGATAGATTCTGTCAAGATAAATTGTTGCTCGACCCGAAGATTCGCCGACCTCACTGCCGGGCCATGCCCCAGCCTGCACGGTCGGCCCCGCGAGCTTGACAATGCCCTGATAGTAATTAATTATTCAGGAGCAAAGCATACGGACGCGCCAGGAAAATCACCGAAAATGAGAGCAATTTCTTACATTCATATTCACAGATCTCAATTCCTGTGCTCAGCGAGCCCTTTGCCGGATAGGAGGCTTGCTGATGGCGGATAAGGACTTGTATGCTGTGCTCGGCGTCCGCAAGGACGCGACCACGGACGAAATCAAGAAGGCGTATCGGAAGCTGGCCAGGAAGTACCATCCCGATGTTAATCCTGGCAACAAGGAAGCCGAAGAGCAGTTCAAGAATATCTCCGAGGCCCATGAAGCGCTTTCCGACCCTGAAAAGCGTAAAATTTACGATGAGTTCGGGTACGAAGGTCTCCGTGCCGGGTTTGATCCCGAACAAGCCCGGCAGTATCGCGAATGGCAGCAGGCAGGCGGCTTTGGCCAACGCGGAGGCGGGTTCGCCTATGGCGGTGGCAAAGGCTTTGATCAGGAATCCTTCCGTTATTCAGGGTTCGAGGACGTGTTCAGCGACCTCTTTGGCGCTGGAGCTGCCGGCTCCGCGGCACGAGGTCCTGCCAGAGGTCGGGACATTGAATCCAGCCTGGAAGTGGATTTCATCACCGCGATCAAGGGAGCAACCACTCGCATTACGCTCCAAAAGAATCAGGCCTGTTCAAGGTGTGGAGGAACCGGCCAAATAAGCTCCGGAACCGATTCTGTCTGCCAAACCTGCAAAGGCACGGGGCGAACGCGTGTGGCACAGGGACCTTTCAACTTCAGCCAGACTTGCCCGGATTGCAACGGAACCGGCCGCTCTGGAGAGATTTGTCCCGAATGTCATGGCACAGGCGCGGTGCCGGCTTCGGAAACCATAGACGTGAACATTCCGGCGGGAGTGAATGACGGCTCGCGCATCAGGCTTGCCGGAAAGGGAGAGCCCGGTCCGGCCGGCGGCCCCTCCGGGGACCTGTACATTATCACCCATGTCAGGCCCCATCCGATTTTCAAACGCGAGGGAGACTCGCTGTTGCTGGACCTTCCGGTCAAGGTGGGCGAAGCAATGAACGGCGCCGAGGTCACGGTACCTACTCCGGGCGGGCCGGTGCAATTGAAGATCCCGCGAGGGACCAGGTCCGGGCAGCGTCTCAGGTTAAAGGGGAAAGGGGTGCCCAATCTTAAGACGAAAGTACCGGGAGACATGTACGTTACCGTGCGGGTTCAGGTCCCAACCTCCCGGAATCCCGAGGCGGACAAAGCGGCCGCAGAGCTGGATCGCTTCTATGAGGGCGATCTTCGGTCAGATATCAGGCTATAGTTGGATGAAACGGTCAGGAAGTGGTTATGGCGGACGAGTACTATTACCGGAAGCAAATCATTGAGATATTCGATCTGGAGGAGGGCTTTCTCGCCGAATTGGAGAGAGAGGAGTTGGTCCGCTCCGTAGAAGTCGAGACCAGCAGCGAGAGGGTGTTTCCTGTGGATCAGGTGGAGCGTCTGCGCATAATATCGAACCTGGTGAGAGACCTGGAGGTCAACCTTCCGGGGGTGGAGGTCATCCTGTCCATGAGAGAAAACATGATACTGATGCAGCGGCAATTTGACAAAATTATTGAAACTCTGGTCGTCGAGTTGAAAGGTCGTATCGACCGATGATACTCCTCCGAACGCAATTGTGAAGGCGTAATGATGGGCGTAACCGCTCTCTGTCTGTTCAGCTTCTTCCTGCTCGTATTGCCGTCCACTGCCGTGTCCCAACCCGACGTCGCTTCCCTCCTCCAGCAGTCCCATGCTGAAAAGGACCCTGCCAAGCGAATCGCTCTCTTGGATGAAGCTCTCAAGGAACCATCCATCAGCCCTAAGATGCTGGCCGCACTCTTTTTCGCCAGAGGCATGGCTTACAAAGATCTGAAAGACTGTACCCACGCGGTGGAAGATTTCAAGTCCGCACTGGGCCACGCGCCCAAGACTCTGCACATGCTTCTGGAAAAAGCGGAGTGCCTGATCACCCTCGGTCAGATAGAAGAGGCTTCGCGTGTCTTGGAGGCGGCGCTGGTGACCGGACCCGGAATGGGGCGCGCCTATGTTCTTAAAGGAATGATCTACGAAAAGGAAGGGGCTCTCGCCAAGGCCGAGGATGAATACACTCGCGCGTTGAATTACGAGCCGAACTCGGCGCTCGCTCTCGAAATGAGGGCTAAGGCGCTGCTTAAGGGAGGCAAACCGCGAAAGGCGCTGGAAGACACCAATGCGCTGGTTCGTCTCAAACCAAAGGAGCCGGAAGCGCTTCTGATCCGCGCCCGGATTCACGTGAAATTGGAGGAATATGCCTCAGCTCTGGCAGATTACACCCAGGTGGAAGCCCTTCTGCCTCGCGATGACGGAGTACGCAAGGAGAAAGTGCTGGTTTATTTTAAGGCCGGGCACCCGCAAAAGGCCCTTGACAGCCTTGCAAATCTCTCTGCCCATCGGCCGAATGATGCAGATACTCTGATCCTTCGCGCCAGGGCTCACATATTGCTAAAAAATTACGCCAACGCTCAGCAAATTCTAAAGGCGGCGCTTACCGGAGAGCCGCTGAATCCGGCCGCGCATCTTTATACCGGGGTCACGATGGCACGGACTCAGGATACGGATGGCGCTCTAGCGAGCCTCAATCGCGCAATAGAGCTGGATCCGGGCCTTGCCGAGGCGTACAAAGAGAGAGCCCGAATGTTTTTGGAATTGAACGAAACTGCGCGCGCGGCGGCGGATCTGACCACCGCTGCTGATCTGGACCCATCGGATGACGAAGTGTTCCCGCTCCGAGGCTTAACGCTGATGGGAAGGCTGCTTTACGATGCAGCTATTGATGATTTTACGCGCGCGCTGGGAAACCTGCCGGGGGAACCACGAATTCTGTACGATAGGGCTGTGGCTTATCTTTCCAAGGATGAGCCCAAATTGGCGCTTGAGGACCTCAATGCGCTGCTCAAGGCTAGCCCCAATGCCGCCAGAGCGCTCGGGTTGAGGGGTGTTAGCTTTTTCCTTTTGGGAAATCCTTCCCAGGCTGGGGAGGATTTCGACAGGGCCGTGACAGTCGGTCCCAATGACCCGCTGATATGGAACAATCGAGGGTTTTTTCACTACAAAATGGGGAACTATAAGGCCGCTCTGAAGGATTTTGAAACAGCGCTCAAATTGGATCCGGAGTATGCGAATGCAAGGTACAACCTGAAACTGACAACTGAGAAACAAGGAACGTTGTCCCCGACAGGACCGGATTCACCCGGCAGCGACGAGGTCGTGCGGTCCGGAGAAAGGGCCGCGTCGGAACCTCGATGAAGTGTAAATATCAGGCCATTCTTGCCGATCTGGACGGTACTGTGAACAGAGGGCGGACCCTTATTCCCGGCGCGGACGAAGCATACAAAATCCTCTCCGGAATGGGCATTCGCTGGATGTTCCTTTCCAACAATGCGACCTCGATGGCGTCCGACCTGGCGTTGAAGATCACTAATCTGGGATTGCCCGTCCAGCCCGAACAGGTGGTGACGTCTGCATCCGCGTTGATTTACGTTCTTTCGCAAGGTCGTCGCGACGCGCGAATCATGGTCGTGGGCGAACCCCGCCTGATTGCGGGAATCGTGGAAGCAGGGATAACCGTTGTGGAAGAGCCGTCAGAAGTTGACATAGTCGTTGTGGCCCGTGACTCGGGCTTCAATTTTGAAAAACTCAGGAAAGCACACATCGCATTGCAAAACGGGGCTCGGTTATGGGCCACCAACATGGATGTGACTTTTCCGGTCACGGGCGGCCTTGAGCCGGGCGCGGGAGCCATTGTTGCCGCAGTGGCCGCGGTAGCGGGGCGGCCTCCGGACCGCGTGTTCGGGAAGCCTTCTGCGGACATTGCGGAACTGGCCCTAAAGCGGCTGGATCTTCCCAAGTCCGCGTGCCTGTTGGTGGGAGATCGTATGGAAACGGACATCCTCTTTGCCAAAAACGCGGGAATTGCCTCTGCACTGGTGCTGACCGGGGTCACCTCAAGAGGCGACTTGCAGAAGTACTCATTTTCCCCTGACTATGTGCTTGACAGCATTGCGGATGTGGTGACGCTCTTTAATTGATCGAGGTCGTTTTGGGCGTTTGGGACAGCGCTTCGATAAAGGATGCCGTTGGCAATCGGAATGTGGCGGGCGCGGCCCGCCCTACGCGTGTGCGAGGCGCCTCCTGCAGGACGGGCCGCGCCCGCCATTCTTCGAGAAATGTGCCTCAGTGCACCCACCTCGGAATTATTTTGCGCGAACGAAAGCATCTGCAAGAACCTAGTAAGGGAGGCTTTCAGAATATGACGGAAACTGAGAAACTCTACGAAATGCTGCGGAAAGTGCAGGAACCCAAGGGGTACTATTTCAACAAGGACAAGGAAAAGGTATTCGAACTCCTTGACGGGCTTTTGATAAACAAACAACGGTACGGTTACATGTGCTGTCCCTGCAGGCTCGCTTCAAACAGCCGCGAGAACGACAAAGATATCATCTGCCCGTGCGTGTATAGAACCCCGGATGTGGCAGAATACGGAAGCTGCTACTGCAATCTCTACGTCTCGCAGGAATGGAACGACGAAAAGGTACCCCACGCCTACGTTCCCGAACGCCGCCCGCCCGAGAAATTCGTTTTTTGAAGAGAAGATTCTGGGGAGGAACCTTTTTACAAAAAGGTTCTCCCCGCATTTCCTCGCCTCCGGCTACTTGGGGGCGCAGAATTTGTTGAAGCGGTCTTCGACTTTTTTCCAGTTGATGATTTTTGCGAAGTTATCGACGTATTCAGGCCGTCGGTTCTGGTATTTCAGGTAATAAGCGTGTTCCCAGACATCGCACACCATGAGCGGCATAGCGCCCCAGCTCGTGAGGTCCTGGTGTTTTTCCGACTGCATGATTATGAGTCGTTGGCTGAAGGGCTCCCAGGCGAGGATTCCCCAGCCTGATGCTTCCACCGCTTTGGACGCGGCGGCAAATTGTTTCCAGAAGGTGTCGAACGAACCGAAATCCCTGTTAATCATCTCGGCAAGCTTGCCTGTGGGAGTTCCCCCGGCTTTGGGACCGATGGTGTCGAAGTAAAGCCAGTGCAGGACCACCCCGGAACCATTAAACGCAAGGTCACGGCTCAATGCCTTGATAGCTTCGAAATTGCCAGTTTCTCTCGCCTTGGCCAGTTTATCGATGGTCGCGTTGAGCCCGTCAACATAGGCCGCGAAATGTTTGTCGTGGTGGATGGTTACGGTCTCTTTGTCGATCACGGGTTCCAGGGCCTCCGGAGGGTAGGGCAGCGGCGGCAATTTGTGGGCAAAGACTTGGGATGCCTCCTTTCCGGTTGCAGCCAGCGCGGGCGAACCGATCAGGCTGGAAATAACTCCGATTGTGGCAGCCACTCCCGCGCCTGCAATCACTTCACGTCTGCTAAATTCATTCCCCATGTAGTCCTCTCTTTCTTTGTAGTAAATGTTCCTAATGCATTAAGGATTTATGCCCAATTGACGGCTGACACTAATGATCTGGTGATACCAAATCCACATTGCATACAAAGATCTCCCCCTCCTGTTATTTTATGTGAATATTGGCGGCTGGAGTCAACCCGTTTGGTTGGCTAGGCCGCATTCAGACGAGAAGATGTGGTAGCTGCCGGATCGTATAGTGTTTCAACCGTGACGGCTGGCCATTTTCCTTCCCTTCTTACCAAGAAAAGGACATATCCTGAGGTAGGATTGCCAACGCCGCGGCCCCTGAACGAGTCATCTCGTTTCCAGTAGGCAGGGTTGCAAGCAATTCAAGATTGACGAGAACTTGCCTTTGGAGTTCGCCGAGGCACTCCGCTCGGCGAACATGATGCCATCAGGATTTTGGAAGAAGAGAGGGGCGGCGAGTGCTATGCGATGGCCGGAGCCGATTCGGGATGGGAACTGCCCATTTGCTCACTGTGCCTTCTGCAAGACATAGATGACCCATGGCGCTATGCTTGTTTCATTCACCCATTCATATGGCTCATTCTCTTTCGCTAAGGGTTGGAACGTCTTCACCGCTTCTAGTCCCGCCATCTGGTACACTTCTTGGTACGCTTCGTCTTTCCACAAGATATCTTCCACCGGCCGTTGATCCCCAACGTCAGTCATCACAATTTTGACTTTGTCCCCACTTTGTGCATAGAGGTTCTGTGGGAAGTCCTTAGTTGTAAAAGACGCCCACTCATGGGTATAAATCTGCGGTGAAGAGACAAGGTTCACTATTCGCCCCTTCGTCGTCAATAATCTCCCCATTTCTTTGCAGCATTTCACCTTTTGGTCCATGGTGGGAATGTTGTCAAACGTGAATACAGACAGAATCAGATCGCAGGCCTTGTCTTGGAATTGGCTCAAGTCACCGTCCGCAACGAGACAGTACTTCCCTTGATCATCCAGCTCGCGCGCCTTTTTTAGCATGTCCTCAGCTATATCTACACCAATCGTTTCAAATCCTAATTTCCCCAGAAACCTCGTTGAGCGCCCCGTGCCGCACCCGAAATCCATGGCCTTTCTTCCTGAAACGTGTTCCATGATGATTTCCGGTAGATCTCGGTACGCCAAATAGTACGTCCCAGGAAACTCCAGCTCGGCATAGGCTTTCGCACGTTGGGGATCTTCGTACACATTGACAAAGCCCATGATCATCTTCCTTTCTGCAGACGGTGCTTGGTTGCTACGCCCAACCTATGTTTATCCGGCTTCCAGATAACACCACTTGCAGGTTTCCTTCCAGACAACGGATTCCGGTGACACCAGATTCAATTCCGCGTCCGGGCGATGTCGTAACAGCCTAAGGCTGAGTGGAATTCGCAACGCTCGGCATGGGTTCACTATTGCTGAGGAGCTTGACCTTCGTGCCTTTGCTTCTTCACCACTTCCCACACTGCCTCCGGATGAGCCTCAGCTACCTTTAGTAGGACTTTAGCGGGGCCTTTTGGTGTCCTGCGGCCTTGTTCCCAATTTTCAAGGGTCCTTCGGCTTATCCCGAGCAGTTCGGCGAACTCGTTCTGAGAGACCCCCAACTTGGATCGAACGGCTTTTACGTCAGTTTTCTTTTCAACGACAAAGACTCGGGAGGGCTCCGTGTGGCCACGGCGTATAGCCATGCCTTCGCGGACACTTTCCACTAGTTCGTCGAACAGTTCCTTTTTCATTCTTCCTCCAGTGAACGGGGAAGAGATCGGTTAAGGGCGATCCCATCGAGGTCCATGCTAACATCATAGGCCAATATCTCCACACCATTTCGCACCGCGGTTCGGAGCTCTTTTCCATATGCAGGATCGATGTGGTCCGCGGGGCTGAAGGCCTTGGCGTCCATGCGCTGAATCAGGAAGAATATGACGGCTCGGTTGCCCTCTCTCACCTGTTGCTGGAGTTCGACGAGATGCTTGAGGCCTCGGGCTGTGACCGCGTCGGGGAAATAAGCCACTTCATCCGTAACCAGCGTGCAGTTCTTCACTTCGATGAAGCATCTTTGCCCGGATGCTTTTTCGAGCATCAGGTCGAGGCGTGAATTCAAGCCGCATTTGACCTCGCGGTACAGTTTTTCGTATCCGGATAACTCGGGGATTTGACCGGTGATGATGGAATGCGCAACCAGCTTGTTAGGCACGGAAGTATTTACCCCCACCAGCGAAGAGGGCATTTCTATCATCTCCCACGTGTACCGTAGCCGCCGGTTCGGATTGTCGCTTCGCGAGATCCAGACAGTTCTTCCCGGTTCAGAGCATCCTTTCATGCTTCCCGAATTGGGGCAATGTGCCGTCACTACGCGGCCGTTTCGCAGTTTGACATCAGCCATGAAGCGTTTGTAGCGCTGTATCAGGGTGCCGCGGATGAGACGGGGCCAAGCCAGGCCGTGTGCCTGAAGCGAAGGCGATGGTGGGAGGATTGTTTGGCTTCTCATGAAAAGGTCAATGCAGTAGCGGCTTGTTCCACTGGATTCCCGCTTGCGCGGGAATGACGGAAATGCCATCCACCGCTCCAGGAGGCTCTATGCCTTTTCCGCTGGACAGCTTCCGCCAGCAGCGGAAGCTGTCCAGCGGAAAAGAATATGGAAGTTTTTGGAGAGGGGCGCGGGGAGGGACCTTTTTACAAAAAGGTCTTCCCCGCAAATCTTTTGTCCCTATCCCGCGCTTTCCTCCATGCTTTCCAGCGCGTGTCGGGCGGCGTTTTGCGCGGCTTCTCTTTTGTTTCTGCCGGTGCCGAGCCCGGCCACCTGCTCTCCGAGGTAGACCGCGACAGAGAAGGTCTTACAGTGCTCTTCTCCCCACTGGTCCACCACCTCGTACGTCGGGGTAACGCCCAGTTCAGCCTGTGCCTTTTCCTGGAGCATGCTTTTGCAGTCCTCGATTCCGTCCCTGGTTGAGCATCTTTCGATCAAGGGATAAAAGTGCTTCTCGATCATCTTTTTGACGTCCGCGTATCCGCTGTCGAGGTAGACCGCGGCCACAAGCGCTTCGAGGGTGTCGGCGAGGATGGAATCGCGATTTCTGCAGCCGGATATTTCGTCACCTCGCCCCATTCTGATGTATGCGGACAGGTCCAACTGCCTCATCAATTGCGCAAGGGCCGCTCGATTTACGAGGCTCGCACGCTTTTTTTGCAGTTCGCCTTCCTCGTCTTCGGGGAACTCCTGGTAGAGAATATCCGCCACTACGAGACCCAGGACAGCGTCTCCGAGGAATTCCAGGCGCTCATTATGCTCTACACAGGTTTCTCTGTTTTCATGCCAGAAGCTCCGGCGAGTCAGAGCGTTGAGCAAATGAGATGGGTTCTTGAAGGAATGGCCGATAATGGTCTCGATTTCAGTCAACCGGTCCTTGTCGTTAACGATCAAAGATTCTTCAGTGAGCATGCCAAGTCTTCCGTATGGGAGTGAGCTGTAAGATCGTAAAAGAGGGGCGTCACGGAAACGTACCCGTCGGTCACGGCGGTAACATCTATTCTATCGCCGGTTTCTTGTGCGGTGGGTTCGCCTGACAGCCAATAATAGTGGTTTCCTCGGGGATCTTCGCGCTGTTCGAACCTTTCTCGGAACCGAGCCAATCCCTGACGAGTCAGCTTGTAACCGCGAACCTGTTCGGGAGGCAGCGCGGGAACGTTTACATTCAGTGCCACCCCTGGGGGCAGCCCATTCTTCAAGACCCATCGAGCCAAGACCGCTACGTGGGGAAGCACCCAGTGAAACGGGGGGTCCTTCTTCTTGGCCACTGAAACAGCCAAGGACGGAACGCCAAGAATCGCAGCTTCTGTCGCTGCCGATACGGTCCCGGAATAAAGCACGTTGATGCCGAGATTCGCGCCGTTGTTTATCCCGGAAATAACCAGGTCAGGGGTGCGGGGCAGAAGTGAGTACAGAGCCAGTTTGACCGAATCCGCTGGTGTGCCGCCGATGCCGTACCCGTAGAAGGCCCCGTTCTTGGTTATTTCGTGAACCTTTATAGGATCGTATAGGGTTATAGAGTGCCCAACCGCGCTTTGTTCCGATTCGGGGGCAACAATCCACACCTGACCCAGTGCATCGGCGGCCATTCTCAGATGTCTCAGGCCTTCGGCGTGGATGCCGTCGTCGTTTGTGAGCAGAATCAAGGGCTGATGTTCGGTCATGCCAACTCTTCGCAGGCAGTACGAATTCTGTCCATGCCCTTCAAAATTACTTCGTCACTGGTCGCGAACGACAGGCGAATATGATCCTTCGATCCGAACGAACCGCCGGGAACACACGCGACGTGATGGCGTTCGAGCAGATACCTGGCCACGTCATCGGAGTCCGCCATATTGTTACGCCCGAAGAGCTTCGCGGTGTTAACGAATGCGTAAAAAGCACCATCAGGCTTGACAACCGAAAGCGAGCCTATCTCATTGATTTTGGCCACCATCAGGTTTCTGCGTTTTTCAAAGATAGCTCGCATCCTTTCCACATCATCCTGAGGCCCGGTCAGGGCTTCCACCGCGGCAGCCTG
The DNA here is from genome assembly GCA_016212925.1 of Desulfomonile tiedjei. Taxonomy (NCBI): domain Bacteria; kingdom Pseudomonadati; phylum Thermodesulfobacteriota; class Desulfomonilia; order Desulfomonilales; family Desulfomonilaceae; genus Desulfomonile; species Desulfomonile tiedjei. The sequence goes on from JACRDF010000010.1 coordinate 243,691, forward strand.
AGCGGTGTTGTTCGGATTGGAAGTTGATTGGCTCTGGATGTCGGTCGCGGCCTTGACGACCTCCGCGTTTTTGCAAGCGAGATAGCCTATCCTAAGCCCGGTCATCGCATACGTCTTTGAAACACCGTTTACCAGAATCGTCCTGTCTATCATGCCGGGAAACGAGGCGAACGGCGCGAATTTTTGGGCGTCGTACAGGAGCTTGTCGTAAATGTCGTCGGAAATGACCAAAAGGTCGTGTTTTTCCGCCAGAGTGGCCAATTGTCTCATGGTTTCTTCAGGGTACAGCACTCCGGTGGGGTTGGACGGAGAATTGATAAGAATCGCCTTTGTTGCCGATGTTATGAGCGATTCCACACGCGCGGGATCAGGTATGAACCGATTCCCTTCGCTGGTCGGGACTATTACCGGAGTTCCGCCCGACAAGGAGACCATTTCAGGATATGAAACCCAGTACGGAGCCAGGATCAACACCTCGTCTCCGGGGCCGACTATGGCCTGAAAGATGTTATAGAGACTGTGTTTGGCCCCGCAGGAGACAACGATTTCTCCCGGCTTGTAGCCAAGCCCATAATCCTCGGCCAGCCTGTGAACTACGGCCTTCCTGAGATCCATTGTGCCTGGTACCGGAGTATAAAACGTCTCGCCCCGATCCAGAGACCTTTTCGCGGCCTCCCGAATATGCGGTGGGGTCGGAAAATCCGGTTCACCCGCGCCAAAGCCAACTACGTCCACGCCTTGAGCCTTGAGTTCGTTGGCCTTTGCCGTAATGGCCAGCGTAGCCGAGGGCTGCAATTGACGCGCTCTTTCGGAAAGAGTTTTCTTCATGTTTTCTCCTGCGCACCGGTGCGGAGTCCCACAAACAACATGCACAATGATGGCCTCTTCCTTAGCGAGTCAGATCGCCAGAAGGTGTGAAGCTGTTTGATAGACATGACACTTAAAGCGGCTTCAAGACTTATTAGAGTGAAAGAAACATAGGAGTTGCCCGCACCACACCATTGTCGCCGTGGCCGGCAATGGTGCAAAATAATGGGAGTTTTTGGGGAGGGGTCCGGGGAGGCCCTTTTTGCAAAAAGGGCCTCCCCGGAAACTCTTCAAGAAACTCGCAGGTTTTGAAGCCATTCCTAGCCATCCTCAGTGGTTGCGGATATTGGGGAACCTCTTTCTCAAGACCTCGAGCACATAATCTGGCACCAGACCTTGTGGCAATCCACCCGCATGAACCGTGGCCTTGATTATCCTCGAACTCACATAAAGGTAACGATGGGCCGTCATGAGGAAGAAGGTTTCAATGTCACGGTTGAGTTTGCGGTTCATAAGTGCCAACTGAAACTCGTATTCGAAATCGGATACAGCCCTCAATCCTCGAACGATGGCGCAGGCCTTCTTGGCCTTCGCGTATCGTACGAGCAGTCCTTCGAAAGAATCAATCTCTATCCGTGGATCGCCGTCGATGCTGTGTTTGATCATATCCAGGCGTTCGTCGATGGTGAAAATGGTCTCCTTTTCCGGGTTGAGGCCCAAAGCGACTATGACCTTGTCAAAGGCGCAGAGGGACCGCCGGATGATCTCCAGGTGTCCGTTGTGAAACGGGTCGAATGTTCCGGGATACACGGCAATTTTTTCACTCATGCACGTTTTCCGTCCGTTTGGAATGACCTTGCGTTGCTCACGCTCGGTGGAGGATTTCCACTATGGTATCACCGTATTTTCTTTCAAAACCTTTATGGAAGTCCTCCGGAATTCGCGGCTCCGGATAAAGAGCCGATCTCTCCAGGACCAGTAATGCCTCTGGTTCCAAGAGATCTAACAAGGCGGGAGTTGAGACCACCTTTTCGATCCAGTCAGTGTCGTACGGAGGGTCCAGAAACACAATTCCGAATTTCCGCCCCTGACCGGCCAGCTTTGTTATTGCTTGGGACGCGGTCAAGGTAAGAATCACCACCTGGTCTCGAACTTGGAGAGCGTCGGCTGTAGCCGACAGCGCTTTTGTTACCAGCCGATCCTTGTCCACAAGGACCACCGCATCTGCTCCACGGCTGAGGGCCTCGAATCCAAAAGCGCCCGTGCCCGCGAACAGGTCCAGCACGTGGGAGCCCTGCAAAGCCGTGCCCAAGGCGCTGAAAAGGGCCTCCCGAACTCGATCCGTGGTTGGGCGCACGCCTTTGTTTCGAGGAGACGGTAACCGAAGTCCCTTGAATCGACCGGCTATTATTCTCATCTCCCAAACCCATTTATATACCCCTTTTCCGGGGTTTGTTCAAGAGCCGTGCCTAGTTTTATTGATAATCGGCCCCATCACCGTATGGCTCTTCCTTCGACCCTCCGGTCAGTTCGGCAAGCCTCTTCTCTTGCTCCAAGATCGACTTCTCCAGGAGGTCAATCCGTTTCTTAAACCAGAAAAACGCGGACCCCACAAGCAGCACGAACAAAAGGCATGCAACGAAGACGTTGTCTATTTGCTGCGCGAAAAAAGCCGACAACAACGGTCCGATCAACACGTAAGGAAAGAAAAGGTTCTTCAGTTCATCGAGTTGGGTACTCGGAGAAGCGTCAATCATGATCAGTTTTTCCTTGTGCAATTATGAATGGCATACTCAATGAGGTCGTCTCCATATTCATACACCGGGTGGAATCGTGCGGCCTGGACGGCGATTAACCATTCTGGGCGGCCCGGACGCTACTATCTGACGCGGTACCCCGGCTGTCAAGGAACGTAGGCCGTTAAAGAGCGACGCTGCCCTGTCTACCGGTTCTCGTGCAATAGAGTTCCTTTCTCGGCGCGACTTTTCTCAATCATCCTTAGGAGGAGCGTTCTCGCTGCAGCGTCCAGCTTCCTGCCTTTGGGACCACTGTTCGCCAGGGCCACAACTCCGACCTGTTCCTGGGGGCTGAATGCTACATAACTCTGAAATCCGGGTATGCCGCCGTTTTTGGATACAATATCCGTTCCCCGAACTTGGCGGACATGCCACGCGAGACCCATGTAAGCATTCTTTTGCTCATTGACCAGACGCCGCGGCGCCTGGGCGAACTTCATGGCCGGGACTATCGGGGCATCGACCATTCCGAGATTGGCCGCTAAAAATTTCAGCATGTCACCGGCCGTCGAATAGAGCCCGCCTGAACTCTTCCCCACGAGCAGTTTTCTTGGCGTAACCGGTTCCATGATTTTGTTGTACCCTTGAGCCAAGTACCGACGCATGTTTTCGTTCGGCCAGGCACGGGTGCTGTTCATTTTCAACGGTCCACAAATGCGTTGCTGAAGCATGGCGTCAAACGACTCGTGGTTGACCAGCGCCAGAGTCTGCCCCAACAGGGCGATCGCCAGGTTGGAGTAGAGGAATTCGGGTTTCTTGTTATGCGACAGCCTGAACGTAGACAAAAACGCGTACATTTCCTCCAGCGTCATTGGCTCTCTGGGCGTGAAGCCGACCGTTTGTCGCTTTCTCGGTGCCATTCTGGGAAGACCCGACGTGTGGGTGGCGAGGTCGAGGAAGGTGATCTTGTTAACAGCGCCGCGGTGAGTCGTGACGCGAGTGGGCAGAAAAGGTCCTATTGGATCGTCGAGCTTCACCTTACCGTGCAACACCGTGTCTGCGAGCAAGGTCCCGGTAAAAACCTTGGAAATTGAAGCCAAGGCAAAGACCGTGTCGCGGTCGGGGGTCAGGTTCTCGCCTCGCCTGACCGATCCGAAGCCGTACACCGCTTGACCCTCGCGAGTAATCAGCCCGATGGCGATTCCTACGTACAGACCCTCTTTCACGAGCGGCTTTATGGCCGAGGCGACTTCAGCTTCGTCGAAAACTTCACTTCGTGCGAACGGGTTTGCGAAAGGTAGTGCCGAAAGCAGTAGCACCGAGACAAAAACAACAATCACTTTTGTCGGCATTGTTCTCATCGGCGCCCCTCCGAAACTACGCTGCGGGAGGGCGCTCAATTGGGGCAATTCCCCGATCGACATTAAAATTTAGTGACACCGAACTCCGATCAAGACGTTCCCTCTGGTTCCCAGTCGGAGCCAGGGAACAAGGACGTCAGCACTTTGCGAGGCAACGTCTGGTAGGGGCACGGCATGCCGTGCCCTTACAGGACTGGTCGATCTAAATAAACAGTTCATAACGCAGGAGAGTTTCCCCCTACGGCAACTCTTAGCCGCCTGCAATGGGCGGGAAGACCGCCAGCCTGTCTCCATCCTTGAGGGATTGATCGTCCTTGGTGTGGCGTCCGTTCAGGAACATGATCCTGGGGGCATCTTTGGGAATGGTCAGAGTTGCCAGCACATCCCCCACCGTGCTTCCTTCCTCGATCTCCATTATGCAGGAATTCCCGGATCGCTCCGTGGGCATGTGGCATGCAAGTGACGCGTAAAGGATCAACTCTATTTTCATCATTGTTCACCCCGATAGGCCAAATCCACTCTTTGAATGCCCGTCTTTGTCGGGGAATTCTGAAGGAGACAAAATCTTTGATTTCTCCAATATCGGGCCACGGAAACTGGGAGCGTCGGTGCTGAGGCCTGATTCGGTCTCGTAGGGGCAGGCCCCTGTGCCTGCCCAGGGCGGGCGCAGGGGCCCGCCCCTACAGGTGATGCCTCTGCGAAGCGCACCAGTTCCACACGACCGGATACCTCACCGCGTTTGTGAAGAGGTCTAATAAGCCTTGTCCATATTCTATCCATTCCTCTCCACCGACACCATCCCCCAGCCGGGCAAATCAACTGCTTCAACACCAGGCAAGCCCACAGGCAAGGCCGCGACCCCGCTGGGGAGGGTCGATACCAATCTCACGGGCAGAATCAACTGAATCTCAGCTATTGTGAGTCTCACTGTGAGGCCGTCTGTCAGCTGGAGCCCTTGAGCGTCCGCTGGGCTGAGCCCTATGTAGGGCTGCGGGGACCGTTCCGCAATGCCGGGCGATAAGACGCTCAGCTCCTCTGATCCGAAAATATGATAAGCCGGGACTATCAGCCATTCGCCGACTCGGGGACAAAAGGCCTCGGGCGGTTCCCGAAAATACTGGACTGTTCCGTCTCGCGGTGGCTCGATCAACCTGTGACCAGGGTCACCGCCTCGGAGCGGCCCGGCGATTTCTTCCTGGAATTTGTTGACAGCCTGGGCCGAATTCCAGCCTGGGCTCCAGAAACGAGGGATGAGAGGGGCTGGTGGCCGCCCTTCGTAGCCTTCCATCGAAAACGATAGGGGTGAATCCGAGTCATCCGGGGGCTTGGGCTCATGGACCGTTAGGTTTGCCAGCATCGCTGTGCGGCCGCTGTACCGATGGGGCTGTCTCGGGACCTTCATTCCCTCGATTCGGAAACCCGCTGGTGGAGCAATCTCGGGAACGGCCTTGAACGCGGGCACAGCTTTGGCCATAGCCGCGACAATATCGTCGATACTTTGCCACTCTTCAGCTTCAGACCTGTTCACCGACCGCATTATGTCTCGTAACCAGCGCCAACTGTCCTGTACGTTTTCATGCGGCGACATGACGGGAAAGAAGCGCTGCCCGCGGCCTTCATTGTTGATCAGCGTGCCGCCGGCTTCGGCGAATGCGGCCGCCGGTAGGATAAAGTCCGCCTTGGCCGCTGTGCGATTCTGAAGGTGGTCGATCGCGACAATCGTCTTGACGCCTTCAAAAAAATTCCCGAGTTCTTCCGATCCTGCTCTCCTGTAAAGGTCATTTTCAAGGATGATCGCCATTTCGGCTTTTTTGTCGGCGATGTCCCCGAACGCAGCATCCAGGCTCCGGCCGCCTATCATTGCCAGACCGAGGCTGTTTGCCTCCGGGACGACAAAGGATAAATCAGCCGAGCGATTGTCTTTGCAAAGAGCCCAGGCCACGTTGGCAGCGGCCTGGAGAACCGATTCACTGCCGCAACTTGTCCCGGACACCACGAGGGGTCGTTTAGCCTCTTGCAGCGCCTCCGCGATCTCGCGCGCCAGGGAACGGACCTCATCAGGGAGATCCGTCACCTCGGGCGCGTCGTCGGAAAGTTCTCGCGCCACTGCAAAGCCGAGTCGCGCGATATCATCGGGGGCCCCATGAAACGTTCTGGTGGCCACATCGTCGAGTCTTGTCCCCGCTGTCGTGGAAATGAACAGGGGGCCTTTTCGATCCCGGACCGTTTCCCGGACAGCCGCGTCTGCCCACCGATTGAGACCGATCTTATCGCAGATTTCCATAGGCTTCTGTCTCACGGATTGTCGAAGCGCCAGGGCCATCATGGGTGCAACATTGCTGATATCCTCACCCAGCACCAACACCGCATCCGCGAGTTCCGCGTCGTGAAGCGACGCTGATCGGGCCGGCCCTGAGCTGAGAATTTCCAGCGCCAGCTTAAGAAGAGCGTACTCCTTTCCCGGTATTCCGAGATAAAACCCTTCGGACCCCACCAATGAGCGAAGGACAAAATTCGCCTCAAGCGACGCTCGCGGCGATCCAATGCCGATCACTCCACCGCTGCCGGGCCACATGGACGCGAGGTATTGCAGTGCGTCTTCTTTCCCGGTCGGCTCAATCGGCTGGCGCCGACTTGCTCGGAACATGGGTTGTCGGAGCCTCTGGTCGCTGTTTACAAATTCGTACCCATATCTGCCGCGATCACACAGGAAATACCTGTTGACCTGTCCATTGTACCGGTTATGAATTCTGCGCAGCTCTCCGTAACGTTCGCCGGGAATGGTGTTGCAGCCCACACCACAGTGGACGCAGATTGACGGCGCGGTCTGCAAATCCCATTTGCGGGTGTAATGCCGTCTCAGCGTCTTATCGGTAAAGACTCCTGTAGGGCATACTTCCACCAGATTGCCGCTGAACTCGCTCTCTAGCGTGCCGTCTGCGAAGCGCCCGAAATAGATACGACTGTGAACGCCGAACACACTGAAATCCTTGCCGCCTGCGTAGTCTTTGTAAAATCTCACGCAGCGGTAACACTGGATGCAACGGTTCATCTCGTGGTTAATGAATGGTCCCAGATCCTGATTTTGGTATGTGCGCTTAGGGAAGCTGTAGTCCCGATAGTTGTGCCCTGTCATGACCGTCATGTCCTGTAGATGGCATTCGCCACCTTCATCGCAAACAGGACAATCATGGGGATGATTCATCATGAGCAATTCAATCACACTCTTACGGAATTCCTTTGCCTCCAGGTCGTCTATTGAGATACGAGTGCCGTTCGCCGCTTCGGTCATGCACGACATTGTTATGAAGCCACGGGTGTCTTTCTCATTCCTGAATTGCTTGACCGCGCACTGGCGGCACGCACCCACCGAATGCAGGGCCGGATGCCAGCAAAAGTACGGAATATTGAATCCAAGGGCGAGGCACGCGCTCAGCAGACTCTGTCCGGACTCTACCTCGTAAGGCACATCATCAATATAAATTGTTGCCATCCGTCATCTCCACGGACATCGCTTCTCACGGATGTGCCGTTCAAAGTCCTCTCTGAAGAGAACAAGCGCGCTGCGTAACGGCTCCACAGCGCCGGGAGCCAATGGGCAAAAAGTTCGGCCCAACCACAAATCTTTTCCCAGCTTTTCCAGTCTCCGCAGGTGTTCAGGCTGCCCACGGCCCTCCTCAATGTCCTTGAGTATTCTCTCGGCCCAAGGCAGGCCTTCGCGGCAAGGGGTACACCAGCCGCAGGATTCCCTTGCAAAAAAGTGCTCCAGATTGTGGACCATTCCTACCGGGCAGGTTTGGTCATCGAGGACGATCATTGTCCCAGTACCCATGCGACTGCCGACTTTGGGCACAGAATCGTAATCCATGGGGACGTCGAGATGCTCTTCCGCCAGAAACTCCGTTGAAGCGCCACCGGGAATCACCGCGCGAAAATTCACCCCTTCTCGCATGCCGCCGGCATGCTCTTCCAGGATCTCACGGATGGGTGTGCCCATAGGCAGTTCCCACGCTCCAGGCCTCTTTACCTTCCCGCTTACGCCGTAAATCTTTGTTCCGCCGTCCTTACATCGGCTCAACCCTTTGAACCAGTCCGCTCCGTTGTTCACTATGTGTGGCACGTTGCACAGGGTTTCGGCATTGTTAATGTTGGTTGGCTTGCCCCACAGGCCGGCTATGGTGGGATGCGGCAGTCTATGTCTGGGGACCGCGCGGCCGCCCTGCATCGAATTGAGCATGGCCGTGCCCTCGCCGCATATGTAGCGTCCCGCGCTTATATGCAGATGGAGTTGCAGGCTGAACCCTGATCCGGCAATGTTGCTCCCCAAATATCCCTGTTCATAAGCCTCGGCAATAGCCCAGGTGAGCGTTTTAGCAACCTTGGTGTACTCGTGCCGTAAGAATATGATTGCCAGATCGGCTTGGATCGCGTACGCGCCCAGAACCAAACCCTCAATAAGCTGATGCGGGTCCCCTTCCATAAGTATCCGATCCTTGAAAGCTCCCGGCTCCATTTCATCGGCATCGACCACAAGATACTTCGGCCGGGGCCCATCGTCATCCGTCGGCACGGTGGCCCATTTCTGACCTGTGGGAAAGCCCGCTCCACCCCGACCACGCAGGTTGGCTGCCGATACCAGGTCTACGATCTCTTTCGGCGCCATTGTTTTCAGGGCCTTATGGACCGCCTGATAGCCGCCCGCTTTCTCGTAATCCTTGATATGAAGGGGCTCCATGCCATCGCGGATGTTCTTGGTTAGAGGTCGTTCCATTGTTTCGGCCCCCTACTCGTACCGCTCAAGGATTTCATCGAATTTCTGTGGCGTCAGGTCTTCGTGAAGGTCGTCGTCGATCATCAAAGCCGGCGCATGATGGCAGGCTCCAAGGCACTGTATCGGTAATAGCGTGAAGCGACCGTCGGGGGTTGTTTCGCCCGGGTTGATGCCGAGGCGGCCCTGCATATGTTCCAAGAGGCCTTCGTATCCCATGATCCAGCACGAAACGCTGTCGCATATCCAGATAACGTGTCTCCCTACAGGTTTTCGGAATAGATGATTATAGAATGTGGCAACGCCGTCCAGTTCGTCCGGAGACATCTCCAAATAGGCTGCCAATTCGCGGATGGACTCGTCAGACAACCACCCTCGGTGCCTTTGGAGCACCATCAATGCTTCAATGGATGCTCCGCGGGGGGTGGGGCAATGCTCGCGGATATAGGATTCAATTTCCCGCTTAATTTCTTCGCTCAGCATAATCCGGTCCTTGACGACAATGGAATTAATGGAACATCAAGTCTGTTCTGCAATTGGTCTTCGCGTGTGGTCAATTCTGCCTTAGCTTCCGGATGAGAAGCGAACTTCACTTGGCAAGCCGTCCAAGAATTTCGGAGAATACCTCATCACCAGGAATTGCTTTGACTTTTCCGGAACGAAGCTCCTGAAGCCTTCTCTTTGCCACTTCCGTCCACTTGGCATCAATGGCGGTATTAGGGGCATTGAGGCTACGCAGAAGTGAATCAGCGATAAGCGCCCTTTCCTCAACAGGAAGAGAAAGGGCTTCTTCAATAAGCTTTCTCGTCGTCATTGTGCTTGAACTCCCATATTTGATGAATTGAATCTCGATTCCACATGACTGGACTAGCACTGTGCCAGCGCTGCCAACGTGGTGGCCCACACCTGAGAGCTATGGGACCGTCCTTGTCAAGTCGAGCGTTATGCGACGTCCTGCATCTTGTTGGCGAAGTCGCGACCAGCCGTCGACGGTGGAAGAGGCTTTCCGTCCGCTCGGTACAAAGCGATGGCTTCCTCGACGATCTCGCACAGTTCGGCAAACACCTCTTTCTCATCGGGACCGTGACAACCACCCAGGATCAAACCCGGTGCGCTTCCCACATAACACTGGTCCTCATCGGACCACTCCACGATTTTTGCGTACTTAGCACTGTCTTTCATTCTCTAGACTCCCCAATCGCGCGGCGCACACCACGAATCTGATAATGCTTAGCGTCATCTCCAGGTTTTCCGGAGATCGCTATTGGTTTGGATACCTTGGGATGCACAAAGTTTCGGTGGCTTCCTTTTCCACCACGATCGACGAACCCGGCTCGCTGCAACTCGTCGATCAGCTCACGCACTTTCGGTGGCAACGAGTCCTCCTGACTTTCTTCCTCGCATAAGGCTGCCGATAAGCCGCGATTAATTGGAACAGCATGGGTGGAACAATATCAAATTCGTTTGCCGCTCTCCCGTGCGTGGCCTTGTTACACGGGGCTGGTTGTGACACATCTCGTCAAATCTCAGATATTGACAGTCCTCGACAGATCTTCTTGGCTAGTTTGTTTGATGTCTCCGTGTGACGAGGTACTGCTTCGACTTCCCCTGTCTTCGGATTACACCATAATGAATGCTCAGGTCCTTCTCTTTTGAGGTAACACCCGTGCTTACGCGGATGTCTCAACCACGAGCTACCCTTCATTGCACTACGACCGTTTCTCGAATAGCGTCTTGTGGCACTCCCCGCAAAGCATCCTCTCGGCGATCCTCAAGAACGAGCGCAATTGCCTCAGCAAGATTCTTGCGGCATTCTTCGATGGTGCGGCCCTGTCCGTTAGCGCCGGGTATTTCCGGACAATACGCAATGTACCAATCGCCATCTTGCTCTATTATTGCAGTGAATTCATTATGCATTTTCTCCTCCATCGGTACGCGGCACTTTACACCGAATTGCCAAAAAGGGCAGAGGTTGTCAGCGTCTAACAAGCGGATTCATCCCTGACAATGCAGCTGCGCCTCACCGGATAGGCGCTTGCTGCGGGTCCGACTGGGGGAGCTGATTCGCCGGCTGATCTTCGGAACTCTCCATCCATGAAGGTAGGTCGCTGCCTGTTGCCTCGGCGTAAAGGGTCTCGGGAGCTACATCAACTTCATCTCCCCAGGTCAAGGTGCCAAGTTCAGCGTTTACTGAGAACTCACGGAAGAATTCCATATCCTTGAAACGTTCAAACACGCCGCCCTTGGCCATATACTTCGAGAAATCCACTACACCCCGCTTTCCGTCGTCGAATTCCAGCTCGATTCGGTAGCCTCCCTTGTACACCGCAGCAACGACATCATGAATCATGGTCTTTCTCCTCTCAGCGTAGAGGGTCGATCTTGTTCAGTGGTTTATTATTCCGGGCGGCTTCCCAGTTGCTCATTAACTCATCAAAGTGTTGTGATGCCCAGGTAGGAGAACCAGGCTCAACAGCCTTGATAAGGAAGGGATTATCCCCCTTCTTGGGCCAACGGAATTCTTCATCCATGTCTGTTGCTCCCACCGACCGTTTTAATAACTATGCTTGGTTGTCTCATCGATCCACATCCGCCAATACATAGTCGATGCTGCCGAGAATAGCGGGCATGTCAGCGACCGCCAAGCCTCGGCTTATCAAAGGGACCATCTGCAGGTGTGCGAACGACGGAGTTCGGATGCGCACCCGGTAAGCCATAGTGTTTCCGTCGCTTATCAAGTAGTAGCCATTATTGCCCTTGGTGGCTTCAATACCGCAGAACGCTTCGCCCGGAGGAATCACCGGACCCCAGCTCACGCCCAGGAAATGGGTTATGAGCGTCTCGATGTCATGCATTGTCCGTTCTTTCCGCGGGGGAGTCGTAAGCGGATGATCGGATTTGTAAGGCCCGGAAGGCATATTCTTCAGGCACTGGTCAATGATCCGGAGGCTCTGGCGCATCTCTTCCAGTCGGACAAGGGTCCTGGCGTAGCAATCTCCTGTATCAGCCGTAGGGATGTCGAATTCAAAATTCTCGTACCCGGAGTAAGGTCTTTTCTTTCGGAAATCCCATTCGAAGCCGCACGCTCGAAGGCCCGGCCCGGTGACACCCCAATCAATGGCCTCCTCAGCGCTGTACACACCTACGCCCTGAGTACGGGCTTTGAAAATGCGGTTTTGCATGACCAGTTTGTCGTATTCATCCAGGCGAGCCGGCATATAGTCGAGGAATTCCCGGACCAGCTTGTCCCACCCTTTCGGCAGGTCCTGAGCCACACCACCGATCCTGTACCAGCTTGGGTGCATGCGGCCGCCGCAAATAGCTTGGACAATGTCAAAGATCCGCTCGCGGTCGTTGAATGTGAAAAACACCGGGGAGATAGCGCCAACATCCTGGGCCATGGTGCCGAAAAAAACCAGGTGACTCGCCACGCGAAAGAACTCGGCCATCATCACTCGGATAGTGTCCACTTTTTCCGGGACCTTGATCCCTGCCAACGTTTCCACGGCCAGGACATAGGGCAGGTTGTTCATTACACCGCCCAGGTAGTCGATCCTGTCGGTGTACGGGATGAAGGTGTGCCACGACTGCCGCTCACCCATCTTTTCGGCCCCGCGATGGTGGAAGCCGATATCCAGGGCCGCGTCCACGATCTCCTCCCCATCGAGCTGCAACATGACATGGAGCACACCGTGCGCCGATGGGTGATTGGGACCGAGATTCAGAAACATGAAGTCCGTGTCTCCACTGGCGGTCTTCATTCCCCAGTCTTCCGGACGAAATCGCAGTTCTTCTTCTTCCGAGATGTGTTTTGCCTCAGGCAACCGGAACTGGCCCATTTCGGTTGCCCTGGCAGGATGTTCCTTGCGCAGGGGATGTCCTTCCCATCCGGCGGGCATGAGAATACGCTTCAGAAGAGGATGTCCCCCGAACTTGACCCCGAACATGTCCCAGGCCTCACGTTCGTACCAATTTGCCGCGGGCCAGAGATCAACAATGCTCGGAATAGACGGGAAATCTCCCTCCAGAGCTACTTTGATTCGAATATCTTCGTTGCGATCATAGGATAGGAGATGGTACACCACCGAAAAATCGGCTGCCGGTTGGCCTTTGCGATTGGCGCGGACCCGTTCGTCTATGCAGGACAGGTCGTACAGCGTTTTGTAGGGTTTGGGGGCTTCCTGTTTCAGGTAACGCAAAACGCCATGAGCGGCCTCCGGTAATATCCATACGGTTGGAATATCATCACAAGTCGCTTGTGTGGCCACAATTGCATCGCCGAGTTTGTTCTGTAATTCCTCAAGAATGCTCAAAGCCTCGGTCATAGAGGATATCCCCTTGCCTCTATCCTTTTCGGCCAAGACGCCGGCCCCAGTCCGTGCAGCGCCGGGCGTGCTCGAAATCCCTCAACTATACTTCATCCGGAGAGCGCAGCTCGGTGGCCTGCCGACGCAATTCCCGTTTTGCGTCCCTCATTGACGGTCTTGCCGGCTGCTGAGGTTCCTGCGTTCCGACGACCCAACTCAGGGGCCTTCTTTCGGCCCCGACAGCCTTCTGCAGGAGCATGAGCCCTTCCAGGAAGGCATCGGGTCGAGGCGGACATCCAGGAACATACACATCCACCGGAAGGAACTTGTCCACCCCCTGAACTACGCTGTAGATGTCGTACATCCCTCCCGAGTTGGCGCAGGATCCCATGGAAATCACCCAACGAGGCTCCATCATCTGTTCGTGAAGCCTCTTGAGAACAGGGGCCATTTTCATGAACACAGTTCCAGAGACTACAATCAGGTCGGCCTCTCTGGGGCTGCTGCGAAGCACTTCAGCGCCGAAACGCGCGATGTCGTATCGGCTGGTAAAGGCTGTGGCCATCTCGACGTAACAACACGAAAGCCCAAAGTTGAACGGCCAAATGGAATTCTTGCGGCCCCATGCCAGAAGGTCTTGCAGCTTTCCCAATATGACATTGCCGGGTACCGCTTCTTCAACTCCATCCTTACGCCGGCCGGACTCATGTGAGCCGGGCTTAACAAGGGACCACTGCATTTTCCAGTCAGCCCTTTCGCTAGTATTTTCTATTTCGAGGAGTCCAAGGCGCTTTTTGCCTTGCTGTTGCCATTTCCAGGGCCCCGACGCGCCACAAGTAGACTAGGGCCGCGAGCAAAATTCCAATAAATACCACTATCTCGATATAGCCCGCCCATCCCAATTCTCGGACAGCCACGGCCCATGCAAAAATGAACAGCGCTTCAAGATCGAAAATGACGAAAAAAACAGCTAACAGGTAAAATCTGGCATCGAAACGTAATCTCGCTGAACCGGTAGGCGCTATTCCTGACTCGAACGGTTCGCCGGTTGTCCTCTGTCTGTGCCGTTCTCCGAGGACGAAGGATATGCCCACCATGGCTGCTACAATAGCCAAAACAGCAAAGAAATACAGCGCTAAAGGCCAAAGAGTCATTGTATTAATTGGCTCCTTAACAAATAAGTCGACGGTGGCCTTCAAACCGTCCCGGACGCCATAGGTCCTTCAATAGACATCATTTTCAATCTAGGATCAACCGGTCATCGACCCTCAAGCTCCTCGTCCAGCGAAACGGGCCGGACCTTCCAAAATCGTGTCTTCAGGTCGTCCAACAATGTATACACTATGGGGATGAAAATCAATGTGAAGAGAGTCGCAACCCCCAATCCGCCCACAACAGCGGTGGCCAAGCCGTTATATATCTCGGCTCCCGCGCCCTGCTTGACAGCCAGAGGAAGCATACCGAGCACCATCGCGATGGCGGTCATAAAGATGGGCCGCATTCGGCGCTGGCTGGCCAGGACCAGCGCTTCATCCCTTTCTACCCCATGTTCTTCAATAAGCTGCACAGTATAGGTTATCAAGAGGATAGCATTCTTAACAACCAAACCAACCATCATTATGTAACCAAGCATGGTGAAAGAATCGAAATGCACTCCCGTAAGTTTCACCAGCAAGTTTGCACCGATTATGGAGAGCGGCACGCTTAACAGGATCGACAACGGCCTCAAGAAAGATTGAAATTGCATGACCAGGAGTAGGTAAACCACAACGATCGACAAGGGAAACACGAATCTGATTGCGTCCAATAGAGTTTTCAGCTCATTGACCGCTCCGAAGGGGATGACCGTGTATCCTACGGGAAGAGGGACGGAGTTTTGGATCTTGGAATCGACCTCCTTAAAAACGTCGCCCAGTGGTCGGTCCTGAATGGTAAACTGAACCCTGGCGCTGCGTTTGGAGTTGTAGTGGTTGATCTGGAGTGGTCCGAACGTAGCCTCCACCGAGGCCAGGCTGGTTAGAGGCACTTGGATGGTCGGGTCCCGGGGAGAGGTTAGGATGATCTTTCCCACATCAAACACGGTTTTCACATCGGCCTCTTCACCCATTACCCTTATGTAGAAGTAGCGCCCCTCCACATCGTACTGGGAAGTCGTCTTCTGACCTCCTACAGCGGCTTCGACCGCATCGGCTATATCCTTGACCTGAAAACCGAGGTGCGACGCACGTTGATGTTCCACACGCACCTCTACCTGTGGTTTCTTGAGGGCCAACTCCGTGTACCGGAAGATTATCCCCTGCGTATCTTTTCCGATCTCCATGATGCGGTTGACGATGTCCTCGATGACCACGTAGCTCTTGCCCATGATGCGCACGTCAACCACATTGGATCTGGTGTAAATGTTGCCGAACAGCGGAAATTGGATCGGATTCACTGCCTTGAAAGGAAGGTCTCTGGAGGATTCGTACGCCTGTTTGGCGATTGTGACGACCGGCACGCCACTGTCCTCTTCTCTGTCGCAGACCAAGAAGATTACGTTTCTGAACACGTTCCTGCTGGGGGTCGCCACTATGTGCCTGACGCCTTTGATATTCTTCCAGCGGTCTTCCAGAATCCGCATCAGTCTGCTGTTTTCATCGAGACTCGTCCCTTCGAAGGTTTCGACCTGCACCTTGACCAGGTTTGTTCCTCCCGTGGGGAGGTAGCCCATTCCAGGCAGAATCCACTGTGAAAACGCAAACAGGCCAAGCACTCCTACGATCAGTCCCACTTTGCGCCGCCATCCGCCGAGAAAAAACCTCAGGGCCCGGATAATCCCATTGGCTGACGCAGCGCCCAGCCTGTCCAGGACACCAAGAGGAGCCATGATTTTCTTCCAGATGCCTGAAGGTCGGGTTTCCTTTTTCATCCATCGCGAGGCAAGCATTGGGACCACGGTGAATGCATCGAAGAGCGACAGAAAGATGGCGACGGAAATTACGAACGCGACCGGGCCGAACAGGGTCCCGACCTCACCACGCAGCATAAGAATGGGCAGAAAGACTGCCGCGGTGGTAAGAGTGGACATGAACACGGCCATTCCAACCTCGCCCGTTCCGTCCACAACAGCCCTGACAATGCTTTTCCCTTCTTCATATCGGTGGCGGTAAATGTTCTCGAGCACCACGATCGCATCGTCCACGATCATTCCAACGGAAAGCGCCAGTCCTGCCAACGAAAGCACGTTGATCGAATAGCCGAAAAGATACATCCCGATAAAGGTTCCAATGACGGACACCGGAATCGAAGTCGCCACTATGAAAATGCTTCGCCAGTTTTTAAGAAAGACGAACAACACCAGTAGCACCAGGATAATGGCCTCTATAAGAGAGTTCGTCACTATCTGGACCGCATCGCGAATATAATTGCTCTGGTCGTATATCTTCTGGAATTTTGCGCCCAGGGGACCGTATTCCTTCTCGATCCGCTCGAGTTCTTTGTCCACGAGATTAATGGTCTGCACCAGGTTGGCGCCTACCTGGTTGAAGACATTCAGAATCAATCCGGGGACCCCGTTTATACGGCAGTACGAATCGGGTCTCTCGTATTTGTCCTCCACTATCGCAACATCGGACAGGTAAACGATCGGCTGCCCCGGTCTCGAAATGATGACCTTCCGAAAGGACTCTGCGCTAAGGAGTTCTCCTACTGTCCTGACCGTCCATTCCCGGGTCCCTTCGACAAAGTATCCGCCGCTCTGGTTAAGATTGGTCCTATCGACAAACTGTTTGATGTCCGCGACTGTTAGACGTCTGGCTTTGAGGCGCTCCCGGTCGAAGGTTATCCTCATCTCACGGTTTCTGTTGCCGTCGAACTGGCAGTCACCCACACCGGGTATTCGCTTTATCCTCGGGGCTATGTCCTTGTCCGCCCAAGTGGACATTGTAACTATGTCCACGTCCCCTGTGAGAGCGAACTGGTACACAGGCAAGCTTACGCGATCGCTAGCTTTGAAAATCTGGGATTTCTGGACCTCATTTGGCAGGTCTGTAACTCGATCCAGGTTGCGTTGGAGTTCCGCTGCGGCCAGGTCCAAATTGGTGCCCGGTTTGTAGAAAATGACCACGAAGGACTGGCCGTACGGCGAAAAACTGAGCGTATAGAGCATGTTGGAAACGCCGCTGATGTTCTCCTCAAAGCGGTTGGTTACTTCACCTTCCACTTCTTCGGGAGCCGCACCCGGGAATCTGGTGCTCACGACCAGAACCGGCTGCTCTGTCTCGGGCTTGAGTTCCACGACAAGAAAGGTCAGAGAAACGTACCCGAAGACAAGCACGAGCAGTACTCGGACGATGACTGTGATGGGAAATCTGACCGAAGATTCTGCTACGTTCATACCGTCGGCGCTTTCAAGAAGGAGAGCGGGAAACCGAAAAGGCTTAAGAGGCAACTTACAGGGGAGACCTTTTTGTGCAAAGAGGCTTCTCCTCCGCAATTTCCTTTATACCCGAAATAGCCGAAACTTGCTAACACCCACATATTGGGCTTTCTTTTTTGTTGACACAATATCTGGTAGGGGTCAACCGTCTGGAATGACTGAAGGCGCCCAATTCCGACTGGGGGGCGTCCGGAAAATTCTTCCATTCCACGGGGGTGGCGGATATTAATCTATCCACAGATGTTTATAACTGCAAACGCTCCGGAAGCCATTTCCACCGCAGGCTTCGGGATTTCGGAATGTTATATTTATTGTTGATTTTATTGAGCTTTTCTGCTTGCTCCACGATGAGGCAAAACGCTCTCAAACTTGACCGGATGCTAGCCGCCCCGAGTTATCCACAGCTTTACACGCAAGTTATCCACAGGAAATGTGGATATCCCCGCCGAGCACTTCGACGGCTCGCTGCGTGTCAGGTCAAACTGGTATCTACTTGGATTCATACAGTTAAAGTCGGCATAAACCCCGGTGCAGGAGCCAATTTTTGAAGATGGGATTGGCGGTCGAACGATGTCCAAGCGGCCCGTGGGTCAAAGCCTCTGTGGCTGCACATCTTCCCGCTCGTCTTGCAAAAGGCCACGAAATGTGGTTTGGATATGTGTAGTACGCTTTGGACGGCCATTTCCAGGATCCCCAGACCGAGCGGCCCGGCAGCAGGATTTGATGCAAACACTGGAAGAATTACTTCAATCAATCAGTGCAGCCAACATGGTGGACATAGCCATCATGGCTTGCCTGATTTACTTCATTTTGTCCTGGTTCAGAGGAACTCGTGCCTTTCAGATATTGGTGACTCTGCTGGCAATCGGAGTGTTCTATTTCGTGGCTTCCGCGTTGGGCTTGATACTGACCTCGGTCCTATTCCAGTATTTATGGGCCGCAATAATTGTGGTGCTGGTAATTGTTTTTCAGCCTGAAATCAGAGAAATGCTGGATCGCGTGTCCCCTGTTCGGTACCTGAGTGGACGGCAATCAAACGACGTAGGGCCCGGCATGCTCGATGAGACTGTCCGGGCCGTGGCTGAGCTTGCTCGATTGAGGATCGGGGCATTAATAGTCCTTCAGAGAATGGACATACTGGACATTCTAATCCTCAAAGGCAAGACGCTGGACACGGTAATGTCCGCTGAAGCGCTGGTGATGATTTTCCAGAAAACTTCCCCGCTGCATGACGGAGCAGTTCTCATATCCAAAGAAAGGATACACGCGGCTAGTTGCATATTGCCTCTTTCGACGGACGAAGCCTTGAGTTCTCGCTACGGAACAAGGCATCGCGCGGCGCTTGGGCTGACTGAGCGCTCCGATGCCCTGTGCATAGTGGTCTCAGAGGAACGGGGAGAGGTTTCACTCGTCGAGGACAAAGAAATCACCGTCTACAAGAAAAAGGGGGAGTTTAGACAAGCCCTCGAACGGGGGCTGGTGCGTGGCGTTGCCGCAGAAACGGGAGGTCCTCGTCCAAACGCGCTGACATTGCTTAAATCCAACTGGCCCCTGAAACTGGCGGCCGCGGGATGTGCAATGGTGCTCTGGTTCGTAATCGTGGGACCCCAGAGATCCGAAGTCGGAATGTCCATCCCGATTCAGTACACCAATCTGCCGCCCTCCATGGAAATAACGGGCAAATGGATGGACAGGATAGACGTGAGGATACGGGGGTCCGAATCGGGCCTGGCAAACCTCAAGCCCGGATCTGTGAGGGCTGTGGTGGATCTCAGCGGAGTAATTCCGGGCCTCAATTATTTCAGGATAACGAGCAAGAATCTGCTGGTTCCTCCCGGCATCACAACGTCCCAAATTCGCCCGTCCGACCTGCACCTGAATATCGAGGCGGCTTCCGTGAGGAAGATTAGCGTGGTGCCAACGATAGTGGGCGCGATACCGGATAAAACCAAGGTGGCTGTTCTCCCCTCCGAGGTTACGATCAGGGCTGTCCAAGGCGACTTGAAGAAAGTTGTTTCCGTCACCACGGAACCCATTAGCGTTGCTGAATTGAGTGCGAAGCGCAGAGTCATGACCCTCGTGCAGGTGAAACCGGACGGGCTCAAAATAGATTCCATAGAACCCATGCAGGTCGCTGTAACAATGGAACCTGAGAGTCAGTGACAGCCCCTCACCAGTGACTGGCGTGGTGCAGTAGCAGAGGCCTCGTGCATGATTATGCCGAGTGCCACATTTTCGTCCGATTCGGAAGGGCTCCATTCCGTCATTCCTGGGAAAGCAAGAATCCAGTCCCGCGTCTCGCTGGATGCCCTGGGTTCCCGCTTTCGCGGGAACGACGGGTGAGCAAATCGGCAATGGTACGGGAGCCGTCGCAGAACAACGGACACTATTTTGGGCAATTGCTGTAGAGCCGTCTCGGACGCAGAACAATAGCGGACACAAAATGGACGCAAATGACAGGGAATTGTTGAACGAAATACAGGCCGGGTTCCCGGTTCAGCCTCACCCTTACCGGCTGATCGGTGAGAAAGTAGGTCTGACCGAGGAACAAGTGCTCGCGCGCATTGCCAAGCTCAAACGAGAAGGCATTATCAGGCGCATCGGAGCGTCCATAAATTCGAGGCGGGTTGGGTTCGTCAGCACATTATTGGCTGCCAAGGTCCCGCGAGAGAAATTCGAATCATTTGTCCGAACCGTCAACGCATTCCCCGGAGTTACCCACAACTACGAGCGGCAGCACGAATACAACGTGTGGTTCACACTTATCGCCCCCTCCCTTGCCGAAAAGCAAAGAGTCATACAAGACCTGGTCGAAAAGACCGGCGTCGACATTCTGGAGCTTCCTGCCAAGAGAATATTCAAGATCAGGGTTGATTTCAGGTTCTAATAATACACTTATAAGAAGAAGTGATCGGGCAGAAGATGGCTCATTCAACAGACGAGGAGATCCTTGAAATAGTCGATTCCCGTGACAAGGTCATCGGGAAGGCGACTCGTGCGGAGATTCACCGAAAGGGCCTGATGCACCGGGCGGTCCACATATTTGTCTTCAATTCTCAAGGCGAGATATACGTTCAGAGGCGCTCCGAGGTAAAGGACCGGCATCCGCTAAAGCTGGACTCGTCCGCGGCAGGACATGTGGACCCCGGCGAATCGTATGAACAGACCGCGGTCCGGGAACTCGAGGAGGAATTGGGCATCCCCGCGCGCGTCCGGCAAGTTCTGCGGGTAGCTGCTTGCGAGCAAACCGACAATGAGCACGTGATGCTGTTTAAAGTGGAGACAGACCAAGAGCCTGTTCCAAACCCCGAAGAAGTCAAATGGGGCGGATTCATGGCCCTTGGAAAGCTATCTTCAATGATGAAAGAGACCCCGGAGGATTTTGTCCCTGCATTCATTCTGCTTTGGAATAAGTTTCTAAGGAAAACGCCATGAGGGCTGTGGTTCAGCGAGTGTCTAGGGCCAGTGTGTCGGTGGATGCCAAGGTGGTCGGCGAGATAGGCCACGGAATGCTCGTGCTTCTTGCCGCGGCCGGCACTGACGGACCGGAGCAAGTCCGATGGATGGCTGAAAAGCTTTCCGGCCTGCGAATCTTCTCGGACGAACAGGGCAAGATGAACCTGAGCTTAGATCAGGTTGCGGGCGAGATGCTCATTGTCTCGCAGTTCACTCTGTACGGCGACTGCCGCAAAGGCAGACGCCCTTCGTACGCGGGAGCTGCTCCGCCGGAACAGGCTCAAGCGCTTTATCGCGATTTCATACAAGAAATCCGCAAGGGAGGCATACCAACGCAGGAAGGCATTTTCGGCGCAATGATGATGGTGGACCTGGTCAACGACGGACCTGTTACACTTATTGTGGATTCCCCGTAAAGCGCGTAGGATGCGGTGAACAAGGGGAACGGCCCCGCGAAACGCGGATTCGCGTTGTCCGTTCTTTTTGCACGAGCGATGCGGTTCGCTTCGCTCACCACATGCTACCTGGGGCTGGACAACAAGAGTCAAAAGAAGAAGCTGGAAGAAAAATAGTCACAGCGTTGTGCGTGGGTGCCTCTGCTGGACAAGCCAGCAGTGGCACCCAGAGGCAATGCACTTTCCAATTGCATAGTACCGGTTCGTTTTCAGATATGGAAAATCAAGCGAAAGGGATTCAGCACCTCTCGCTTGTCAGAGTCCGTTCCGGTGGGCAGTCGTAGGGCGGCCTGCGGCCGCCGAATCGAAGAACCGACGGTCACGGCTCTCCCTACGCGATTTGATGCTTCCCGTCTCAACGCACGCGGCATTGCTCAATCTATATCGACCTTGAATGTATCAAAAATTATGTTAGTGCCCACCATGCGAGCCCCATGAGCCAGGCCGTCAAATATGGCCAAATCGGTCCAGCCCAGAGTTCGCAGACGATCCACATCCGCTTGGACCACTGAATGCGGGTTGTCGGTGGCTTTCAAGACGAACAAGAGCAGGGCTTTTTCCTTTTCGTCCAGAGGGGCCTGGTTGGGGTCGGCCTGAGCGGCTTCGATCTGTTCCTTGGTGAAACCCGCCTTCATCAGCAGGCCTGTGTTGAGGTTTTGGCAATAGGGCGATTTGCAGGCCTTTGAAACCAGCATACGTATCATTGCAAGAAGCGGGGTCCTTAACACAGGATGCTCCCTGTAATAGGACACCATCTGCAATTGGCTGTCCAGTAAGGCCGGGCTGATACCCAGCATTTGCACATTATTGGGGACTCTTCCGAAGAGCTGTTCGACCTCGGCATAGAGTTCTGCCAGCTTTCCTTCAGCCTTTTCCGGTGGGATTGTCGGAATAAGCGCCATGATAATTCCTCCTATTGTTTTTGACGTTTTGCGCGGCTTCGGGCTCGCAATCTGCGAGCGAACGAACTCTGTATTCGGATTCTAATAGTAGACCGGTCGACTGTATGATCGAAAAAAATCAAATGGCCGACGTCCTGATTTGCTGTACAACATTCATGCCCTCAGTACACGATCGAAGACCATTCTCTGGAAAAGAACAAGCGGTCCGGTGTGGCCTTCCGCCTTCATCCTCAACAGAGCACCCTCCCAGCTATTCAGAATGAAGTCCGCGGTCGCGTCCGCGTCGAGGGACGGGCTGATTTCCCCGTCGGCTTGCGCTTGCGCCAGGCAGTTCTTAATGGACGCCTTCATTCCGCTGAAGACCCCTCTGAGCTTGGCCTGAAACGCGTCACTAAGCACTCCCATTTCCTGCGTGAGGTTTCCTATGGGGCACCCGCTTTTCCCTTCATCTTGCTCGTGCCGGATGCGAGTTTCGTCGAAAAATCTCTCAAGTCGCTTCAGATGGCGCACTTCAGGAGCTTCCAAGACTGTCCGCCACCTCGATCCCAATGTCTCGGCATAGTAGTCGATCAACGCGAGCCCCAGATCTTCCTTGCTCTTGAAATAGAAATAGAACGATCCCTTCGGGACCCCGGCGCTTTGAAGGATTTCCTGGATGCCAGTGTTGTTGAACCCTTTCCTGTGAATTAGTTGGGCAGCGTGTGCGAGTATTTTGTCCTTAGTGCTATCCTTGCCCATAGTTTATTTGGTCCTCCGATGTCCGGATAGTAGACCAGTCGGCTAGACGATGTCAACCTTTTCTTCCAACCCATTCGAGTCTTTTCGAGAATCCTCCATTACCCACCCATCGGACGAGCCAGCCGTTGGTCCCAAACAGGGAGCGCCGAGACGGCTTATATCAAGTGTCGAAAATAATGTCCGATTGCGAAAGGCGCCGCTTGGAAATTGGTAGGTGCCGGCCTCCGGAAACTATCTCAAAAATCTAAAACGGACGTATTTCCGGGTAGGGGCGCTTCGAGAAGCGCCATGATTTCGGGCGGTTCACGAACCGCCCCTACCGATGAGGTCGCGAAACCGTCAGTTTTGAGACAGTTTCTCCGTGCCGGCACATTTTGCCAATATAAATCAATCACGCCCCTGGCGTGACAGGGACCCCGGATCGCGGTCCGGGGCAGGCTCTGGTCCCTACTGGTTTTTTCGGAGTTCGGGTTGTACGAACGGTAAAGAATTGTGGCAAGTGGTATGACTTGCCAACTCCTGGCCAGGCCTGGCATGTGCGGATAGGATCTTTCAGGCGGCTGTTGGTCACCGTTTGATCGGGACTCGCTCCCCGTCCAACAGGAGAAAGAACTCCTTCTCATCTTCGTCGGTGACTATGTGGCGGGCCAGTTGGTAGTACGCGGGGCGGGAAAAGCGAGCGTGAAATCCTCCGTTCTTGACTCGGCAGTACGGGATGTTTTGTTCTCCGATCCAGAAGGTTTTGGGGTCGAAAGGTTCTTGCGTTCCGTCATTCAGTTCCAGCAGAAGTCGATCATGGTCGTCTTCGATCATGCGTTTCACTACGAATGGAGCGTCTTCCACTTCGACTGAGCAGATCTCTTGTCCCATTCGTACCAGATATCCGCCGTCAGGCGACTTTTCCAGGGCCTGATTGAACAGGCGGTATATTTCGGGGTGGACGATCTCCGCGCCGTTCTGAAACCATCTCCCTTCCTTATCTATGAAAAGTTTCAGGTACGGAGATGCGTCGAACACCTCTGTCGCATTATTGTTCGGATTTTCTTCCATCGACCTTCCATTTCAACAGAATCGGTATCCTGACTGGAGAACAAGGCTGCATCGACTCGGAATTGAGGCGCCGAGGGCACGGCACGCCGTGCCCCTACAGTCTCATGAAGCGGCTCTTAGCACAAGTGCAGCCCGGTACCAGTTGTGGAAGAGCGGACTGAAGGAATACACCTTCCACGAAATAAGAAATACGAAGAGACTGCCTGACATGCCCAGACAAAAATGGTTTGGGCGAAGCCTCTGAACCAAAAGATGACATGATAGAAAGTTTTTTGAAGGGAGGTCAGGGGGGAAACTTTTGTTCACAAAAGTTTCCCCCCTGATGCTTCTTCTCCCCTCTTCACCATAAGCCGGCCAGGTCTTTTTGCCGGTGGAGCAGGCTATAGGCCGAGTACCCGGCCAGGACCTTTTTCACATATATTCTGGTCTCCAGGTAGGGGATGTTTTCGATGAACTCGTCTTGCTTCATCTTACCGTTGCGCCGAATCCAGTCCCGCACCTTCCTTATGTCCGCGTTGTAAGACGCCACAGCCGGGATGATCTTCCCTTTGAATGCTTCGAGGTTCTTGGCCAGGATGCGAATCCCGTGACCAAGATTCGCCTTGGGCTCGAGTATTTCCGCAATGGCCGTTGCAGGGATCTTGCCGCCCTTGCGTGGAACTCCAGCAGCCGCAGGCGTAACCTGCATGAGCCCTATGGCGCCGGCCGGCGACACCACTGACGCGTCATAACGGCTTTCCTGCCTTATGATCGCCCAGACCAGATGGGGATCTACGGCGTGTTTCTGCGCGGTGCGGGTGGCCTCATTGAAATGCACCCGCGGAAATGCCATTTCGATGAATTCCTTGGGCGCGTTTGGAGGCGGGTTTTCCATGAACGGCCCGAAGGCCACGGCGAGAATTTCCTGTGCGGTCCGGTACCGTTCCGCACCGTAAGCGGCTTTTGCCATGAGAAAAGCCACGGCCGGAGTGGATTTCGTGGATTTGGGCAGAGCGGCGAGGTTCAGCAGAGCGAACTCATAGAGTTTGTGTTCCATCAACTTGACGGCCGTAGAGACCAACTCGCTGGAACTCTCGGCAGGCGAAAGGTCGGTATTGGGGAAGGGCGACGAGGCCTTCTTATCGTTCAGTGGAATATTCTGACGCTTGAGCAAACGCGCTGCTTCAATTCCATAGTAATCGAGCGGACAGGCCGCGGCGATCTCCTTGAGTAGGGCCTGTGCTTCACTCGATCGTCCGGAAAGCTCCAGAGCGCGAGCTTGCCAGTACTTCGAGGCAGGTTCGATCTTGCCTCCGGGAGAAACAGTCCGGGCTTCGCGGAAAGCCTCCGCAGCCTCTTTGTATTGTTTGTTCCAATACTTGATCCACGCGGCCTTCCACTTGACGTCGGTCTTCGCTGAGGCTTCAAGACTCATTTTAGTCAAACGATTGAAATGAGACTCGGCCTGAGCGTACTTTCCCTTTTCCATGTAATATGCGCCCAGGTTGAAGAGCGTTTTTCGCTTTTGCTTATCCGAGCCCTTTTCCATGATTTTTGCAGAACAAAACTCAAAGTCCTTTTCACGGTCGAGCCGCCAGTACAAGAGGCTGAGAATGTGCAGGGCCTCCATTCGCTGCTTGTCGGGCGGATTGGCTTTGAGCACCTCCTTGAGCAGGTCAATGGCTTTTTGATTCTGGCGGTCCTTGTATCGGCACTGGGCCAATTTGAGCAACAGCCCTGTGTCTGCCGGTTTGATCTTCAGCACTGCCTGATACGCGTCGGCCGCGAGATCGAACCGTCCCTTGGTAAAGAGCTTTTCGGCTCGTGAGATCTGTTCCGTTTCGGAAAACTCCAGGCGCTGTATCTTCCCGTGAAACACCATCCAGGACAAGTCGTCCGCGGCCTTCAGGCCTTCGACCGACGCGGGATAGTTGAGAAACAACGTGCGGTAATGAGCGGTGGCCTTGGAATGATCTCCGATACGGCGTTGGAGCTGAGCGATACGGAGCACCAGGGCCGGCTTTTTCTTGTCCGAAGCCATGGAAATCATGGATTGCAGCATTTCTACGGCCTCGGGTTTACCTTGGTCGCAGAGAATGTCGGCAAGCTCTTCTCGAATGACTTCTTGGTAAATGCCGCCGGAATGACCCTTCAATAATTCCTTGAGAAGCTCCTCGGCCTTCTGAACATTTCGAGCCTTCCGATAACTTCGGGCAAGGAGCAGATACGCGGGCGGGCCATAAACCTTATCCGGAAAGAGGTGGCGCCATGCCTCTTCCGCTTGATGCATGTCTCCCGCGTCATAATGCTTTTTCCCTTCGGTGAACAGGTAATCCTGGACAGGTCCACTGGAAACGGTCAGAGCCGCACAAGGCAAAGGCACGACTGTGAGGACTGAGGCGCAAATAACGGCAAAGCACACGGCCGAGAACCGGCCCGTCCGATACGCGGCGGGAATTGCGGGTGCTGTCTTGGTAAAGGGAATTCCGCCAGGGGCAATCATCGTGTTATTCTAATGCCTAATTAGTGAGGGGTCAAGTAATTCATAATAAAATTAGATAATTCTGCCGGGCAGTTGAACGGTTTCGCCTCCGCTGGACAGTGCTTGTAGTTGTGGCTACATTTTGGTAAGATTCGCGGATTGTGCCGACCTATCTGTCAGTCGAGGAAATAATGGAAACGCGTGTGGGAAAACAAAAGGTCAAGAGCGAAGTCCCCGAACTGTTGCTCCTCTTTGAAATTAGCCGGATTCTGGATCGCAGTCTGGACCTGCGTGATGTGGTGGGCCCGGTCCTCGAATCAATTGCCAAACACATGGGCATGATGCGGGGTACCCTTACTCTTGTGAATCGCGACAGTGGAGAAATATTCATAGAAGCGGCTCACGGCCTGTCGGAAAGCCAGAAAGAGCGAGGCCGATACAGACCCGGCGAAGGCGTGACAGGGAAGGTTGTCAAGACCGGCCGACCCGTAGTGATCCCCCATATTTCGGATGAGCCCCTGTTTCTGGACCGGACAGGGGCACGAAAAGGACTCCAGAAGAAAGACATATCTTTTATCTGCGTTCCCATAAAGCTTGGGAGCGAGGTTACGGGAGCGCTCAGCGCGGATCGGCTCTTTGACGCGGGCGTTTCCTTGGAAGAAGACGTTCGCCTCCTGTCAGTCATAGCTTCCATGATAGCCCAGGCTGTTCGGCTGCGCCAATCCGCGCAGGAAGAGCGGCACAGGCTGATGGAGGAAAATCTCAGGCTGAAAGACGCGCTGAAGGAGCGTTTCAAGCCTTCCAACATAGTGGGAAACTCAAAGGGCATGCAGATCGTTTACGACCTGATCGCACAGGTCTCCAAGAGTGATACCACGGTCTTGATAAGAGGCGAGAGCGGCACGGGCAAAGAGTTGGTCGCGCACGCGATCCACTTCAACAGTTTCAGAGCTTCCAAACCGTTCATTAAAGTCAATTGCGGCGCGCTGCCGGAAAGCGTGGTGGAAAGCGAGCTGTTCGGGCATGAGAAGGGCGCGTTCACCGGGGCCATCGCCACCCGTAAGGGGCGGTTCGAACTGGCCCACGGCGGCACCATATTCCTGGACGAGATCGGTGACCTGTCCCCCACAACGCAGATCAAGTTCCTCAGGGTCCTGCAGGAAAAAGAGTTCGAACGCGTCGGGGGAACTCAGACCATCAAAACCGATGTCCGTGTCATGACCGCCACCAACAGGGACCTGGAAGAGCTGATCGAACAAGGCAAGTTCAGACAGGACCTCTATTATAGGCTCAATGTCTTCCCGATTCATATTCCGCCGCTGCGCGAGCGAAAGACCGACATACCCTTACTCGCGGACCACTTCGTCGAAAAATACAGCAAGGTCAATCACAAGACCATACGGCGCATTTCCACGCCGGCCATAGACATGCTCATGACCTATCATTGGCCGGGTAATGTCAGGGAACTGGAGAACTGCATGGAGCGCGCGGTTGTATTGAGTTCGGATCACGTCATTCACGGACATCACCTGCCGCCGACGCTTCAAACTGCTGAAGCCACCGGAACGGTGCCCGAAGGAACTTTGGACGGCACGCTCGGCAATGTGGAGCGCGATTTGATTTTGGACGCGCTGAAGGCCGCCCGAGGCAACAAGGCCAAAGCTGCCAGGGCCCTGGGAATCAGCGAGAGAATAATGGGACTGCGGGTAAAGAGGTATGGGATAAACCCTCGACGGTTTCGTACCATTTCGTAACACTTCCGCTCATTACGTACGTATATGTACGTTTGTCCCCTTTGATGTTACAATTGTGTCGGCCTACCTCGCCAAAAATGTAACACAAATCCAGCATCTTACCGTTCAAGCAACCAATCCGCGGGCTTTTGGCATCCCAATTGCTCCTTATGACGAAAAACTTGAGTCGCCGGTAAACCCCGTTATCCCAAGTCGTCTTCCAACCGAAAATTTCAGGGAGATCTTCATTCCACGAAACGGTTTCTCCCCGGAATTTCTGACAGCCGACTGACGTCCGGCGCCTAAGGTGAGCATTTTCTCGGAGGAGTTCTAAAAATGAATGCTGCGGACAACGCGTGGGTTTTGGCGGCCTCGGCTCTGGTGCTTTTGATGACACCGGGGCTGGCCATGTTCTATGGCGGAATGACACGGGCAAAGAACGTTCTTTCCACAATGATGCACAGCTTCTTTCTTATGGGCTTGGCATCAATCATCTGGCTTTTCTACGGGTTCAGCCTGGCCTTTGCGCCGGATGCCCTGGGCGGTTTTCTGGGTGGTGCGGACTACTTCGGCTTGAACGGCATCGGCGGGGCGCTCTTCCCTGACCTGCTGGACTCTTCGAAGACCATGACCATACCCGGTACCACCTTCATGATCTTCCAGTGCATGTTCGCGGTGATCACACCCGCGCTCATATCCGGGGCGTTTGCTGAAAGGATGAAGTTCAGTTCCTTCATAGTCTTCATGGTCCTGTGGATAACCTTTGTGTACTGTCCGATCGCGCACTGGGTGTGGGGTCCGGGTGGCTGGATCGCCGGTATGGGAGCGCTGGATTTCGCGGGCGGAACTGTTGTCCACATCAACGCTGGTGTGGCGGCCCTGGCGTGTTGTCTAGTCATCGGCAAGCGCAAGGGTTACGGAACCGCGCCCATGATGCCGCACAACCTCACTCTTACACTTCTCGGCGCGGGTTTGCTCTGGTTCGGCTGGTTCGGCTTCAATGCAGGCAGCGCGCTTAAAGCAGATGAGGGCGCGTCCATGGCGTTTGTGGTCACCCACATGGCCACGGCAGCCGCGGCCATGTCCTGGGTTTTCGCCGAATGGATTATTAAAGGAAAACCGACAACCCTTGGCGTGGCATCCGGCGCGGTCGCAGGTCTCGTAGCCATAACCCCGGCTTCCGGTTTCGTTGGGCCGATATCTTCGGTGATCATCGGCGCGGTTGCGGGTGTTGTCTGTTATCTCGCAGTATTGGCCAAGGCATCGCTAGGGTACGATGATTCACTCGACGTTGTCGGCGTCCACGGCGTAGGCGGGGCATGGGGCGCAATCGCTACCGGGTTATTCGCTTCCAAGGCAATCAATTCCGCGGGCGCGGACGGGCTCTTTTTCGGAAACGCGGGCCAGTTGTGGATCCAAATAGTGGCCGTGGCCGTGACGATCGTCTACTCGTTGGTGGTCAGTCTCATCATCCTTTACGTAATCAAGGCCATCATGGGTGTGAGAGTCACTGAAGAGGATGAAGTCGTCGGCGTGGATACGTCGGTTCACGGTGAGGCCGGCTACAACATCTAAGCATAAGCGGCTCCATTTTTGAAACCCGCACCCTGAGCCACGAGGATGCCAGGTGCGAAAAAATTGCCCGATAGTTGAAAAGGGGACGAGGATGAAAAAAATCGAAGCAATAATCAAGCCCTTCAAGCTTGACGATGTGAAAGAGGCGTTGAGTTCGGTAGGTGTTCAGGGAATGACCGTCACTGAAGTGAAAGGTTTTGGACGCCAAAAAGGCCACAAGGAGATCTATCGCGGGGCCGAATATTTAGTGGACTTTCTTCCCAAAATCAAGGTAGAGATGGTAGTGGTGTCGGAAATGGTCGATCAGGTTATTGAAAAGGTTGTTTCCGCGGCGCGAACCGGCACCATCGGGGATGGTAAGATATTCGTAACTCCGGTTGACAAAATAGTTCGCATACGCACGGGGGAAAAGGACGCGGATGCAGTGTGATTTTGGTTCAGCGCGCTGTCACGGCCGGGGTGAGCCTGTAAGTCTGTACCTCGTGGTCTATGCTCCCGGAGCGCCCGGATGGTCAGCTTGCGCGCACATCGGCCGGATTCCCGCGAGGCAGTTGTCACGGTTGACATGAGGAGGTAAGGCGCGGTGAGGACCAACACGTACGGCCGTGTAATTTTGGATCATGAAAACCTACACGCGAGTAGCTTTTCTAACGGAACCTAAACAATTCGGCATTGGGTGCGCGGCTTTTTACAGTGTCCTTTTCGGGGGTTACCTTTGACCACTTTCCCCGATACGTTATGGAACGGTTGTTGCTTAAAGAATAAACACAACCGTTCTTCAGCAACGACAACAGACGAGGCAGCCGGCCAAAGGCCGGGGGCCTCGTTTACCCCGCGGCAGGATAGGCGCGAAGCCTGGACACGAGGCTTGAACCGCCGCGTGATCCGATCGAACTTGTCTTAGCGGGGTGGACCGTGGTTGCGGTCATGAGAGGATATTTCTTCAGTTTTTAATGTACTTTTTTTGTTTGGGAGGAGAGGGATTATGCGGAAAATCCGGTTTTTATTTACAGCACTGACAGTTGGGCTGTGTCTGTCCATGTTCGCGTTCCCTGCGTTTGCGTGGGAATTCGGAATGACAGGCACAATGAACTGGTACTACGAGTTCTACAACCAACGGGGCTCCAACGGCTTTTTTGGACCCTACAATGTGGATAACGGAGCAGGCACGACTACCGCCAATCTCAACTATTGGTGGAACGGCGCGAGATTGTCCCAGAACCTGGTCACCGGCCAGGATGCGGCGAAATCGTATTTCTTCGTCCTATTGGAGCCCGAGATAAAGATCAATCCCGCTGTAAGGCTGAAGGGCAGATATCGCCTTGGCCAGTACGGTATTCCCCAGGCGAGCTACTACTACACCTGGGATTCTCCGGGGACGGACAACGCCTTGAGCGAAGGCCAGTGGACAATGTTCTGGGCCACGGCCTCGACGCCTTGGGGCACTCTCGGGGTGGGAAAGAGACAGTGGAAATTCGGAACAGGACTGCAATATGACGGTTCCGACGGCTTGACCACCGAATCCTTGGTCCTTAACGCGCCGTACGGTCCGCTGGACATCGGCATCGGCTTTTATCCTCACAGACCCGCACGACCGGGAGCGACCATCCCGATCGATCCGTATGACCTGGTTGTCGCTCCGTATTTCAACCATGCCGACAAGAGCGGCGGGCTTATCAAAGACCTGTTGGCGTACGTGGTTTACAACAACGGGCCGGTTCAGGCAGGGATAATGGCCGCGGGGAGCAGCTTGCACATAGGGCCGGAAGGGCCTTTGCAACCGGCCTTTCCGGTTCCCACGCCAGCGGCCCAGTTAGGCCAGGATTCTGAGTTTTTCCATGGCACGATATTCACGAAGTACAACAATGGCAGGTTCTTCTTCAATGGAGAGGCCGCGTGGTTGTATTGGACCGACAGGCTGTCCGGCACGGGCGCTTTTGCCCCGGTCCTGGACCCAACGGTTACCGTAGGCCAATTCGCGGCAGGAGTGCAGACAGTTTTGCCTAACGCAAGATACACCGAGCAATGGCGTTTCATGGTTGAGACCGGGGCCATCTGCGGGCCTGCCAAGGTCACCTTAATTTCCGCATGGACTCCGGGGCCCGACCGCCGAAATGCCGCGCTCATCGACAAACAATCAGCCGCGTTCGTGTGGCACCCGAGCTTTGATCTGTTCCTGGGCAATTACGACGTGTTTAGGCCCTATAGCTGGCTCTTTACATATAACTATGGCTCAGGATTTAACGCGTATAACCTTTCCTTGGACGGCTACTTGAGGGACGCATGGGTCCTGGGCGGCAGAGCGGATTACGCGGTTGCGGCCAACCTGAATCTCTTCGGAACGTTCATTTGGGCTGAAAGAACGTCCAACGGGTACGGGTGGGGTGGCATAGCGCCAAACAACGTCTCTCCCATTCCGGCTACTTTTATTCCGGACGGGAACCTTCGTTTTGCCATTAATGGCGCTGCCGGATCTCCCAATATCCCCGATCGCGCCCTTGGTTGGGAAATGGATTTTGGTGCCGATTGGCAGCTTCTCGAAGGGCTCACGTTCGGCTTCCTTGCAGCGTACTGGCAGCCGGGCAGATGGTTCAGCTACGCGTGCATAGACAGATCGGTTCCGGGATGGGACGCGCCTGCTGCAGCGAACAACTTTGGGACCAGGCCTGGCAAGAAGATTGACGCCATATTCGGGGGCCAGGTCACCATGAGCTTTACGTTTTAAGGGAACCGGCCGTTGCCGGCCGGCAATTTCATCAACAGGAGCTTAGGAACAATGAAAAACGCTCTGATAATCTTTGGAGTACTATCGCTAGCCCTGGCAGGTGTGTACGGAGTGTACACCAGCTATGAACAAACCGCGGCAACGCCTGCCGCCACATTCCTTTTGGCCGCGGATGAAGAAGAAGAGGAATTGGCGGTAGATATAAAGGAAGAAGAGATAGTGGGCCCGGACCGCACCTGGAATGTACAATTGGGTTAAGTTTGCATAAGTCCGTTGGTCCCGGTGGGGTCTTTATACTTCGGGACCAACTGATACCTTCTGAGTCGGCCGAGGGTAGAGGGAGCTTCAACCTACAAATATGTAACATTGCCCCCCGAATACCTACCCCGAGGTAAGGGTCTTGAACGAACCTCGAAACCCTCGGATAGGCTACTTGTAAATTTATAAGGTAAAACTGCACGTTTAGTAAACCTATGCTTCTCCCCGCGTGTTTTGGCACGCTGGTTGCTCGAATCGCCAAAAACGTAATGTTACGGTTTTGTAACTGCGATTTCTGATTCGGGCAGGGAGGAGTAGAGAATATGAACGCTGCCGACACGGCCTTCGTCATGGCGTGTTCTGCGCTGGTTCTGGTCATGACCCCGGGCTTAGCCATGTTTTACGGGGGGCTGACCCGAGCGAAGAACGTCCTTTCTACAATGATGCACAGCTTCTTTCTCATGGGGCTGGCGTCAGTGGTCTGGCTTGTTTATGCGTACAGCCTCTCTTTTGGTTCTGACATCGGCGGGTTCATAGGGGGCCTGGAACATTTTCTTGCCAACGGGGTCGGCGCTGACGTGAAGGAGGGATTGACGATCCCTCATACCGTATTCATGACATTCCAGGGAATGTTCGTGATCATCACCCCGGCGTTGATTTCGGGCGCATTTGCGGAGCGGATGAAGTTCAGCACCTTCATCGTCTTCATGATTTTATGGATAACACTTGTGTACGCCCCGATTTGTCATTGGGTCTGGGGCGGGGGATGGCTTAGCAAGCTGGGGGTTTTGGATTTCGCCGGAGGCTTGGTAGTCCATCTGAATTGTGGTGTAGCCGCTTTGGTATGCGCGATAGTGGTAGGAAAGCGCAAAGGATACGGCACAAGGGCTTTCATACCGCACAACCTCACCCTGACTCTTCTAGGCATTGGCCTTCTCTGGTTTGGGTGGTTCGGCTTCAATGCTGGAAGCCGCCTCGCTGCAGACGGCGTAGCCGGTAACGCTTTCCTGGTCACTCACATGGCTGCGGCCACAGGCTCATTGACCTGGGTTTTTGCTGAGTGGATATTAAGGAAGAAGCCTACAACTCTCGGTCTTGCATCAGGCATGGTGGCGGGACTGGGTTCCATCACCCCCGCGTGCGGATTCGTCGGGACCTCATCGGCTCTCATAATAGGCGGCGTGGCCGGGGTGATCTGTTACATCGCGGTCCTCGGTAAAGAAAGATTGGGCTATGATGATTCTCTCGACGTGGTCGGGATTCACGGCGTCGGCGGAGTCTGGGGCACGTTGGCCACAGGTCTTTTCGCCTCAAAGCTAATCAATGCCGAGGGAAACGACGGGCTTTTCTTTGGGAACGCCTCGCTACTGGGCACGCAACTGGTAGGCGTACTTGCTACAATTATATATTGCGCTGTGATTACCTTAGTCATACTGTATGTTCTTAAAGCCATCATGGGGCTTCGGGTCACAGAAGAGGAAGAAGAGGCCGGTGTGGACACAGCTGCCCACGGCGAGGTAGGATACGATTTCTAAGCGTATTCAAGGTAAGCCCGTTTGCGGATATTTCCCGCGGCGGGCCAGAGAAGCTGCCACCGGCAATGAATACACGACCCTAGACTGTCAAGGGGGTACGAATGAAGAAGATAGAAGCGATCATAAAACCTTTCAAACTCGACGACGTGAAAGAGGCCCTCGGATCCGTGGGGGTCCAGGGGATGACTGTTACGGAAGTAAAGGGCTTTGGTCGACAGAAGGGACACAAGGAGATATACCGGGGAGCGGAATACCTGGTGGATTTCCTCCCCAAGATCAAGGTCGAAATGGTGGTCCCCAAGGAGATGGTGGACCAGGTTGTTGAAAAGATTATCGCCGCGGCTCGGACCGGGAGCATCGGCGACGGCAAGATATTTGTCATGCCCGTCGAAACCGTTGTGCGAATCAGGACGGGTGAACGAAACGCGGACGCACTTTAATTCCAAAGTAAGTTCAAAATAGGGGTTGCGGGGAGGAGACCTTTTACAAAAGAGGTTCTCTCCGCTATTCCTCGTTTTTGCCAGTTCGCAATAAATAACCTGACTTTGGGCGGACAGGCGGCATGTCTTTGGAGCGAAGTCAGGTCCGCCGTTCGCAGCGGAAGAGATATGCCGCCTGTCTTATAAGGAAAATGGCGAACTGGTATTAAATATTCGTGTGAGAACAGGTTTTCCCGGCAGCGGGACGATCGTACAGACTTCATATAGAAAAGGAGCAAGGCATGGAGCCAAAAGAAGTGTTGGAGTTCGCCAAGAAGAATAAAGCACAGATGGTGGACCTGAAATTTATGGACTTTCCGGGCATGTGGCAGCATTTTAGCGTGCCCCTTCACGAACTGGAAGAGGATTCCTTTGAGTCCGGGTTCGGGTTCGACGGATCGTCGATTCGTGGGTGGCAGCCAATCCACGCATCCGACATGCTGGTCATCCCCGATCCCGACACCGCGGTCATGGACCCGTTTATGGCCCATCCTACTCTGTCTTTGATCTGTGACATTGTGGATCCGGTAACCAAGGAGCGTTACACCAGAGATCCGCGCAACATCGCACGCAAGGCCGAAGCGTACCTGAAGTACACGAAGGTCGGCGACACGGCGTACTTTGGACCTGAAGCCGAGTTCTTCATCTTCGACGATGTTCGCTACGGATACGGTTCGAACCACGGCTTCCACGAAGTGGATTCCATCGAGGGCTGGTGGAACACAGGACGAGAAGAGAACCCCAACCTGGGTTACAAACCGCGTCACAAGGAAGGCTACTTCCCAGTATCTCCTACGGACTCTCTTCAGGACATTCGCACTGAGATGACCCTGGTCCTGGAAGCCCTTGGAATCACTATCGAGGCTCAGCACCATGAGGTCGCCACCGCGGGGCAAGGCGAAATCGACATGAAGTTCGCTCCGCTTGTGAAGATGGGCGACCAGCTTATGTGGTTCAAGTACGTCCTCAAGAATGTTGCAAAACGGCACTGCAAGACCGTTACGTTTATGCCCAAGCCCCTGTACGAGGACAATGGGTCGGGAATGCACACACACATAAGCATCTGGCGTGGCGACACCCCTCTTTTCGCAGGGGACAAATACGCCGGTGTTTCCCAGGAGGCCCTGTGGGCAATAGGCGGAATCCTGAAGCACGCCCCGGCTCTATGCGGAATCTGCAATCCCACCACCAATTCCTACAAACGGTTGGTCCCAGGGTTTGAGGCTCCCAATAAACTGGCTTATTCTTCAAGGAACCGCTCCGCTTGCTGCCGTATTCCCATGTACAGCGCTTCGCCTAAAGCCAAGAGGGTCGAGTATCGCACCCCCGACCCTTCCTGCAACGGATACTTGGCCTTCAGCGCCATTCTGATGGCCGCTCTGGACGGCATAGAGAACAAAATGGACCCCGGACAGCCTCTGGACAAGGACATCTACGCTCTCTCGCCGGAGGAACTCAAAGCCGTACCGTCGACCCCGGGAGACTTGGGAGAGGCTCTGGACGCCTTGGAAGCAGACCATGAGTTCCTGCTGAAAGGCGACGTGTTCACCCAGGACGCTATCGACATGTGGATCGAGTACAAAACCGACGCAGAACTGAATCCCGTGCGAAGGAGACCGCACCCGTACGAGTTCGCTCTATATTTCGACATATAGGCGCCCCAAACGGTCGACAGACAGCGCGCAAGTCATCAGCCGTCGCGGACCAAAGTGGCCCCCGGCGGCTGATTGCTTTTAGTTCCTAATCTCTTGCGTCCCGGAGGGACGGACCGGAATTAGCCCGGCGATTCAGAGATTGTGTCAAAATCAACTCCTGCCGCGGAAGCGTGTTACGGCCTGGGTAGCCGGACGTTCGGTGGGACAGGCTTCCAGCCTGTCTATCAGAATGACCGGCAAGATGCCGGTCCTACCAGCGGGTCGCGAAGCGACAAGAGGTCTTGCGCCCCTACGTGATTGATAATCCGGTTCTTATGTCACAGGTGCAGACCTCTTATTCCTTCGGCACCCGGAGGCCGTAGCCTACGGGCTGCCCAACGCCCACGGCTTCCAGCAAATTCGTGGCACGATCCTTTCCTGAAATTCGATTTTGAGACAGTTTTCCACGCGGGCTTGATTTTTTCGTCCTTTTTTCCCATTTTGAAGGCGAACGAATTTAATGTTGACGGAGCAGAGGAATACTCTCCCGAGACTCTTCGGGGAGGCTTGTTATGGCGTCATTGAGAGTCGCTCAGGCCCAAGTGAATACTACGGTGGGGAATTTCCGGGAGAACCTTGAGAAGATCCGCGCCTGGGCCGATCGCGCAAGAACCGAGGCCGTGGATATTGTCACATTTCCGGAACTCGCTTTGTGCGGGTATCCTCCCGAAGATCTCCTTATCAAACCGGGGTTTTTGAGGGCCAACCTTGCCGCGCTGGACGAACTCGTCCGACATTGCCGAGGGATCAACCTGATTGTGGGGTTCGCTCACAGGGTTAACGGCAAAGTTTACAATGCGGCGGCTTTGATAAGCGACGGGGCGCTGATTGACGTGTATCACAAAATAGAGCTTCCCAATTACGGAGTGTTTGACGAGAAGCGATATTTTGTGCCGGGTTCGAGTTGTCTTGTCTTTGACTTGGCCGGAGCGCTATTCTCTGTCACGATCTGTGAAGACATCTGGATACCCGGGTCGGACACTGAGAGCTGTGCCACGAAAAACGGCGCGGACTTCGTGTTGAACATATCAGGATCCCCTTATCACGCCGGCAAGTTGATCTTGAGACGTGCCATAGTGGCCCGTTTCGCGGCGGCCACAGGGACAACGGTTTTCTACAACAACCTTGTCGGCGGCCAGGACGAACTGGTTTTCGACGGCGGCTCCATGGTTGTGGATTCAAAAGGAACGTTACTGTCGAGCGCCGCAATGTTCGAGGAAGACCTTCTCGTCACCGACATTGAGATAACCCCGGCTCCCCGCAAAAACCGGCCGTGGAATATGAATGGACCGATCAGAGCGCTCCCGCCGGCTGATGCGTCCGTCCGAAAGCCTGTGACTCGGTCCATAACTCTTGAGGTGGATCGAATCGAGGAGATTTACAAGGCCCTCGTGCTTGGGACCCGCGACTATGTCCGCAAGAACGGTTTCAGAAATGTGGTTATAGGACTCAGCGGCGGGATCGACTCATCCCTGGTGGCTGCCGTCGCGGTGGATGCTCTTGGATCGGAGCACGTGGTCGGCGTAACAATGCCGTCGCAATACACTTCGAACGAAACCTTCTCAGATGCGGGTCACCTGGCTGCAAATTTGAACATGCGGCTGATTACCGTGCCTGTGAAGGACATTTTGGGTTCATACTTCGAGGCGCTGGAAGAGCCGTTCCGTGAAGGCACCCCGTGCGTGGAAGGCGAGAACTTGCAGGCCCGCATCAGAGGCAACATTCTCATGGCGCTGTCCAATAGGTTTGGCTTCCTAGTGCTCACAACGGGAAACAAGAGCGAGACAGCGGTAGGCTATTCGACTCTTTACGGTGATACCGCGGGAGGCTTCGCTGTAATAAAAGATGTGCCGAAAACCCTTGTATATGAACTCGCTGCATACGTTAACAAAAAGGCCGGCAAGGACATAATTCCACGCAGTGTGATTGAAAGGCCGCCTTCAGCGGAACTCAGACCCGACCAAAAGGATGAGGACAGCCTGCCGCCATACGAAGTGCTGGACCCAATACTTAAGGCTTATGTGGAAGAAGACAAGGCGCCTGATGAAATCGAAAGCTTTGATCCGGACCTCGTGAGGGAAGTAGTGCGCATGGTGGATCGCAACGAATACAAGCGCCGCCAGGCCCCACCCGGAGTCAAGATTACCCCCAAGGCTTTCGGAAGAGACAGGAGGCTCCCCATAACAAATCAATATCGAAGCGGAAGCAAATAACGCGAATTTAGCAGGGAGAGCAAGGAATAAACATGAAAATACTCGTAATTATGCATGTGGGATCCGAAGGCCCCGGAACTTTAGGGACGTTTTTCGATTCGATAGGTGCCGAAATTTACACCGCCCGGCTGTACGCGGGTGACAAGCTGCCGGACGGTCCTGATGATGTCGACGCCATAGTTAGCATGGGCGGTCCTATGAATGTGTACGAAGAGGAGAAATATCCCTTCCTGCGTGCGGAGACACATTTCCTCAAACAAGCGATTGACGCGGGCAAACCCGTGCTCGGCATTTGCCTGGGAGCCCAGATGATTGCGAAGGCCCTGGGTGCTCAGGTGACCAAATCGCCTGTGAAGGAAGTAGGCTGGGGCAAGATCGCTCTCTCGGATGCAGGCCGCGAGGACGCCCTTTTCCGGGGACTTCCGGGAACATTGGATGTGCTCCAATGGCATGAAGACATGTTCCATATTCCGGAAGGAGGTAAATTGCTGGCCTACTCCGAAGATTGCCCTCATCAGGCATTGAGGTATCGCAATGCTTACGGATTGCAGTTTCACCTGGAAGTCACGGCCGAGATACTCCTGGAATGGTTTTCAGATTCGCCGGATCGCGATGACATAATCGGGCGGTACAAGAAATTGGAGCCCGATTTGCTGGAACAGGCTGAAATGTTGTATAAGAACCTCCAGGGACTGATAATTTCAAAATGAACAGGATAGAATCATGAGACATTCCATGTTCAGAGCGTCGTTGATCTTTTCGCTGGCACTAATCGTGTGGGCTGCGCCTTTCGCGACAGATGCCGCGTACAGTTGGGGCCGTGACGGCACCATGATAGAAGGAGTAAGCCAGAGCCAGATCGACGCTTATCGTTTTGGCGCGTTCGGTTACCAGGGCGCGGGTTTCTGTGGCCCACCCTTGGCCGGGCCGCCCCCTTTCGCCGTGGGGGCCCCTCCGGTTCCCTATCCGAGAGGCTATCCCGGTCAAGGCCTTCCCCCCTATGGGACCTGTGAATAAGAGACGGTCTCAAAACCTTTAAGTGCAGAGGATCCGTGTAGGGGCGCTTCGAGAAGCGCCCTGATTGCGGGCGGTCCACGAACCGCCCCTACAACATGTGACGCCGGTTGCATAAGATCTTCCAGTTTTGAGACAGCCTCATAATCAACGCTCCGCGCAGAAATTCATGGCCGGCAGCTCCGCGAAGAAGTGCCCTCAAACACCCGGCGAAATTGGAGGCTGATACCACCTCGCGTTCAAACTGTGAAGATGACTTCGCAGCAAAAGCAGCACTGACCTGGTGCCCAGGTCAGTGGCACCCAATATTTTCAACTTCCAACGGTGTTGGGTGCCACGGACCTGCCCAAGCAGGTCCGTGCTTCTTCTCTGCCGTGTTCCAAGTGGGATCGCAAATCAGTATGAAGGGGGGCGGGTTCAAAGCTGATGCGGTCAGGCCGCAGGCGCGGAACGGTGACTCTTGAGGACCTGCCGAACCTCATCGTCCGACATGTCCGAGAAGCGGCTGTAAAACGATGCGACCGCGAACGGCGGAAAATCCTGTGCAATCAAGCAATGGATAACGTCAAAGTAAGGCGTAACCTTTGTTACCGAATCAGCGGGTGAGACCGGCACGCAAAGTGTAATAGACCTGGGACCGAGCGCTCGAATCATCTTTGCCGCTGCCATGGCAGTGTAGCCTGTGGCCAGGCCGTCGTCTACCAAGTAAACGTCCTTGCCTCGTATTTCCGGAGGATCTACGGTCCCGCGATATTCACGGGCACGACGCCGAACTTCTTCGGCCACTTCTTCGGATATTGACTCTATTTCCAAGTCGGAAAGACGAAAGTGCTGCACCATTCGTGTGTTCAGTATTCGGCTCCCGTCGATGGCCACGGCCCCAAAGCCTGCCTCGGGAGAACTCGGCAACGGGAGTTTTCTCACAAGCGCGAGGTCGAGCGGAGCTTCGAGATAGTCCGCAATCGCAGCTCCCACAGGGACGCCACCCCGCGGCAAGGCCAGGACAAACGAGTTCGCTTGCGGTCCGCGGTTCAACTCCTTCACCAGTTCCAGGCCTGCGTGGTAGCGGTCCCGAAACGCAGGGAACGGCCCGGAAACTCGCCTGTAAATATGGACCTTCGTATCGGGTATGTACTCGACCACGGCAGTACTCCGCATGTCCTCGTCTGAAAAGGCCTTTCATAACAGGTCGCTTTCAGACGGTGAAGACGACTTTAGATCAAAAACAGCACTGACCTGGGAACCAGGTCAGTGGCACCCAACAGCCAAGCAACATCGGCCAGGGGGTGCCACGGACCTGGGCTTTGGGAGGTCCGTGTTTGACCGCAAATGGCGCATATGTCCGTTCCCGAAATAGTGTCCGTTTCACATCGGGTGCCACTGCCGGCTCGTCCAGCAGTGTTTTTTCTTGCAAACGCACTGCTGAGCCGGGAGTGGCACCCCAGCAACAACCCTTGCGCTGCTGCGGCAAACGGTTTAATCAACCAACGATACTATCGGCCGTCTATTATTGTTAGACAACAAGACCGGGATCTGATTCCTCTTCCGGCGTAGTCTGTTCGCGGCAGGCGTTACGGCTGGATTCCTTCTTCTTGTCCTTGTGGGGTCCACCCTTGCAATGGGTGACCATAACAGGGACCAGAACATTCCTGGGTTTCGGTTTTCTCCTTTTCTTTCGAGGTTTCACGTCGTCTACTCCACAGGTGCGGCGTTCGTCTCATGCCTTGAACTTGATCCCCACTCTTCTCCGCGTTCGTTTCATGCCCCCGCTGACACTCTTGGCGAGACTCGCGGGCCTTAAGTTTCGGGACGCGCGAACCCTTTGGCCGAATCATGATTTACATGCAATCGTGCCGGCCGGCGCAGTGTTTTCATGGGCAAGAAGGTTCGAGAATCCTGGGTGTCCGCCGTCCTATTTGGGCTTTATCTTCTCGGCCAGAGACTCAAGCGTTTTGGCCAGAAGCGATCTCGTCTCGTTGGAAGATTTGCCGGCGACCTCAACCACCACCGACGCCATCTCTAAGATCTTGCCCTTGGCTTCTCCGGCCAATGGCTCCAAGGTCTTCCTCAACGACTCCGTAAGCCTCTGTGCCTCTCCCAGTGGATCTTCGAGAACCGACTTGGAAGAGGTCGAAGCGGGCCGCCAATCGCTGAAAGGCTCGTATTTTCTTTTCCAAAGTTCCGGTCCCTCACCTGTGCTGTTCATAATCATCCTCTCCTTAGATATTAGTGTCAGGAAACCCCTTACAAAGACGGTTTAACATAGAATGCTTTCTTGCGGTCCGAAAAGTTGCTCCGAGGCCTTCCCATTCCAAATTTCAGCCTCCACGTACTGCGACATCAAAGCAAGCGCGAAGTTTCATAGTCAGTTTCGTCAGGAATCGTATCGTTTATCGAATTAACATTTGAGGCGGCCTGGGGCCGCACGCGTGGAGGCAGCCGGAACCAAATCGCCGAACCTGAAGTCCTAAATAGAAAGGTGCAGCAATCATTGGCAATTGCCGCATACTATTTACACAGACACCGATACATGGGAATGAACAACCAAGGAGTATTCGCTCATGATACGTGATAGGGGGTGCAGATGCATAGTTTGATAGGCGCTGGTCATAAACACATTGTAGCAGCGGTTCTCACAGCGGTTTTAATGGCCATTTCCTGGAGTTGTCCGCCAACGTCCCTTTCCCAGAGCGGCGGAGGACCGAGCGCGACTGTAGCGGCAATTCAAGGCGAAGGTGAAGTGACCCTGGAAGGGCGGGAAGAGTCGCAGAAACTGCGAAGCGGGGATACGGTCCAGGCCTGGAATAGCATAAGCACCGGCGAAAACAGTAGGCTGTTTCTGAATTGGGACAATGGCGTCGGGACCTCGATGGGAGACTTCTCTTCTCTCTTTCTCTCACGGGGACAGACAGCGACAGGCGAAAGCGATATCTTTCAAGTCGTTGAAGGAATTGTGCGAGTCGCAA
Organism: Desulfomonile tiedjei; assembly: GCA_016212925.1. Lineage (NCBI taxonomy): Bacteria > Pseudomonadati > Thermodesulfobacteriota > Desulfomonilia > Desulfomonilales > Desulfomonilaceae > Desulfomonile > Desulfomonile tiedjei. The sequence continues at coordinate 286,341 of JACRDF010000010.1, forward strand.
CCGGCCGGTCAGGAGGGGCTGCTCCATATTCCCTTGTGACGCCGGTGGCTTTGATAGAACCGGCAGCGTTCGATCAACCCGCGGATTTCATCGTAGAGGTGTACGATTCATCAACAACCGTGCTTACTGTGGTGGCCGGCGACTTGAGGGTCAGCAATCTCTCAACAGGTGATTCCAAGGAACAAATAGTATCCCAGTGCCAAACCGTTTATATTGAGCAAGGAAAGGCCCGCCTCGAAGCGCTTGCGTCGTCTTTGGAGGACGTGAACAGGCTGATCGGCCAAACAACTCTCCCCGGGACGATCCTCGCTACCAAGGAACCCTGCGCCATCGCGGCCGAAGTTCAGCCCGCGCCTCTCCCGCCCCGTGTCACGCAGCCCGAGCCGCTTACTACGTACGCGTATCCGTCTACACCCGAGTATTATGTTGAAGACTGGGACGAATACGATTTCTACCCCTATGAGGAAATCACCGTGTTGCCTCCAAGGCCGGGTATTGGCTGTGTCATTGTTGTTCCCGGGATTGGAGAGTATGTAATCCCATTGTCGTACTTCGACGGCTGGGTCTACGATCCGGGTGTTGTGGTAGTTTGGGCAAGGCGTTTCTTCTTGGAACGCCTGGTTTACAACGACTGGGATTATCTCAGAGGCCTGCGCGCTCGCCAGCGCCATCTCCACCATGCCATGTATCTGGCCCAATTGGGTCGAAATCCGGCATTATTGCGGCAGGCCCGCAACGAACTTGACTTCTTGAACCTCCGAACCAACTGGCTGGGTGGCAGGCTCCGCCGCCTGGAAGGAAGAGTTGCCGGCCTGCAACACCAGGAACAGCAGTTGGCCCCTCGCTTGCCCAGAGGCTTGAATCTGAACAACGCCCTGGCTCAATCCTTCACTTCGCCCGCGAACCTGGCCGCAATGAACAAGCTGCAACAAAGGCTGAGAACGGACCGGGAGGTCCAAAATCGACTGGTAAACGTTGCAGGCAACGAGCTTGCAGGCCTGCGATCCCAACTGGCCAGGGAGAAAGATCCGCAAAAGCGTCTGGCCTTACGGAACGATTTGGCACGGTTCAGAAGCGACGTTGCTGAAGGCAAATTGCCCATTTCACCGAAGCAATCCGACCTCAGGAACCTTGTTACGCAGCTTTCCAAAGAAAAGAACCCAAACTCCCAGGAAAAAATCCAGAAACAACTCTTAGGGCGGCTGGACAGAACCGAAGCCGCGCGTATGCCCGAGGCCCTTGATCCGACCAGGTTGACCGCCCTGAAGCAGGACCTGACCAAATTCCCCAATCCTGCAAAGCGGAGCGATCTTGAAAACCAGGTTACACAACTCCAACAGTCAGTGCAGGCAGGACAACAGGTCGAAGCCAACCGGCGCAGAGCTGAGGAGCTTGCCGCTCAAGCTGCCAGGGAAAGGAATCCCGAAAAGCAAAAAGAGCTTATAGGCAAAATGCAGGAGCTGTCCACGCCATTGGCCATAGTAGGTGGGGCCGCAGTGGGCGCGGGCGCGATGAAGCTGATGCAGCAGCGCCAGCAACACCTTGAGCAACAAATCTCAGGTGAGAAAGACAGAGAAAAGCGAGCAACCCTTCAACAGAGCCTGGAGGACCTGAAGAAACGGCAAACCGACCTGCAAAAACAGGAACAGCTCAAGAAACCACAGGAACTTCAGCGCATGCCTGGAGTGGTTCCTCCGACACAACTTGAGCTGAAGAAGCTGCAACAACTGGACCTCCGTAAGCAACAAGAAGAAAAGCGCACCTTGCAACTGCAACAAAAGCAACAGGAACGGGAACAACAGTTGCAGTTGAGGAAACAGCAACAGGAGGACCGAGCGAAGGCGCTTCAGCAGCGGCGATTGGAACAGGAGGACCGAGCGAAGGCGCTTCAGCAGCGGCGATTGGAACAGGAGGACCGTAAGAAACAGCTTCAGATTCAACAGGAGCAACTGCGTTTGAAAGGACAGCAGGAGCAGGAAGGGCTGAAGCTGCAAAAACAGGAACAACTGCGTCTGAAGGGACAGCAAGAGCAGGAACGCCTGAAGCTCCAGCAACAAGACCGTGAAAAACAAATCCAGCAACAACGTCTGAAGCAACAGGATCAGGAGAAGGTGCTTCAACAGCGGCGCTTGGACCAAGAGCAGCAGAAAAAACAAAGTGAAGAGTTGAAACGCCAACAGCAACTTCGGCTACAGCAAGACCGCTCGGGTCAGGAGCAGGAGCGCATCCGCCAGCAGCAGTTGAAGCTTCAAGAGGACAAGTCGCGGCAGCAGCAGTTCAAGCTGCAGCAAGATCAGTCTCGGCAGCAACAGTTGAAACTTCAGCAGGAACAATCTCGCCAACAACAGTTGAAGCTTCAGGAGGACAAGGCGCGCCAGCAGCAGCAGTTAAAGCTTCAGCAAGACCAGTCACGCCAACAGCAGTTGAAACTGCAACAACAGCAACAACAGCAACAGCAGCAGCTGCAACAGCAACAGATGAAGCAACAGCAAGAGCAGGCTCGGCAGCAACAATTGAAACTGCAGCAGGATCAGGCCCGTCAACAACAGTTGAGGCAGCAACAACAACAGCAGCAACTACAGCAGCAGCAGCGCCTCAAGCAACTCCAAGAGGAGGAAGCGAAGAAGCTAAAGAAGTAATATTACGCACTTTAATGTTATGGTAGCTCTCGAAAATGAACGCGGATTAACTTCTGGGTGCCACTGCTGGCTTGTCCAGCAGTGCGACGCCATTCGGGAACAGCTCTTGGGGAAAGCTATAGTAGCCCCTTCTGTCAAGCGATGCCTTCTGTATTGGGTGCCACGGACCTGGGCCTTACCAGGTCCGTGCTTCCCGCCGTTTCTATCGCCACGATAACTCGGAAGATTCCCTGTTTTGCCGTACCATCGGCTCGCTTTTCAATTTGGTGTTCAATTCTGGGGACAACCTCACTGTTTTTCAAAAACGCCGGCACGGACCTGGCGGAGCCCAGGTCCGTGACACCCGGGAGTAAATCCGTGATAACTTTCGAGAACTGCTACAGATAACCTCTGGCCCCCTTGGACCGAGGAACAGTCCCGGATTGAGGTAGGGGCACGGCACGCCGTGCCCTTTACTCATTTCATTTTGCCTGGGTAGGACGTGGTAACCCCGTGTGGAACGCGGTGGAACCGCATCGCTCGCGGCAAAAAAATCGGGCACCTTGATCGACTCTGTTCCCGTTGATCACTGCCTGCTGCGTGCTTGCAGCAGGTCATCGCAATTCAATCCCGTGACACGAGCAAGATGTTTGGCAATCAGGTCAGCTGCTAAAGCATTGCCGGCAATATTCCAATGGGTGTCTTGAGGCTTGTACACACGCTTCTGAAGCGTCGCCTGCTTAAATGCCTCCAATAGGTCCAGGTACTTAACGGATATTTTGTCGAATCCCGAAGCCAACAATCGGTTCGGGATCTCAAAGTCGTAATCTGAAGGATTACCATCCAGGGCTTTGACAACTTCGGCTTGAAGCCCTGCGTTAACTTGAAGCTCATCAGGAATTACCACAATCAAAAGATCGATTTTGCGATCATCGCAGACATCTTTGATTGCACGTACGCATCTCATAGCTTCAACGACCCCTGCGGTTAGTTCTTTGCTGTCTTTCCTGAAAAACACGCTACGTTTCTTCTCAATTTTAGTGAAGGCTTCCGGATTGAAAGAAGGGCAGTCATCGCAATACTGACTGCCGGGAACGTGGCGGGGATCGTTGGCGGAGCCTTTGTGAGCGGCATACAAGCTTCTTACGGCCCGGACTGTATAGGAATGCAGCCAGGGTCTGGTCGATTCCGCTATTTTCAGGTCATTGCCCAGGAATAGATTGATTACTACAAGGTTTGGCGACAGGTCCAGCCCTTCATTTTTGAGCAGAGCCAAATAGTGCTCTGGTTGCATGTCCGCGATTCCCATGTTTATGACTTCATAATCCCCGCACCTCTTAAGGTTTTGTCCCAACAGTGTGAGGTAATTATATCGATAAGGAACTACTCCGTAAGCAAAGGAATCCCCTATGCCGATAATTCTATAGACTCCCGGCGCCTTATTTTGAGCGAATTCAACGTCCTTATATCCTCGTGAGTTGAGCTGAAAATCATAGTCTTTGGAATATGGTTTTCCGCGCCACATATTGTACGCATAGTCCTTGTACGACAGGCCCGGTACAATCGAAGGCAATGTTCTGAGGGCAATTTCCAGGAGCGCAAAAGAAATGCATAAGACCACTATTGTTTGTTTCAGCAGTATTTTTGCTCTGCTCGGAATCATCTGCGCTCCATGCGTGCCTCGTATGCCCGTCCCCAGTCAAGCATACTCACGTGCGTTGACGCTTTAGAACCGTTTGTAGCGCCCCTGCCGCAGAGTCCGCAAGGTTCCAGGTCCCGCTTCATCGGCTGCAGCACTACCGACAAGACATGGCGGTCCATATAATTGACCATGTACAGGAGGGAGCAGACAATCAGAATAAAGTGCGCGTTCCATCCACCTGTTTTATAAATGCCCTCTTTCATTTTTGTTGGCTTTCAGCGGAATCGTCGGATTTTGAAATTAGAATGGCGGATAAACGGTCATGAAGGTGAAGACATCCATGCCATTTGTTTCTGCTTTGGTTTTTTCACCGTTGATCACCCGGATCATCAAATCAACCATCTCCGAGCGTAAGCCGTTGAGCGACTCGCCTTCCAGCATCCTCCCGGCGTTGATATCCATATCGTCCGACATGGCTTCATAGGTCCGGGAATTGCTGGACACCTTGATTACCGGCATAATCGGGAATCCGGCCGGTGTTCCTCTTCCGGTGGAAAAGAGCATGATCTGGGAACCGCTGGCGGCCAATCCAGCCATAGAGTCTCCATCATATCCGGGCCCATCCTGCAAAATAAGACCTCTTTCAGTGGGTGCCTCACCATAATCCACGATCTGATTGATTGCAGTGGATCCGCCTTTGAAAATACAACCCATGGATTTTTCCGCGATCGTGCTCATGCCTCCGTCCATATTTCCCGGAGAAATTACCAAACTGGCCATAGGGCCCATGACATCGTGCGTCAGTTTTTCCGCGTCCTCGACCATCTTCCCGATCCGTTCGGCGACTTGCTCGTTTTTTGCTCGCCGCTTCAGTATATGATCCGTCCCGATCATCTCGGTGTTTTCACCGAAAATGACCGTGGCGCCATTCCCCACCAACAGGTCTGACACAGCTCCTAAGGCCACGTTCGCGGTTACACCCGACATGGCATCGGAACCGCCGCATTCCATGGCGACCATTAGTTTCTCCCATGGCATCGGAACACGTTCTTGATTCCTGATCTCGTCCACGATTCGCCGGGCCGCGGCGGTTCCCTTCTGCGCTGTTTTCAGAGACCCACCGTCCTCCTGAACATTAAAAATCTCCACAGGCTTCCCCGCATCCTTTAAAAGCGGAGCCAGATTTTTCGTGTTGGAAACCTCGCAGCCCAAGCCAATGAGGACCACTCCTCCTACATTGGGATGGAGCACCATTCCGGAGAGGATTTGAAAAAGAATCCGAAGTTCTTTTGGCCCCCCCCGGCCGCATCCATGAGCGTGGGTAATCCCAACCGCATCGGGCACATCCCTGATAATGCGCTGGACCACTCCGTTGACACAGGAGACGGTGGGCATAATCAAGACATGGTTGCGGACTCCGAAGTCTCCGTTCTTTCTTAGATATCCTGTTATTTCACTCATTTCTTCCACCGCTCGCTTTCCAGGTTATGTGTATGTACCCATTGTCCCTTTTTGATTTCCTGAGTGCTGATCGCTATGATCTCGCCGTATTTAATGATCTCTTCGCCGGCAGCGATGTCTTGTAAAGCAACCTTGTGACTCGCCGGGATTTTCTCGAGAACGGTAAATGGCTCCAACCCTTTTGCCGCAGCTGTTTCTCCCTCCGAGAGCGTCATCAGCGCGACGGCCACGTTATCGCGGGAATTAATCACGATGATATTGTCTGTCATACGGCCTCCTTCTATAAATGAACGGTTCATTCAAGACCGACTGAATAAAAAGCAGCGCAAATCTTATGGCTTTGCACCGCGCTGATTCTGTAAATGCTTCGGAATGAAAGCGCTCACTGATGCATCCACGACTGCCTCTTCGGCCCTGTTCTGCGGCTTTTACATTCTTAAACCCGAAACAGCCACTAAGCGCGAACACGACAGCGAGTAGGATGTGGTGAGCGCAGCGAACCGCATCGTTCGCGGGAAAGAGTGGGGCGACGCGACCGATGCGGTTCTCCCGCGAACCGCGGGATCACCGCATCCTACGGGGTCGACATAGTCAGTTTCCTCCAGATCATCTAGTACCCTAGGATGACCGGAGAAGGCCCCGGAGTTACTAATAAGGCTGACAATATCAAGGTCGCAGTCATGATGAGAAACACCACCCCAAGAGCCGAGAGAACCACTTTCCAAGAGGGCCTTCGGCTCTTTTCCGCTTCTTGATTCGCCATGAATGATTTTTCCTCCGAATATCTTGAGCGGCTACTGTCTTGATGAATCCTCACGGAGTTCGTAGGGCGGGCCGTGCCCGCCATCCCGCGGTTTATATGCCTCAGTCTCTAGCGCCTCCAGCCATTTCCTGAGGCTTTTGTCCAAAATCTCCTGCGCTCGCTTCACATCAAGTCGATACTTCTCAGGTATGAAGGACAGGTCAATGACATAAATGCCGTCTCGCTTGCTCAGGAATGGACATACGTCCAACTGTTCGCGGTCGAGCAATGACAGATATTGATACACGTTGTTCAGGACCGCCTTGGAGGCCTTGATCTTCACCCCTTGCACTGTGTAGTTGTTGGCGAAAAGGATTAAACCTTTAAGAGACGCATCTTGATAAAATTTTTCCAGAAACGGTCTCTGTTGCACCAGGAAGAAGAACGGCGCGAGTACCGACAGACGCACCAGCCCCTGTAGGTTCCCCTCCAGCGAGTCATCAATCTTCGCGAGGACAGAGCCGAGATTCTCGCGGCTCGGATCAAACTCCCATAATTGGGCGTGTTCCTCAATGGTGGGGAAGCGGGAAAGGATTACCCGTCGCATCTCTTCCGATGCCAGTAGCACGGAGCCGCAACCCGCGACAGGGAGTTCCCGGACGTTATCCAGTTCAAGCTCATTAACGTCTTTGGCGTATATGATAAGAAAACAGGGGCTTGGCGCCTTGCGTGAGTCAGCCAGCGCTTCTGAAACCTCGCGCGCGTGAGGAACGAGGCAAGTTTCAAGGCGCTTCAGGTCTTCTTCGTAGATGAACGCCACGTCGGCAGCCTGTGCCATATGGTCGACAGCGACTACCTGCAACACGTGCCTGGAATGGTCAAAAACTTCATGAACGCCTTTCCATTCCTCGTAAGTGAGCGCCTGGATCTCGTGCTTCAGGGCATCGGACAAGCGTTCGATGCCTTCTTGCCCATAGAGGTTCTCTCTCGGGATGATCACCGTCTTGCACCCCGCGTCGCATGCGGTTTCCAGCTTGACGTCCAGGCCTCCGACCAAGGTGATTCTTCCCTGGGTGTCGATCTCGCCGGTCATGGCCACGTCTCTCCTGACCCGACGACGTGAAAGAACCGAAGCTAGAGCCAAAGCGATCGCGCCTCCCGCGGACGGGCCGTCCTTTGGCGTTGAACCGCCCATGAAGTGCAGATGAATAGGGCCCCTTTCCTGATCGCCCGAGAGCCCGAGCTTGTCGCCACAGTACTGGATAGCGGTTGCGGCAACTTTGCGGCTTTCGTCCATGATTCTTTGGATGTTTCCTGTAGCGTGAACCACACTGAGGTAAGCCTGACGCGGTTCGCCCGGAACGCCCGGCTGGATCTCCGTGGCCTGGATGGGAATCATCGAGCCGATACCAAGCTCCACATTGATGCCCAGGGCCATGGTTTCACCGACTCGGTCATCAGGGTTGATCAGCCTTGGAGGAAGTGGTTCTTCGAGGTACTGCTTCACTTTCTGCCTGGTGATGACCACGGAGGCGCTTTGCTTTGTCAGCAGTTCCTTTCTGAATATCCTCAGGAATAGGGTCCGTATTATTCGTTCCAGCTCCCGCACGCCGGCCTCACGGGTGTAGGTCTTGACCAGATACCTCAGAAGGTCCTCTTCCTGGTCCGGGTCCAGAGCGATCTGTTCCGCGTCGATCTGATATCTCTGCCGGACCCGTTCAATCAGGTGCTGTTGGGCTATGGCCACTTTCTCGTCCAGACTGTACCGATCCAGGATGACCACTTCGCATCTATTGATAACAGGCGGCGGAACGGTTTCCAGGGTGTTGGCGGTAAGGACGAAATGGCAATTGGACAGGTCTATGTCCACGGTTGTTTGTGTGTATTTATCGTGAAACAGATGATTCTGTTCGGGGTCCAGGATTTCCAGAAGGGTGGAGATGGCGAATTTTTCCGTCTTGTCGGCTTCATCCATTATGAACATGCCGTTCATGGCCGCCATTCTGATGAGTCCCTGAACGATCGCACCCGGTTTTGAGCCCTCATAAGTGAATCCGTGGCCTCGTAAATCAGCCTCGTCCTTCATCCCGCCGAGGGAGAGTTTGTGATATGGGATACGGAGATTCTCGGCGATGGAAATGGCAAAGCTTGTCTTGCCAACTCCCGGCGGACCGACGAACAAAAAGGAGCTTCCGTTTCGTCGCCATCCTGCCGGATTCTTTTCTGAAAAACTCTTGTACCTCCAGATGAGGTTGGTGAAGAAGTCGCAGATGGTCTCCTTGGGTCTACACAGTCCGTAGTGAGTATTGTTCAGGCCGGCCTCGAATTCCTCGGGCAATACGTCAATACTATGTATCCTTCCCCAGGGTATTGCCAGAAGCGTCTCGATAAGCTCATTGTATTTGTAACCGCTGACTCCGGCCGTGTTCAGCTTGTTCTTGTCGATCACTTCCATGACCTGAAGCGGAAAGGCAGGATTGTTGCGCACTTCTTCAATGCGGTCCTTGAGGGTCTTGGCCTCCGGTTGGACAGGCTTCGACGGCGCCGCTGGAAGGGCCTGCGTCGGACCGACCTTAGGCTGAAAATCTCTGGTTTCGTCGAGGAACTTGTTCAGCCGCTCTTCAAACAGGGCAAGAGTGCCGGCCTCGTCGTTGACGGCCCACCTTTCTTTAGGGAGGCCCAGATCGCGTAGCACCCCCTCAAGTCCCCAACGGTCGTTGAAACCGCCCAGGACAGCCTTGGCTTCATTGCGGTCGCAGGTTTTCAGCATCAGGAAGAGTCTTAGCAGCCTGTAAAGGATAGAAGCCCTTTTCGGCAATGAGTATGAGGCATCCGCGCTCCATTGATAGCAAACGCCCAAGACCTTGGTCTTGAGTTCAATGTCAAGAAGGCTGAACACGTCCTCCGCAAGGTTTTCGGGAAGATCCGCCAGGACCGGCGCGAATTGGTCCACAATCTGGTCCAAGATGTCCTGGGTGGGCTCGGCTTTTTCCGCGAAATCGAAAAGCGAGAGATACTGGGCCCCGGTGATACCATTCATCGGGTCGGACAAAGACTGGCGCAGCATACGATAAAATGTGGGGTCCGCCTCTCGCCTCTCCATGGCGAAGGCCGCATCGGACTGGATCACCTCGCGTTCGGCTCTTAACGGGTAGAGCAAGTGCTCGACCTGGTGGCGCAACATGAATTCGGCTAAAGCAAGTATCTTTCCTTCTTCCGGGGTTTCTCCGCCGAGCCGAGACTCTGGAGCACTGGGAATCGCAAAAGTGATGTAGTCAAAAACTCTTTCATGAACATGCAGTACCCATAGGTATTCCCTCATGGTGATCAGGCTCACGCAGCGCACTCGATTTTGATCGTCCTCCAAACGCTCTATTGTCACATGGTCCATAACCCGCGCGGCCACAATAGGATCGGTCCCTCTGCTTTTCTTGAAATAGGGCATGATCCGTCGGGACACGATGGCCCTCAGAATCTGGGTTACTCTGGCGACATCTTGATTGGTGGGTACAGGCAAGGTGTCGAGAACAGAATGATCGAATTGCACCGGGAACATGACTTGATCTCCTGTAAAAGCTTCCGATCAGATCTTACATTGTGGCCAGCGAGTCAAGCGCAAAATGTTCTTAGGAGTAATCATTCACTTACGTGCGGGAGCGTCTCCCATGCCCCGAAGGGGCAGCCCGACGGTAGCCACGGGCGTAAGAAAGTGTCTCAAAACCCTGAGATGGACGCATTTCCGGGTAGGGGCGCTTCGAGAAGCGCCCAGATTTCGGGCGGTTCACGAACCGCGCCGTACCGACCATGTGTTGAAATTGTCAGTTTTGAGACAGTTTCGTAAGCCCGTGGAGAATGGTCCATACAATCATTTGGATCACCGACCCTGGAGGGGTCGACCATGAAAGTGAGTTGGACTTCGGGATTGGTCGACCCCTCCAGGGTCGGTGATTCAGGGCTGTGTCAGTGCTTCCGGTCCACGGGTTACACCCGTGGCTACCATTGGTACGCCCCTTCAGGGCTCAAAATCCCTTCTACCCCCGCAAGACTGAATGGTTACTCTTAGAAGTCGTGACCGCAAGATGAACTTCGTCGATCAGTTTGATCAAGCACCATAGGAAACGCCGCTGAGCACTTTTATCGGAGTTCAACGCACGCATGCCCAAGGAATAACGGCGATCATCACGTTCATGTTCAACCAACTTTGGTCCTGTAACATGGCCGGTAAGGTGGTTCCATCGCTCCGGTAATTGGAGAGGCCTTCACCCCGAAGGCGACATGACTGCTCGCAATAGTCCCACGATCACGTTCCCGAGTCTGGGTCGGCGTCGGAGCGGAAAACCACCCGTGGGCAGGAAATGTGCTCGGGAACGGTACCCATCCTGGCCGCTGGTCCCATGACTAAGCCGACTTCACTGTCTTGCTCCTCAGTAACCTCCCAGTCGTCGGACAATACGTCCCGCATGGAAAACAAGTACGGACATCGTATGTCGGCTGTCTTAATTTCAAAAAAGATGAAGTTCTTTTCAGAGAGCCTCTCTTGCCCGTATCTGTAGATCAGCCAGACGGTAAACACTTGTGGGACGAGAAGGAACAGAGCCTCCAGTTCACCCATCCGATTCCTTGGGATTTTCGGCCTATAATTTGCATCATGTATAATCTCGTGTCTTTGTTCGAAACACAAATTTACGAGTTCACGCCAATGTGGAAAGAAACCGTCAAGACGAAAGCCCCGGACGACTGCGTCGAGGACGGCGACCAAAGGAATTTCATAAGACATAACGCTTTCAAGAAGACGACCTTCAAATAGCGGGGCAAAGGCTTCTTCAATGTCGTGTTCGTTCTGAAAATTGAAGTGTTGGCTCAAGTATTCCGAAACCTTGATATCGCCCCGGCATTGTCGTCCTAAATCATCCTTGGCCTTCGTCATGTCCAGACATTTTGCCCCAAATGTCTTGTCTAGCTCACACAAGCATATGAAGACATCCCTGAAAAAAGTCTCCCAGCAGGTCACCAAAGAAACCATATACCCGGCTGCCGCGATGGTGACCATTTTTTGCTTGACGGGTTTCATGCTCAGCACGTAGTGCATGAAAGACGCTTGCTCACAAAAATTCATCAGGAAGTTCTTGTCATAATCGAGAAATGACTTCCGCGTGGTCCTCAATCGTTCAAGCCGCTGCGCTAAAGACTGACTCAGTCTACGTTTTTTCATGGGCTTTGACGTCTCGTCTGGTGCTACTAGGCCAGGCTCATATAACTCATACGGTATGCCATTTGCTGGGCAATAACTGAACGCACAGAGTACCTTTTCACCATATCAGATGGTTGGGCAGAAGAACATACATTTTTTGAGTTGCCCTCCGAATAATCCTGGCTCAGGCAAACCAATTTAGTTCAGCGGATTATCTGGCGAGCTTCACCTGTACAACTGCCGGATCTCAAGAAAATAGCGGTTCTCGTAATCCTCCTGCTTTACAGTGTGTAAAAAAGCCTGACAATCAAATTTCCCACCCGATTCGTTCTGCAGTCTTTTCCCTTTCCCGTCTTGGTTTTTGCGGCCTGAGCCTATGGCACAGGTCTTGCTCCTCTGAGGAGTCGAGGTCGAAACCTTGGGACAAGTTCAACGGTTTCTTGAAACGAAGGGAAATCAAGATGGAAGAAAAGGCGAAGGAATCTTCCAAATCTGGTGGAGATCAGCGGTGGCGGCTGGTGAACAGGACCATGCGCCTTCATGGAAACGCACCTCACGCCTTAATCGAAACGCTCCATGCGGTTCAGGAGCATTTCGGTTTCATCGATCTGGACGCCCTGAAATACGTCGCGGAAGGACTGCACGTGCCTTTGAGCCGTGTTTACGGGGTCGCGACTTTTTATCACTATTTCGCTCTCAAACCCCCCGGAGACCACACGTGCGTGGTTTGCAAGGGCACCGCTTGCTACATCGGGGGAGCGTCCGCAATTTTGGACAACATCGAGCGGACCGTCGGCATAACTCCAGGGGAGACCACACCTGACGGAAGAGTGTCCCTCGTAACCGCCAGATGTCTTGGCTCGTGCGGCTTGGCGCCCGCGGTGGTCTTTGACGGCGAGGTAAAAGGCAGAATGACCCCGCCCGATGTCCTGGAGAGAATAGGGAGGTGGACGGACCATGACACTGAGTCTTGAAGATCTCCAGGGTATAGCGAAAATCGAGAAAGACAGACAGGAAGGATTTAAGCACAAAATCCACATCTGCGTTGCGGCAGGGTGCCTGTCTTGTCAGAGCGATCTGCTCAAGGCGGCATTCGAGAAGGAAGTCAATATCCGCGGGCTGGAGAACTGGGTCGATGTGAAGGGCGTCGGATGCCTGGGACTATGCGCGGCAGGACCTTTGATTGCCGTGGAACCGCAAGGCACGTACTACCGGTCAGTGCAGGTCACAGACGTTTCCGAGATCCTGGATTCGTTGGGAGGAGCGCCTGTAAGCAGATTGGATGGTTCCTCGCAGTTGCCGTTCTTCAAGCGCCAGGAAAAGATAGTCCTGGAAAACTGCGGCAAAATCGACCCGGAGCGCATCGAGGATTACATTGCCGCAGGCGGTTATGAAGGTCTTTATCTCGCCTCGAGGTCTGCCGCTCCCTCCGAAATAATTGAAGAGGTCGTAGCAAGCGGATTGCGTGGCCGAGGTGGTGCGGGCTTCCCCACCGGCTTGAAGTGGACCGCGGTTTCCAAGGCCAACAGCAGCACCAAGTTCATCGTCTGCAACGCGGATGAGGGGGACCCGGGCGCATTCATGGATCGCAGTGTCCTTGAAAGCGACCCGCACCGGGTCATCGAAGGGATGGCCATTGCCGGAGCGGCTGTAGGTGCAAGCCACGGGTTCATCTACGTCCGAGCGGAGTACCCGCTCGCGGTGAAACGGCTTCGGACAGCCATCGCACAGGCGGAACGCCTCGGCGTGCTGGGGAACAACATCTTCAACACCCCATTCAATTTTGATGTCAAGGTCCGCCTCGGCGCAGGCGCATTCGTATGCGGAGAAGAAACCGCTCTAATCGCCTCGATCGAGGGCCGGCGAGGCACTCCTCGACCACGCCCGCCTTTCCCTGCTGAATTCGGCCTCTGGGGCTATCCGACTCTCATCAACAACGTGGAGACACTTGCGAATATCCCGCCGATAATCCGCAAGGGCGGCAAATGGTTCGCCAGCATCGGCAC